>NZ_JCACLG010000026.1:131878-311820 GCF_059505785.1 Kastovskya adunca | reverse complement strand
CCTACACCTGTGAGAGGGTTGGGGAGGGGTCTGGTACATTTTTGCAAGAGGTCTAATAAATCCAATTACCTAAAGCAGTGTAGAACTTTTTAAACGGGTTTGTAGTAAGAGATAGGGTCGAATTTTGAAAAATTTAGCCCTGACTACGAACCAATAATATTTACTTTGTCCTACTTAAGTTTAATTAGAAATTAAATATCGAATCCACTTGTCTAGTTTCTCATGAAAAGTTTAACCACCAATTCTAGATTATTCTTTTTTGTAAGATTAAGCAGAACGATAATTTTAAGAAATTTGGCAGCAATGTAGGTAAAATCTTGGTTGAAGTTGTTTAATAAAAGTTATGCCTTCTTTCTTATTGACTTGGCTACTGACGGCTGTGGCACTAATAATTACAGGTTATATAGTACCGGGGTTTGCTATTCAATCACTTTTTGCCGCCATCGTGGCAGCGGTGGTGTTGGGATTAATCAATGCCGTTGTCAAGCCGATTTTGGTAGTGTTGACACTGCCGCTTACCATTGTCACCTTGGGTTTGTTTCTGTTTGTGATTAATGCGATCGCCATTTGGCTCGCGGGTGCCATAACCCCTGGATTTACCGTAGCTGGTTTTTTGCCTGCTTTGCTCGGTTCAATTGTGCTAACGGTTGTGGCAAGTGGGTTAGAGTTTCTATTCGGTGGAGCGGCAAGATCAAGATAAATCAACGAATTTCGGTATCAAAACCCAAGTAGCCTCGAGGAGCGATCATCCATTGGGCATAATTGCGAGTGCTTTGATTCCCAATTAGCACGGTGGTAAGCATATCAATCGGCGTGTTGAGCAATTCATCTAAGGTTGTGAGGGTAACTTCCTCGTCCTCTCGGTAAGCTGAACGCACAACCGCAACGGGGGTATCGGGGTGGCGGTGTTTCAAGAAGATCTCTCTGGCGGTGACAATTTGTTCGGTTCGAGTCCGCGATCGCGGATTATATAAAGCGGTCACAAAATCTGCCTGGGCGGCTGCTGTTAACCGCTTTTCGATCACTTCCCAAGGCGTCAACAAGTCACTCAAGCTAATCGCACAGAAGTCATGCATTAAGGGCGCACCGACGCGGGAAGCCGCAGATTGCAAGGCTGAGATGCCTGGAAACACTTGCACATCAGGAGTTTTTCCATCCCAACCTTGGGCGCGAAGTTCTTCTAGTACCAACCCCGCCATGCCATAAATGCCGCAGTCTCCAGAAGAGACAACCGCCACAGTCAAGCCCCAATTTGCTAACTCAATCGCTCGTTCTGCCCGTTGGCGTTCCTGGGTAATCGGTAAGGCTTCGATAATCTGCCCAGGACGTAGCAGGAGCTTAATCAAGTCGATGTAGAGGGAGTAGCCAATGAGTACATCTGCCGATGATACAGCCGTCTGTGCGGCGGGCGTCATCTGATCTAATCGTCCTGGCCCTGTACCGATCAGCAACAGTTGCCCAGTGCGTCCAGTATATTCCTGTTGGGATTGGGCGATCGCTACCGTCACTGCCCCACCTTTAGCCGAGGGAGAGTCAGCCCGGATGATTTGTTTTGTCACCAGTAGGGGGGCATGATTCGCTGCAACTAAAGCGGCTGCCTCAGCTACGCTAGGAGTTCCTACCTCTTGATCGACAACGGCTGAGGGCGTTGGGACATCCATCCCCCGCAGCACTTGCGCCGAAAAAGTTCGCAAGGGCAAATTCCGCTCCTGGCAAAGTTCCAGGATTCCCACCTCATCGGCTTTGATGTCGATAGTTGCAATTCCGGCGATCGCGTCCTCTGCCAGATCGTTTGCCCGAAAAACCTGCTCAATTGCTGTGGCAATTAGCTGCTTTGATACCCCGCGTTCGCAACCAATTCCTACCCATAATACCCGTGGATGCCAATGAACGACCGGGAGTTCAGAGGCAGTTGAGAGGGGTGGGGTTTTGTGGCTGATCCAGATTTTGGCGTTTGCAGGGACGGCTGATTGCTCAAAACAAAAAGTATGTCCTTCCGGCAAATGGTCTTGCCAGAGGGTGGAACCTGCTTCTTGAATAACTTGAACGGCTTCCCCTCTTGCTACCGCCGCACTCACGGCTGTCCAATCACCCCCGCCTCGCCGCCAGCCGAAGGGCACTCCCAGTATATCGACACCAGGTAAGCCTAAATTAGTTGCAGCCCCAGTTAATACAGGTGTTGCCCCCAGTTGTAGAGCGATCGCTTGGGCTAATCGATCCGCCCCTCCCTGATGCCCGCTACACAAGCTGATCGCAAACTGACCCGAATCATCTACCACGACGACAGCGGGATCAAGGGACTTGTGCTGCAACAATGGCGCAATCAACCGCACCACTGCCCCCGTTGCCAAGCCAAAAATAAATCCCTGGTACTGATGCCAGATCTTTGCTAAGTGTTCTTTGAGGGAACCGCTGTAGATTTGGGTTCCTTCGATATGACTCAAGGACTCCGGCACCCAAAGCATTACCCCGGCTGATTGAAGTAGAGGCTGTAATTTTTGGGCCGCAGCGGGAGTAGTGGCGATCGCCGCTAGGGGCTGAAACTCTTTAAATTGACTCATAAATAAGTAGGCAAAAAGAAATTAAACCTTTGGCAATGTAATTTTTTGGGGAGTGAGTTTGACGTAATTTCTAAATTATTGACTTCGTCCTACTTATTGCATTGAAGGCATCCGAGGGAGAAAAGCGATCGCGACCCTTCTAAAAATAAAAACGTAGGGCGAGGCATTGCCCACCCTACCGCTTAAATTGTCTTTCTTGGCGCTCTTGCCATTAGCAAGCCGAGTCACGCATTACAAGTTCAATTCTTTCTCAAAAAATTGCCTAGTATTGATACCTGAGCGCTCCTTTCCGGCAATTGGGCACTTACTACAGGCTTTTGTAGCATGGGAGTGCGGGTGACAGAGTCATTTGCCAGGGTGAATAAAGGATTTGACAAAATCCCTGCCAAAGAAGTGGCAATCACCGACACAATTAACCCCACCTGCAAGGGACGCATCCCCGGCAAATTCCAGCGAATTTCTGGGTAATTCTTCACCGAATCCGACATCTCTTGGGGTTCTTTTACTACCATCATTCTGACGACACGGATGTAGTAGTAAATCGAAATCACCGTCGTCAGCAGTCCCAGCAAGACCAAGCCATAAGTCCCAGCTTGCCAACCTGCCCAGAAGAGATAGATTTTGCCGAAGAAACCAGCCAGTGGCGGAATTCCACCTAAGGAAAGCAAGCAAATGCTCAAACCCAGGGTTAACAGAGGGTCTTTTTGATAAAGACCAGCGTATTCGCTGATTTGGTCGGTTCCAGTACGCAGAGAGAACAAAATCACGCAGGTAAAGCCGCCCAGGTTCATGAACAGGTAGACCATTAGGTAGAACACCATACTGGCGTACCCGGCATCAGTACCCGCTACCAAACCGATCATCACAAAACCAGCTTGAGCGATGGAGGAGTAAGCCAGTAGACGCTTCATACTGGTTTGGGTGAGGGCAACCACGTTACCCAAGACCATACTGAGGACGGCAAGGGCAGTGAAGACAAAATGCCACTCCTGGCTTACCAAGGGGAAAGCCGTAACGAGTAACCGGATAGCTAGAGCAAAGCCCGCCGCTTTAGAACCAACGGAGAGGAAAGCCACAACCGGAGTTGGTGAACCTTCATAAACGTCCGGTGTCCACTGGTGGAAGGGAACAGCAGAGATTTTGAAGGCAATTCCAGCGATCGCAAATACCAACGCCACCACTAAAGCTAGGGGCTGACCGATATTTGCCGTCGCAATCCCAGTCGCGATCGCTGTGAGTCTTGTCTCTCCTCCCGATAAGCCATAAAGCAAAGACATGCCATAGAGAAATACGGCGGAACTCGACGCCCCAATCAGCAGGTATTTCAATGCTGCCTCATTGGAACGGGGGTCACGCTTTGTATAGCCTGTCATCAAGTAAGAGGCGATACTGAGGGTTTCCAGGGAGAGATAAATCGTCACGAGTTCACCAGCTCCGGAGAGGAACATGCCCCCCACCGTAGCGGTAAGCAAAATGCTGATAAACTCGGCTAACGACGTGCCTGATTGCTGCACATAGCGGATGGACATCAAAATCGTCACCGCCGCAGAGAGGGCAATAATGCCGCGAAACACTACGCTCAAGGCATCGCTATTAAAGCCACCAAAAAAAGAGATGGGGTTAGCGACATCCCACTGATAAACCAGTGCCACTTCGGCACCCAAAATACCAGCGATCGCCACATAGGGAAGAATCGACGCCGAACGTCGTCCTGAAATCAAATCAATCACTAAAACCAGGAGGAGAGTAAAGATCACAATCCCTTCTGGTAAGATTGTCCCAGCATTTAACTGGGCTGCAAGTTCCGCAAAACTCATAAGCTTACTTTGGCAGATTCAATACGACTGCTGTCTAACGACGAGGTGAGGTTTAACCTTAAAATTCCTTTACAAGGGATTGTACCGCGTTCATCTTCCCTATCGATAGTTCTAAGGCGCTTCGTCCGCAGGGGAGTTCTTCTCAGATTTGCACGCCTTCACCGACAGACGCTCCCGATCGCGGCTAAATACTTTTACTTGTCTCTACTGCTGAGAACTCACCACCTCAACACTCCAGACTCCTTACAGGCACAGTACTACCACTTCCGACTCAAAACCTAGGTTTGAGTTGAGAACTCCTCTGAATCAGTTCCCCAATTTACCCACTTTATTGCCTCTCTTGCTGAGTTGATGTCCGGTGGCACTCGTACAACGTGAATATCTTCAGTACTAGGACAAACCATCTTTAACAAGTGAACTAGCTCAACATCAACAGATTGCTTGATTTTCAAAAGCGTATATTCTTCCCAGGAATCTAATTCTTTTACTGGCAACTCCTGGCACAGTCGCGTGTAGCCAATGCCCTGAATCAGCGCTTGCCGCAGTCCGGGATTTTTTTCTTGTAAAAGCCACTGAACTTGCCACTGGTGCGGGGAGAGTTTCCCATACTTTTCTGGTAAGGTCACTCCTTGATAAGCATAGAGACTATAGCCATCGGCAAACTCAATCGCGGGTTCGCCTTCAGCATGGAGGCGTTTTTGCTCGTCAAAGGAAAGCTTTGTGGGGCGATCGCAGACAATCGCCACCTCTTCCAAGGGAAAAATCCAGCCACAGTAGCGCGTTAATGACTGAAAAGTTTCCCATTGGCTAGAGTCATGCTCTAAACCTAAAACAGAAATACCAAAGTCAAACCAACTACTCGTACAAGCCCACAACTCGCTTTGAATGCCTGCAGCCAACAAGCTTTTTAGCTGCTCAATTTGACAATTGAGTTCGCGTCCTGACTGCCTTTGAAAAATCAAATTTACTACTTGCTGCCAGCGCTGGTTTCCCAGTCTTGCTTCAGTGAGTCGCTCTACAAATTGCTGATTTAACTGGTTTTCTAGATGCCGTTGGAATTGCAGGCAAAGCTGGCTTGACAACTGACTTTCTAGTTGGCTTACCAACTGACTTTTTAGCTGACTAGATAATTGGCTGGCTAATTGCGTCCATAATTGCTGCCCTAATTGAAGCCATAGCTGATACCCTAGTGGCTTCTCGACCGGAATATTACTTTCAGTAAAAATATTAGTTAAAGCTTGATCGGGACTTGCGAAAAAAAGAATGTACGGTGCTGGCTTATTAATGGCAGCGTAGGCAGATTTAATTGCACTTGTAGCTGAAGGGCGGTCGATTGGCTGGGGATCAAGGGCAATACCTCTCCATTTTTCCCGAGTTTCCAGAAGCAGAGCCTCTTGCTCGGAAGTCAGCACTTCATTTTTCCTCTGGGACATACATGGCTACTCCTCGTCTTTTGAACAAGAATAGTTTCAGAGTGACAGTGAAATAAATGTTCACACTTACTCGTTTATCCTACTCCGCTGCCAGTTTCTGACAAATATGGGACAAACTCACCTGAATTTAACATCTAGGTGCTCCTTTACCAACAGTAAGCTTGATGTATCGACACTACACTAACGTGGAGAGTCCATACACCAAGCACTAATATGAAAACGTCTCTGTAAATCGTCAAAATTTTGTTTACAGATTATTAGTTCCTGTTAGCCTCTGTTCCCAGAACGGCAAGTATTACGCTTATGGCTATTGGTTCAGACTTTTAGACGCTGTTCAGTCTGCCACGTTCCGCCATCCTTGAGGTTCGTATTCCCGTTGAATCTTGCTCGCCCAGTTACCTTGGGGAATTGTAATTGCCTGATGCTCCTCATGAGTTAAGGTGGCAGTATCAGACAAGACCCGGAGATAGAGGGTACCCTCTCGTTCATACAACTCGGCTTTTCCCTGACTGATGCGGTGTGCATGCCCTGTCACCTCACCTTCTGCGAGGATCAGATGAGATAGCTTTTGTCCCTCTATTTGCTGTACAGGTAGTAAAATTACATCGCCTTGTCGAATCGGTTGCATGGGTTTTGCTCCAAAGGCTTGCCTTGATGTCAAGGCATCAAGGCTTAGCTATATTTTTGCATATCCTTAGGCTGATGTCAGGTGTATCGATATCAGATCAGCTATAAGTAGATATCGAGCTACATTGAGCATTAAGGAAGCAGCAGTCAACAATGTGTTAATCTGCCGATTGCTCCTACCCAGTTTGATTTCAGGCTTTTGAGTTTAACCTCTCTTATCCTTACTTTAAATTCAAGTATTTAGCCGAGCTACTATCATTCTTAAGTTTCCATGCCAACTCTTGTCATTGTTGAATCTCCTACTAAAGCACGTACAATTCGGAACTACCTGCCTGCTGACTATCGGGTTGAGGCATCTATGGGTCATGTACGTGACCTTCCCCCTAGTGCTGATGAAATTCCTGAAGCGGTGAAAGGGGAAAGCTGGGCGCAACTTGGGGTAAATGTCCACGCCGATTTTGATCCGCTATACGTTGTTCCCAAAGACAAAAAGAAAGTTGTCAAACAGCTTAAAGATGCCCTCAAAGACGCAAGTGAGCTGATTCTGGCCACTGACGAAGACCGAGAAGGGGAAAGCATCAGTTGGCATCTATTGCAACTCCTCAAGCCGAAAGTGCCCACCAAGCGGATGGTGTTTCATGAAATCACCAAAGAAGCTATCCGTGAGGCGTTGAACAACTGCCGAAATATTGACGAACAGTTAGTCCATGCTCAGGAAACGCGCCGGATTTTAGACCGTTTGGTGGGTTACACCCTTTCGCCCCTGCTGTGGAAGAAAATCGCCTACGGCTTATCCGCCGGACGGGTGCAGTCTGTCGCTGTGCGGCTGTTGGTCAGTCGAGAGCGTCAGCGTCGGGCATTCCGCCAAGGTAGTTACTGGGACTTGAAAGCTAGGCTGGAGAAAGACAAAGCCTCTTTTGAGTCGCGATTGGTGACGCTGGCGGGCACAAAAATTGCCATCGGCAGCGATTTTGACCCCAATACGGGGCAAATTATTGCCGGACGGAACGTGCGGCTGCTCAGCGAAGCCGAAGCCAGAGAACTGCAAAAGCGGTTGAGGGATAAATCCTGGACGGTGACGGAGTTAGACGAACGCCCGGTTACCCGGAAACCCGCCGCTCCGTTTACAACGTCCACCCTGCAACAGGAAGCGAACCGGAAACTGCGGCTGTCAGCACGGGAGACGATGCGAACGGCTCAAAGCCTGTACGAGCAGGGGTATATCACCTACATGCGGACAGATTCGGTGCATTTGTCAAAACAAGCGATCGCGGCGGCTCGTAGCTGTGTTGAGCAAATGTATGGTAAGCCCTATCTCAGCCCACAAGTCCGTCAGTACACCACAAAAAGCAAAGGCGCTCAAGAAGCCCACGAAGCGATTCGTCCGGCTGGTAGCAGCTTCCGCACCCCCCAGCAAACGGGCTTAAGCGGTCGAGACCTTGCCCTGTATGACTTAATCTGGAAGCGCACCGTTGCCTGTCAAATGGCAGATTCGCGCCAAACCCACATGACCGTCGAGATACAGGTCGAAGATGCCGGGTTTCGTTCTACAGGTAAGCGCATCGACTTCCCAGGCTTTCTCCGGGCGTATGTCGAAGGGTCTGATGATCCCGACGCGGCTCTCGAAGATCAAGAAGTGATTTTGCCGCCGTTGCACAAAGGCGACCATCCCAACTGCAAAGAATTAGACGCGATCGCTCACGAAACCCAACCCCCCGCCCGTTACACCGAAGCTTCCTTGGTGAAAACCTTAGAAAGCGAAGGCATTGGGCGTCCTAGTACCTACGCCAGCATCATCGGTACGATCATTGACCGGGGCTACGCTCAGATGCAGAAAAACGCCCTAATTCCCACCTTCACCGCCTTTGCTGTCACCAGTCTCCTAGAAAAACACTTTCCTGATTTAGTCGATAACAGCTTCACGGCGCGGATGGAACAAACCCTCGATGAGATCTCTACTGGAGAAGCCGATTGGCTCCCTTACCTGCAAAAGTTTTATCTGTCAGAAAAGGGACTGGAAAACCAAGTCAAAGAGCGCGAAAGCCAAATTGATCCCACCGAAGCCCGCACTGTCGATCTGGAAAACTTAGCGGCGAAAGTTCGTATCGGTCGGTATGGCCCTTACATTGAAACGGAAAGTGACGATGGGCGCATCTCTGCCTCGATTCCTAAAGATCTGACCCCTGCTGACCTTGATCCTGAGCGGGTCGAGACACTGCTGCGGCAGAAAACCGAAGGGCCAGAAAAAGTCGGTCTACATCCAGAAACAAGCGAACCCATTTATCTGTTGGTTGGCACTTACGGCCCCTACGTGCAGTTAGGCGAAGCTACCGAAGAGAATAAAAAACCCAAGCGCGTCTCCCTTCCCAAAGGCGTCAACATCGAAGATGTCACCCTAGACATGGCACTCGGTCTGCTGTCACTTCCTCGTACCTTAGGGGTTCATCCAGAAACAGGCTGTAAAATCAAAGCCAGCTTGGGACGCTTTGGCCCTTATGTGGTACATGACCAGGGTAAGGAAGGGAAAGACTATCGCTCCCTGAAAGCTAGTGATAATGTATTGACAATTGAGCTAGACCGTGGATTAGAGCTGCTGGCGGAACCGAAGAAGGGACGGGGCGGCAGTACACGGAAGTCAAAGGCACCGCTACGAGAACTGGGCGCTCATCCGGAAGATGGCGAACCCGTGAATATCTACGATGGGCCCTATGGCCCCTACGTGAAGCATGGTAAAACTAATGCTTCTATCCCTGAAGAGGAATCTGTAGAGGAGATAACTTTGGAGAAGTCGCTGGAATTGTTAGCAGCAAAGGCTTCTACAAAGAAATCTACTCGCTCTAGTAAGTCAACAAGTTCCACTAAGAGTAAGACAACTACAGCCAAAAAGACAACTCGGAAGAAGACAACGAAAGAGACAAGTACGAGTAAGAAAGCCTGATTTTGGAGGGTAAAAAAGTTTTTTGACCTTTTGCTACCGTTTCTAATCTTGGCTCTGCTCGATGAGTTTAACCAAACCGTCTCCCAACAGTAGGAGGCGGTTTTTTCGGGCTTGATTAGAACCTAAAGCGTCAGCAACAATAAGAAGCTGTAGGTGAGTTTTCTTACTGTTCACTTGGGATCTTTGACTTTAATGGAACGTTTCTCACAACTGAATCAATTGCTGGCTCATATCTGGTCTGAAGTAGAGCAAGGGGGAAGGGAACCTGGTCATCCTTACAATACTCCTACTTTTGGAACGGTCAGTAGTCGGGGTGCATCTTTACGCACGGTGGTACTGCGCCGAGTTGATGCCAAAGCGCGATCGCTACTCTTTCATTCAGACTGTCGGGCACAAAAGATTAAAGAAATCCAGCACCAAAACCGGGTAACGTGGCATTTCTGGGACTCTAATAGCAAGCAGCAGTTGCGCTTGATGGGGGAAGCGGATCTTCACTTTGATGACGAGTTAGCCAATGAAGTTTGGCAAAGCAGTCATCCAAAAAGTCTCAAGATTTACGTCAAGCCGACTGCGCCAAATACAAAAGTTGATCAACCGCGATCTGGGCTTTCAGAGCAAGTAGAGTCCGTCCGACTTTCTGAATTGGCACAGGTTGCTTCGGGGCGGGAGAATTTCGCCGTTGTGCGTACCCTAATTGACGAAATTGACTTTCTGCATCTTCACCCCGAAGGCAATTATCGAGCAAGTTTTGTGTGGACTCCTCAGGGAGTAGAGAGTAGTTGGATGATTCCCTAAGGTTGACGCTGTTCTGGAGTCTAATCTTTCTACATGACAAAATTTGACGGGAGAAATAGAAGTGCAGCGATCGCGGAGGTCGTTTTCACTATCGAAAATAGGGATAGCGACGGTAGTACCGCTTGAACTGCTCAATGTATTGGTCAGCATTGAGAAGGGTATCGGCAACCGCAACTGTCAGCACGGTGTCATCAGTGAAGCGACATTTAGGGTGGAATAGGGGAAACTCTTTGGTTTTGATGTTGTTTCCCTCGTAAACTGAACCGATAATGTCGCCCGCGATCGCTCCTAGCATGATTGTCTCCTTTACCTCAGACAGTAAGCTTTCCTGGTGCGATGAGAGCCGTGCAGGGATGGTGAGCGATCGCCAAATTGATGCTGTGTGAATAAAAGCTTGCGATTAGTCGTCATTTATCAAGAGATTCGATATCTAAATAAAGTTAAAAATTTCTTATTAAATCAATTATATTGCCAATAAATCCTATCTTTATATCAGTCGCTTTTTGGATGGCTTAATTCTTTATGATTAACTACATCACATTGATGTTGATTAATATGGTAGCGGGGCTAGTTCTATTAGCTTTATTTGTCTATAAAGGGTTAGATGACTCTTACCAAAAACGTTGGATTCCCGGTTTTGGCATGACTGGCGCGATCGCGTTTGTAACAGGCTTACATATGATCTTTACCTGGCCCATAACAGGCAGCTTCAATATTGCTTTCGGCGAGACTTCCGTGTTGTTTGGCACCTTATTCCTCGGTGCATCTGTATCTCTAGCATTGGGTTGGGATTTAATCACTGTCGCCATTTATGCCTTCTTTGCAGGGACAGCAGCAATTGTAATTGGGTTACGAATCATCAATCTAGGGCTAACACGACAGCCTCTAATCTCAGGTATTGGTTTTATCCTCTCTGGTTTAGCTGGCGTTTGTGCTGCCCCCGCACTGTATTGGAAAACCAATCGCGCTTTTCGCTTAATTGGTGTCGCTGTCTTGGTTATTGCTGCCTTAATTTGGGCAATCACGGGATTTCGAGCCTATTGGGGACACTTGGCTGACTACACCGACTGGAAGCCGCTTCCGATGCAGTCGCCATAGTTGTAGCAAGTCCTAAAGTAGGGGCACGGGAAGCCACATGGATGTCAACTTAAGGTAGAAATGCCTTCTGTATCAGGCTTTTGGCGCTCTCCCACCCTACGGGAAGCAGGCACTCGTCCCCTAACCCCTTCTCCCCGCTCACGGGGAGGGGCGATTATGAAGCGCAATATTATAGAGAAGTGGTACAACTCATAACTCACTTCACCTCTACCCAAAAATCTGTGGTTACAATTTTGCCCCCACGGTTGAATTGTCCCCAAAGTTTATATTTTCCAGGCTGAGGAAAGCTGGTATGAAAACTTACTTCTCCAACGCGACTCTTGCCTAGGGCATGGGCGTGAATGTAGTTTTCTTGGATGATTGGTGAGGATTGGCGAAGGATGACGAGATGCCCTTTTTCTCCTAAGTAAGGCTGCAAGTTTGTCAGCGGTTGATTAGTTTTCGCATCTTGCAAGTTGAATTGCAAGGTCACTTCTTCACCTGCTTTGATTGTCGGGTTAGAAAGGCTAAGTGTGGCTTTTGTATCGCTAAAGGTTTTGGTGCGATTTAAATCGGTAGGAAAGGGAGTTGAAAGTTTTCCTGGAACTGTTGCTTTTAGCAGCGAAACTTGTTCCTTTTGTCCCGCAGGTTTGTAGTCAGCGAACAGGTTGTAATTTCCAGGTTGAGGAAAATCGGCATTAATTTCAAAGCGTCCGTTGCCTTTGAATTCGGGATGAAGATGGCTGAAATGTTGCAGGTCGTCGCTCACTACGATTAAGTGCATGAGCTGTTCTTGAAAGGTATCGAAATTCGCGATCGCCTTCCCGTTTGAGCCTTGAACATCAATAACCAGGGGAACTGATTGATTCGGGGCAATTGTTTGAGGAAGCGTCAGTTTTGCTTGTGCGGTTTCTGTCTTGTGAGGAGTGGCGGCGTTGTCCATCTGATGCCCTGCATGAGAGTCATGGTTTGGCATTGAATGCCCTGCATGGGGTCAGTGGCAGGGTTGGAATGTGTCGCGTCGTGCATCATGCCTTGATGATTCATTTTGCTGAGGGAGTGGATTGCCACTGTTGCAACCGTTCCCCCAGCTAGCAAAGCAGCGATCGCGTAAATCAATGAGGATTTTTTGATGGTTCTACGCATGGGTATTTCTTTGAGAATTAGACGCTGATTCTTGAACTTCGACGACACCCCGGAACATATTCATGCCACAGGTAAATTGATACTGTCCTGGCGTTTCTGGCGTAAATTCTACAGGTGTCACCTGATTCAAATCCAGATCGGCTGCAATGTGGAAATCTGGTAGTAATACTTGCTCCAAGCAGCTACTGGGATCTTTTCGCACAAAATTCAACCGCACGGGTTGCCCCGCTTGCACAACAACGCGGTCTGGATCGTAACCGCCATCGACCGCGATCGCTATTTCCTGCACTCCTTCACCCGCCTCAGCTTGCTTTGCAGAACTTTTGCTAAAGAGAAACCACCACAACTCTGCACCGATCAATGCCAAGCCACCGAAGGTTACAGCAAGTTTCAATGGCAACGGTTGCTCAATGGGTTGAAATTCGCCAGTTGTCTCCACCCCAGTTTCAATTGGTCTAGCTGTAGCAGGAGTACCGGAGGCAATTGAGAGCAAAAGCCCCAATCCTACGAGGCGTCCGTAAATCTTTGTTTTAGTTAGCATGGCTCAAAGGCTCTTTCCTTAATGCTCCACCTTTCTATTATGAAGTCTCCACTGTAGTGGAGAGTCAAGAAAAACAGGGTGAAGAAATTAACCTCCATCCAGCTTCTGAGCCACCAGATATTGCCGCTCCTCACAATCTGTCCCTTCAGACTGCAAGGTTTCGCAATCCATAAAATAGGTTGGGTCTTCTCCTACAACTGCCGGGTTTCTTTCCACTATCGTTCCATCAAGTCGGCACCAGTAATCGCGCTGTTTTTGAAAGGGCATCAGCAGCACATTCCATAGCTTGTTGTCATCGGGGTTGGAGTACGCTGGAACGCCGATGTCGATTTCTGACTGGGGGACGTTTAGCCGCAGGGTGCGATGGAGTCCCACCAAGGAAATAAGCAACTATAAGTCATCCTCAATGAGCGGGACTTCTAAAAGAGGGCAGCGATCGCGTCGCTCTTTTTTCTTTATTTCCACTTCAAAGAAGCGGTTACTGATATTTTTGCGTCTGTTGATTGAATAGATTAGAAAAATTGTTAAGCGCCTATTTTGCAGAAGACAATTCTTCAGATGGTGACATTAGTGAAGATTTTGGAAGAGCCGTTCTTCAAACAAAGTTCTTTATCTAAGATTGAGGTTACTTAGACGGCTAGGGTGGCAAAAGTTACAATATAGGCTTGTTGCAACTCAGCGATCTACCTGAGCAATTTCTTCACGAGAAATCACGATGAATAGTTCTTCTAAAACTGATTCGATAAGCGATCGCAGCATCCCTTTAGAACGCGATGTATTTTTACGCACCTTAATTCGAGAATTGGCTGGCACCCTTCAAGATGTAGTTGGTACAGAGGAAGCCTCAGGGTTTATTAGCGTAGTTGGTCAAAACATGGGTAGGCAGATAGACCGAGACTACAAATCGGCTCTCAAGGTTTCTAATCTGACGCGGGAGCAAGTAGCCGATGTCTTAGTAGACTTAAAGCGGCGAATTCAGGGCGACTTTTTTATCATTGAGCAAACAGATGAAAAGATTGTTTTGGGGAATCGTGCTTGTCCGTTTGCCGACAAAGTCATCGATCGCCCTGCCATGTGTATGATGACCTCAAATGTCTTTGGTTCGATAGCCGCCGATAACCTAGGGTATGCCAAGGTGGAACTGCAAGAGACGATTGCCATGGGCGATGCTGGATGCAGAGTGGTTGTTTACTTAAAACCCACTCCAGAGGCAGAAGAAAGTCAAGGAAGAGAATACTTTAAGGGAGAGGATGAGGGTTGACGCCCGAACAGTTTCTTGAACTCGCCAAAGTATTACCGGAACCCTCGCTCCTGATTACTGGAGACGGACAGATTCTAGCTGCCAATCCACCAGTTACTAAGACACTGGGGCTACGCCGTCAGGAGCTGGAGGGAAAAATGCTTGTTGAGTTGGTAACAAATCCTCCTGAGAAAGTTAAACAATATCTAGGTGCTTGCTCCAGAAGCCGGGAAATGGTGCTTAGCTCGTTAACGTTTCGTAATACTGAGGGACAACCTTGCTTGTATCGCTGCGAAGGGGCAGTGCTGCAACCGCGATCGCCGGAATCTCCTTCACTGATTTTCTTGCGTTTAAAAAACATGGACTCCGCTAGCAGCAGATTCGTCCTCCTGAACAAAAAAATAGATGAATTGGCAAAAGAAATCCGGGAGCGTCAACGAGTAGAAGCAGAACGGGCGCAACTGTTGGTGCGGGAGCAGTTGGCACGAGCGGAGGCTGAGAAGCTGAATCGATTGAAGGATGAATTTCTCTCCACCCTTTCCCACGAGTTGCGGACTCCCCTCAATTCTATCCTCGGCTGGTCTCAAATCCTTCGCACCCGCAAATCGAACGAAGCAACGACAATTCGTGCCTTAGAAACAATCGAGCGCAATGCTAGGTCTCAGGCGCAGCTAGTTGAGGATCTCCTCAATGTTTCACGCATCATTACGGGCAAGATTCGTTTGCATGTTCAAGCAGTTGAGCTAATATCAGTCATTGAAGCCGCAATGGATACCGTGCGACCTGCCGCTGAGGCGAAAAACATTCGACTGCAATCAGTCCTCGATCCAGCAGCAGGGCCGATTTTAGGAGACTTTGAGCGGTTACAGCAGATCGCCTGGAATCTCCTCAGCAATGCAATTAAGTTCACGCCAAAAGGCGGGCGCGTTCAGGTGGGGCTGAAACGAATTAATTCTCATGTTGAGATTATTGTGACGGATACAGGGCAAGGCATTAGCGCGGAGTTCCTTCCCTACGTCTTCGATCGCTTTCGCCAAGCCGATAATTCCATCACCCGAACCTTTGGTGGGTTGGGGCTAGGGTTAGCGATTGTGCGTCAGCTAGTTGAGCTACATGGCGGAACAGTGCATGTGGAGAGTCCAGGTGAAGGACAAGGAGCGATGTTTACTGTAAATTTACCGCTGATGGCAGTTAGCCCGAAGGCTATTGAACCAGAATGGGTACATCCAACAGTGGGAGGTAGCGTTCCGTTTGACTACTCACCTCGGCTAGATGGATTAAGGATACTTGTCGTGGATGATGAGGCGGATGTCCGCGAGCTAATTACCTACATACTAGAAGCCTGTGGGACTGAAGTCCTAGCGGCGGCTTCGGCAGATGAAGCGATCGCAGCACTGACTCGCTCTTCTACAGCAATAGATGTGTTAATCAGCGATATTGGGATGCCGGATGAAGATGGTTATACGCTGCTGCGTAGAGTGAGAGCGCTAAAGCCAGAAAACGGCGGAAAAATTCCCGCTATAGCCCTGACAGCCTATGCCAGAACGGAGGATCGTAGGACTGCTCTTTTAGCAGGCTTCCAGTGCCATATTGCCAAACCCGTTGAACCTGCCGAATTAGTTGCAGTAGTTGCAAATTTAGCCGGACGCACTCAATATCTCTAAATTTTTGTCAGTCAATTAGGGCAGCGATCGCCTAAATGCAACGGAGCTACCTACCCAGTAGCACCACTTGAGGTAGTAGTGTAAGTGGCGCACTGTGCAACACTATCCAGAAGGTTAACGGTGATTGAATCTGCTATGCACCTCTGCCCTTCGTTATAGGTGCAGTCAATTACGTCGCACTGGGACACATCGCCCGCTCCTCTGGCAACCTGCACTGAAGACGATGGCTCTTCTGTTGTGTAGGTGTAACACTGGGCCAGATCATCTAAAAAGGTAACGTCAATTGCGCCTGCTATGCACCTCTGCCCTTCGTTGTAAGTGCAATTCATTACGTCGCATTGAGACACAATACCTAAGTCGATAGGCTCGCCTGTTTGAACCATAGCTTCTCCTGCCGCAAGCTGTTTGCTTAGAGCACTTTAATCACAATAGTTCGCGAAAATCGTATCGTAGGCAACATGGGATGCGATCACAGGTGAGGCTTAAATAATCCTGTTTTATTCATTACTTTTGGGTTGAAAATTCCGCAAGCGCAAGGCATTAGTTACGACGGAGACAGAACTAAACGCCATCGCCGCCCCGGCAATAATCGGGTTCAGCAACCAGCCTGTAAAGGGATAGAGAATTCCGGCAGCAATGGGAATTCCTAAGGTGTTGTAGATAAAGGCAAAAAAGAGATTTTGGCGAATATTGCGAATCGTCGCGCGAGAAAGCTGAATTGCCGTCACGATTCCGGTTAAGTCGCCAGAAATTAAGGTAATATCGCTGGCGGCGATCGCCACATCTGTTCCCGTACCGATCGCTATCCCGATATTTGCCTGAGCAAGGGCGGGAGCATCGTTGATTCCATCCCCTACCATCGCCACAATTTTGCCTTCTTGTTGCAGTTGCTTGATTTTTTCTGCCTTTTGATCGGGACGAACTTCGGCAAAAACCCGCTGAATGCCAACTTCGCGGGCGATCGCTTCTGCGGTTTGGCGATTATCGCCCGTAAGCATCACCACCTCTAAACCCATCTTGCGTAGCGCTTTTACGGCACTGGCTGAAGAGGATTTCAGGGTATCGGCAATGCCAACAGCCGCTTCAACTTGCCCATCCACCGCAATTAAAGCCGTGCTTTTGCTAGAGGCTGCCCATTGTTCGAGAGAATCTAAGAGCGATCGCGCCTCAATTCCCAACTCCGCCATCCATCTAGACGTGCCGATTTGTACTAAGCGATCGTTAACTGTTCCCTGAACTCCTTTCCCAGGAACCGCTTCAAAGTTGCTGACATCGGGTAAAGGTTGTTCCGCCCCTTGAGATTTTGCGTATTCAACAATTGCCGCTGCTAAGGGATGCTCGGAATTGCGTTCAACAGCAGCAGCAAGCCGCAATAGCTTAATTTCGTTGTGGTGGGCAGTTCCGCGAACGGTGATGTAATTCGTTACTACAGGCTTACCTTCTGTGAGCGTTCCGGTTTTATCGAGAACAAGAGATTGAATTTCGTGGGCAGTTTCCAAGCTTTCCGCCCCTTGAATTAAAATGCCGTTTTCCGCCCCTTTACCCGTACCTACCATTACCGAAGTTGGGGTGGCTAAACCCAAAGCACAGGGACAGGCAATAATTAGCACTCCCACTGTTGTAATCATTGCTAGGGTGAGATTGCCCATCAAATTGAACCAGATCACGAAAGTAGCGATCGCGATCGCCATGACGACAGGGACAAACAACCCCGTCACCCGATCCGCCAAGCGCTGAATGGGGGCTTTTGAGCCTTGCGCCTGCTGCACTAACCGCACGATTTGCGCCAGTACCGTATCCTTCCCAATCCGCGAGGCTTGGAACTTGAAGCTACCTGACTTATTAATTGTTGCGCCAATTACTTCATCACCCGGTTGCTTTTTCACAGGCAAACTTTCGCCCGTCACCATCGCTTCATCAACCGTCGAAGTGCCATCCACCACTTCCCCATCCACCGGGATTTTTTCCCCCGGACGCACTAAGATGACATCGCCAACCTGCACTTCCTCAATGGGGATATCGACTTCCTCCCCTTGGCGAATTACCCGTGCTGTCTTCGCTTGCAAGCCCATGAGTTCGCGAATCGCTGCTGAGGTTTGCCCTCGCGCCCGATTTTCAAAAAATCGCCCCAAGAGGATTAAGGTAATCACAATGGCGGCAGTTTCGTAATAGACGGCTGGCTCTAACCCTTGCGCGATAAAAAATCCGGGGAAAATCGTGGCAAATAGAGAATAAAAATACGCCGCACTCGTCCCTAAGGCAATTAGGGTATTCATATCAGCCGAGCGGCGTTTAAATGCCTTCCACGCACCGCGATAAAACGACAACCCGCACCAAAACTGTACGGGTGTCGTCAACACGAGTTGCAACCAAAAATTGTGCAGCCATCCGGGAATCAGGGGGATATGCACTCCTGTCATCATCGGTAGCCCTCCAATCAGCAGCACGACACTGATCGCACCACCCACGATGAGTTTGCGGATTAAGTCTCGCTTTTGGGCTTTGCGAATCTCTTGCTCGGTATCGTCTTCCACCGCCCCCATTTCCTGAAGCGGCGAAGCACCGTACCCGGCATCCGTAACGGCTTGCTGAATGGCTTCTAAGTTGGTTTTTTGGGGATTGTACTGAACTGTTGCTTGTTCGGCTCCAAAGTTGACGCTGCACTCAACCACGCCAGGGGCGGCTTGAATGGCTTGCTCGATATTGGCAGCACAACCTGCACAACTCATACCCCGCAGTTTTAATGTGAGGGTTTCCATGACTAGCTTTTGCTCTTGGTTACTTTCCCTCAGGATAAAGTCTCCAGTCAAAGGGAGAGTCAAGTCCCGCCGCCGTTAATATTATTTAGACCACAGGATATCCGGCTGAGGCGATCGCTTCTCGCACGGCAGTTTCTGGCTTTTGCGTTTCGACGTTGACTATCTTGTTTTTTATGTCAACATCTATACGGGCATTAGGATCGAGAGAATGAACGGCTTTGGTGACTGTTTCTACGCAGCTAGCACAAGCTATTTTGGGAACCTGGAGTTGCATGGGCATAAAATCCTCACTGTTAAGAAATTTGAAGACGAATTGCGATCGCCTTACTCAAAACTACCGAACTTTTCTCTTCCCTATTGGGAGGCTTGTAAATCGGCTTTCCCTCAACCATAAGAAAGATTTGCTGTCCTATTCATCCCAACGGTTAATTTCTAAAACAATCAGACATCAGTTAATAGATGTAAAATTAATTCACTATGTTTGACTCCAATTCTCTCTTTGAGTTTTCCCGGCAGTACTGCATCGCCATCTGTGCGTTCCTCGTCCCCCTCAACTTGCTGCTAGCGGGGCTGACAATGACGTTTGCCGGACTGAATCGTTCGCGAAGACAGATTTCTCGGACGGCGGCGATCGCCTGTATCCCGGCGTTAGTGATGATATTTCATGTATACACGTGGCTGGCGATCGGGGTGGTGATGGCACCCACCTACATCCTGCTGTGGCTGGGGAGTACCTGTCTTTGTCTAAATCTCTGGGCAATAATTCATCCCCAAAGCATGAGGATCTTGTTGAATTTGGTTGTTAGTCGCCTAAAAGCACTGAAACGGCGGCAAAACAGCATCGGTGCTAAAAACTTTCACTAAGAAACTGGCAACAGACCCCTCTTAGACTCTCTTCTCTATGAAAGCGATCGCTACCTCACCGTCAGGAAGGGAGTAGGCGTCAGTTGGGCAATGTCCATCTGACGTTTAATGCGATCGCTCTACTTAAATAAATTTAACTTGCGGAAAATACACAACTTTGATTACAGCGCAACAGACGCTTACGTAAAATTCCCATGTAATTCTTTTAACAAAACGTATATGATATTCCCTTGACAAAATAAAAAACTACTGCTCATCTCTGGCTTGCTCCTAAGTGCACTGTATAGCCTACGCATTCTACAGAGCCACCCCTTCAATATTGCTCTCACCCACCTTTTTAAAGAATCAAAAGACCGTGAGTAACGTTTATTTTAAAAGGGAATAGGGGGAGGCTTTGTCATGATTGAATTACGTGAGTTTAGTTCTCAGGACTTATGCAACTATTTATCAGCAACACGATAAATAACATCTGCTCAAAAAAGCCTGATTTTGTCAAAGATACATAACGGCTACTATCAATAAATCTAGGAAAACTTCAGGTATGATAACGCTTCCTGGCTACCAGATTCACGATTTGATCTATGAAGGTACTAAGTCTCTGGTGTATCGGGGTATCCGTAGACAGGATGAGCAAAGTGTTATTCTCAAAGTTTTAAGAGTTGACTATCTAACACCAGAAGAACTTAACAGACATAAGCAGGAATATAAAATTACCCGTTCTTTGAACCTAAAGAGCGTTGTGAGAGCCTATGAGCTGCAAAAATATCAAAACACTCTAGTTATGATACTGGAAGACTTTGAGGGAGAATCTTTAAAGAAGTTAATGGCTTGTAGAGAGTTAACACTTTTAGAGTTTCTCCTACTCGCTCTAAAGATTGTTGAAAGTTTGAGCCAACTTCATCAACAGAATATTATCCACAAAGATATTAATCCATCCAATATTGTATTTAACCCCGAAACGGGGCAACTCAAACTAATCGACCTTGGCATCTCCACCGTCTTGACGCGGGAAAATCCTACCTTAAAAAATCCCAATGTCTTAGAAGGTACCCTTACCTATATATCGCCCGAACAGACAGGTAGGATGAATCGTTCGCTAGATTATCGAACAGACTTTTACTCTCTCGGTGTTACTTTCTACGAACTACTAACCCAGCAGTTGCCCTTTACATCATTAGATGCAATGGAGTTACTGCATTGTCACATTGCTAAACAGCCAGTTCCGCCTCATGAACTTAATAAACAGGTTCCTCATGCTGTTTCAGATATTGTCATGAAACTGTTAGCAAAAACTGCCGAAGATAGATATCAAAGCGCCTATGGAATTAAAGCGGATTTAGAAAATTGTCTAACTCAACTACAGACAAATGGACAAATTATAGACTTTCCTATCGGTCATCAAGATATTTCTAACAAGTTCCAAATACCCCAAAAACTATATGGTCGAGAACTCAACACTAATGCCCTCCTAGCCGCCTTTGAACAGGTTAGTCAAGGTAGCACTGTGATGATGTTGGTGTCGGGTTATTCGGGTATAGGCAAGTCATCCTTGGTACGAGAGATTTATAAACCCATAACCCAACAACAGGCTTATTTCATTTCTGGAAAATTCGATCAATTTCAGCAAAATATTCCCTATTCTGCTATAGCCAGTGCCTTCTCAGAATTAGTTCAACAACTTTTAACCGAAAGTGAAGCCCAGCTCAATCAGTGGAAAGAAAAACTTCAACAAGTCTTTGGCCCTAATGGAAAACTTATTACTGATGTAATTCCGGAATTAGAACTGATTGTAGGGCCTCAGCCCATTGTTCAAGAACTAGGGCCAGCGGAGTCACAAAATCGCTTTAACTTAGTTTTTCAAAACTTTGTTCGAGTATTTGGCCAGCCGTCACATCCCTTAGTTATTTTCCTGGATGATTTGCAGTGGGCTGACTCCGCAACACTTAATCTTGTGGAATTCATCCTGACAAATTCGGATGTGCAATATCTACTTCTGATTGGAGCTTATCGAAGTAATGAAATCAGCCCCACTCATCCTTTGATGATGACTCTTTCTGAGGTACGCAATGCTGGAGCCTTTATCAGCCACATTACTCTAGAACCCTTAGAACTTGAGCATATTACTGATTTGATTGCAGATACCTTGCATAGCGATAGGGAATCAGTCGTATCCTTGGCATCGCTTGTACTGCGTAAAACTATCGGAAACCCATTTTTTATTAATGAATTTCTAAAATTTCTTCATCAGGAAAAGTTGCTCACATTCAATTTTGAAAAATTGATTTGGGAATGGGATATAGTAACAATTGAAGCAACAGACATCACTGACAATGTCGTGGAATTAGTAATAGGAAAGCTAAAAAGGCTTCCTAAGTCAACACAGGAAGTTTTACGTTTAGCTGCCTGTGTTGGCAACAAATTTAATTTGGTTAATATCTCTATTGTTTATAAAAAATCAATATCAGAAACATTTAAAGATATTGTCCCCGCTCTCACTGAAGAGTTAATTGCCTCCACTTCTGACTTGGAATTATCAGAAAATGAATTAAATGATTCTCAATTAATAATTTCCAACTATAAATTCCTGCACGACCGCGTACAGCAAGCAGCTTATGCCTTAAGTGACGGAGAAGAACGAAAAGCTATTCATCTTCAAATAGGTCGGTTACTACTAAGGAATACACCGTCTGAACAATATTTAGAAAGAATTTTTGAGCTAGTCGATCATCTTAATATTGGACAGGAATTACTGACGGATGAACCAGAGAAAATTAAACTCGCCGCGCTGAACCTGGAAGCGGGGAAAAGAGCTAAAGACGCAATGGCTTATGCTTCAGCCCTGCAATATTTAACGGCTGGTATGGAGATTTTACCGAATAGTAGCTGGAATCAGCACTACGAGCTGGCTTTCTCACTACAGAAGAGACGAGCTGAGGCGGAATATTTAAATGGTAACTTTGAGCAATCCGAAGCTTTGATTGAACAGATATTGCCTCATACAAAATCCATCTTGGAGAAGGCTGAAATTTATAGTTTGCTGATTGTACAGTATACCTTATTAGCGAAATATCAAGAGGCAATTCAGGCAGGACGGAAAGCTCTAATTTTGTTAGGGATAGACTTACCTAGAGAAAATTTGCAAGCCGCGATCGCTATTGAACTTGCTGAGGCAAAAATAAATTTAGCTAATCAAGAAATTGCTTCTTTGATTGATGTAAAAGAGATTACATCTCCAGAGAAAAAAGTCGCTGTAAAATTGTTATCCCATATCGGGCCATTGGCTTACTTTTTTGATTTTGAACTATGGCAATTAATTACTATCAAAACGACTAATCTCTGTCTCAGGTATGGTTACACTTCAGGAACAGTTTACTGCTATTCTTGTTATGGAATGATACTTAGTCAAATCTTAGGAGATTATCAATCAGGTTATGAGTTTGGTTTATTAGCAAAAAAATTAAGCAATAAATTTAATAATTTAGAACAAAAATGTACAGGGCTTGTACTTTTTGCTAACTACTTAAGTAACTGGGTAAAACCAATCAAACTTAGTCATTCAATTAACAACGAAGCTTATCAAGTTGGTTTAGATTCTGGGGAATTGCAATGGGCTGGATACAGTCGCCTTCACAAAGCCATTTCTCGATTTTATCAGTGTCACAATCTTGAGCAGATGTTAGAAGAGATACAGCCTTTTTTGCTGTTTTGCCAAAAAACAAGAAATCAATGGGCAACTGATATCATCCTGGCATATAAACTGACAACTATGAATTTGCTGGGATTGACTAAAAATCAATTTGACTTTGATTCAGAAGATTTTAGTGAAGCCCAGTATTTAGAAAAATGCCAGCAACATAAAAGTTTGGCAGCAATCTGCGAATTTTATATCTTAAAATCTCAAGTTTTTTATCTATATGAAAATCCCCAGGAGGCTTTGCATTTTGCTGTATCTGCATCAAAGCTGATTAATTCTATTCTGGGTCATATATCAGTTGCCAAACATAATTTTTATTATTCACTCATTTTACTAGCACTCTACCCAGAAGCCTCAGAAGAGGTACAAAAAGAGTATTGGCAGCAGTTGGAGACTAATCAACAGCAACTAAAAGTTTGGACAAAAAACTGTCCAGATAATTTTCTCCATAAGTATCTGTTAGTTGAAGCAGAAATAGCTCGGGTTACTGGTAAAACTTTAGAAGCCTTTAACTTATATCACGACACTATTGAATCAACGAAAGAAAAGGAATTTGTTCAAAATGAAGCATTAGCTAATGAACTAGCGGCAAAATTTTGGTTGAGCCAAGACAAAGAAAAGTATGCCAAAGTTCACCTCAATGAAGCCTATTACGCTTATCAACGTTGTGGAGCCAAGCGGAAGGCAGAAGATTTAGAGAAAAAATATCCGCATTTGCTTGCCAGAATGTCAGCAGCTGGTAGTAAAGACACTTTAAATTCTAGTAGTAGTTCTTCTACTAGCAGTAGTTCGGGAATGCTGGACTTAGCGACAGTTATGAAAGCTTCGCAAGCTATAGCTGGTGAAATTGTGTTGGATAAGTTGCTGGCTTCTTTGATGAAGATATTAATCGAGAATGCTGGTGCAGAAAAAGGCGTGCTGCTTTTATTAAGAGAGGAAAAACTTCTAATAGAAGCTTCCTTATCAGTTGAGTTAAAAGAGATAGTTTTACAGCAGTCTATTCCGCTCAACATCTATCAAAACTTGCCTGCTACCGTGATTCATTACGTACAGAGAACTGGCTCTGATGTGGTTTTAAATAATGCAGCTTGTGAGGGGAAGTTTGCCAATGACCCTTATGTTGTTTCCAACCGTTTGAAATCTATTTTATGTACCCCTATCTTTAGTCAAGGTCAGCTAGTGGCTGTTCTCTATCTGGAAAATAATTTAACTGTTGGGGCATTTACTCCTGAACGTCTAGAAATTCTCAGATTACTTTCTGCTCAGGCAGCTATTTCTCTGGAGAATGCTTTGCTGTATGCCTCATTAGAACAGAAAGTGCAAGAAAGAACGCAAGAGTTAAATAAGAAAAATGTGCGTTTATCTCAAACTCTGCACGAACTTCAAGACACTCAGCTGCAATTGATTCAGAGCGAAAAAATGTCTAGTCTTGGTCAGTTAGTTGCTGGTGTTGCCCACGAAATTAATAATCCTGTTAACTTTATTTATGGTAATGTTATTCACGCTAATCAGTATACGAAAGACCTACTAAGCTTAATCGAGTTATATACTGAACATTATCCTGATCCGGTTTCGGAAATTCAAGATTTAAAGTATGAAATTGATATAGATTATTTGGTTGAAGATTTGCCCAACATGCTGTCATCTATGAAGATTGGGGCGGATAGAATTCGTCAAATTGTCTTATCACTGCGGAACTTCTCACGACTGGATGAGGCGGATAAGAAAGCAGTTGATATTCATGAAGGGATAGATAGCACCTTACTGATTCTGCAAAACCGCACTAAAGCTAAACCCGACCGTCCGGCAATTGAAGTGATTAAAGAGTATGGTCAATTGCCGAATGTAGAATGCTATGCGGGTCAGCTTAATCAAGTATTTATGAATCTGCTCACTAATGCTTGCGATGCTTTGGAGGAGAAGATGAAGTCTGAAGTTCAAACTTCGCACTTGACGTTTGAGCCTTTGATTCAGATTTGTACTAAGGTCGTAAATGGTAGTCAGATTGCCATTAGCATTGCAGACAATGGTCTGGGGATGACGGAACAGGTGAAGAAACGATTATTTAATCCTTTCTTTACAACTAAAGCTGTTGGTAAAGGGATGGGGCTGGGTTTGGCAATTAGCTACCAAATTGTTGTGGAAAAACATGGTGGTCAGTTGCAGTGTATGTCAGTACCCGGAGAGGGCACGAAATTTGTCGTGGAGATTCCAATAACAACTCATTTTTGTCAAGGGTGATAGCACTGTTCTCGGAATATGTTTTTTTGATGAAGTTCTAGGTAGAGATATTGAATAAGCTTTAAAAATCGCGTAGTTTCACGGTGTGCGTTTCAGCAATAGACTTCTTACCTTGTACTCATGAAGTTTTCTGGGAAGAGGTGAGCCATGATGCTATTAAAAACTGAGTCTGTCACTGCCGAGAAAAAGTTAGTTACTTCCAAATTGTCTGTAGAAGATGTTGTCAGAAGTGCCACGTTTGAAGAAGCAGTGCTGAAAGTCAGTCAAGCTTATGATTTTCACCATCATCCCTACCTGCTTTGGATGCAGTTAGGCTCTACGTCACGCTCGGAGTTTCTTCACACACAAATACCAGTTATCTTTGCCATTGAGTCGTTTTCCCAGGCGTTAGCTGCAGTGTTGGCTCGCACTCCTGTGTTGGAACAACGACTATCTTTGTTTGAGAACGTGGCGGAAGAACATGGTCAAGGGCAAGTGCAGCACTCTCATAAGCACACCTTCCGGCAATTCTTATGTGCTCTCGGTGCGACCCCAGAAGACCTGAGTGCATCTTACCCTGCATTCGTACTGGCTTTCAATCATTCGCTTCTCAACTATTGTCTGACCCAACCTGGGGAAGCGGGTGCAGCCGCATTAGGGATACTTGAGCATCTGTATGTAAATGTTAGTGCAGCGATCGCGCATACTGTAACTCACAGAGGTTGGACGGCACCAGGTAGCCAGACACACTATACCGTCCATGAAGAACTGGACGTAGAACATGCGCGAGAGCTGCTGATTTTGGCAGAACCCGTTTGGAATGAACCACGCAGCCGCCCTCTTGTGGCTCAGGGATTGATGCTGGGTGCCCACTATTTATGGAATTTGTACCTTGACCTGCTCTAGTCTTGGCAAAGAAGTGAGCGTCTTAGTACATCAGGGATTCAATTATCGGGTAGATGGACGAGGAGTTTGGGTTCGCAAACGGTAGATTTTTGGTATAAAAAAGGGGAGCAATCTCTGCTCCCTTTTTTGCTGTACCGCTTTACTTATAGAGCGTCCTCAACAGCTGAGGGATAAACATCATCTGCAATCAGCACAGGTCTGTCTTTGTATTCAACTTCAAGCTGTCTTTGCAAGTCCAAATCCCAAGTTAAATCGTAATCTCTTTCGATTTCAGCGATGACAAATGGGCGTAGTTGACCTGTAGCGACAACAGCCTCGCCATCTGCAATGGTTCGCTCTGGATTTGCAACTAAGACTAGCAAATCTCCACCGCTAGTTAACTGGTCTTCGTCAATTGTAAATGCTGTCGGGCCGACAATATCTTCAACTTCACCCTTGACAGCAAGTGTCTTGCCGTAGAACAGGTTAGGGTTCTCTGTGACTTCGCCGGGTTCAGGAGCTAAGGCGATTGACTGGGCAACAATTGCTGGTCTGTTTTCGTATTCTACATACAATTCCCGTTCCAAGCCTAAATTAAACTCTCGTTCTACATCAGCAATTACGAACTGACGAACTTCTCCGGTTACTTGAAGTTCTGTATCGTCGTCAGAAACAACTGGGAGAGGTTGACCTGTGGCGTTGACAACTAAGATATCTTCACCATTGAAAAACTGATCGTCTTCAATTTTGAAGGCATTGGTGCCGATTGCTTCTTCGATTTCGCTTCTGACAGTGACGGTCTGACCAACTAGTGCTGCGGTATTATCAGCAACGTCCTCAGCCGTGACGTTTTCTTGCGTATCGGGGACAGTTGCTGTGTCGGTTCGATTAGCACTGCAGGCGGGAAGTAAAAACGCTGAGAGTGCTAAAGCGATCGCACCTGTACGAAAATTTCCCTCCAGTGGTTTGTTAAACATTTTTGATTTACCTCTTCATTCTAAAATTTAGGACGTCGCGATAGCGCTAGCTGCCATTGCTGGTAGCTCACTTGTCCAATTCTTGACATCCCAAATTGTGATTATCTAATAACTATATTTAGGGTAATGTTATTCATTTTGCCTCTCTCTATTGGAGTAGCGCTCTTGCTTTTATACCTAAGGATAGATTTTTTTTAGAAATTTTACTTACTTTTTGTCCCAAAGTTGCATTACTTTGGAAGTTTTGAGTTCTAGCTGAGAATAGGCTTTCATCCACTCTCTGTAAGTGAAAGCTTGGGGAAGCGAAACTTTGTAGAGACAGTCCCAGCAGTCTCTACGACTATACAAATAGCTAGTTTTAGAACAAGAAGTAACGCTGTGCCATAGGAAGAACAGTGGCAGGTTCACAGGTTAGTAATTCACCATCTGCCCTGACTTCATAGGTTTCAGAATTGACCTCAATCTTTGGTAAAGCGGCGTTGAGTTTCATGTCTTGCTTGCTAAGTTGCCGCGTATTGGAAACCGCAACGGCGGGTTTTTGTAAGCCGAGTTGGGCAGGAGTTCCGTTTTCTAACGCCGCTTGCGAGACAAAGGTAAGAGAAGTTGCCGCGATCGCGCCCCCAAAACTGCCAAACATCGGACGCATATGCACAGGTTGCGGGGTAGGGATACTAGCATTAGCATCCCCCATCTGCGCTGCTGCGATCGCCCCACCTTTAATTACCATCTCCGGTTTCACCCCAAAAAATGCCGGACGCCAGAGGCACAAATCCGCCAACTTACCTTCTTCAACGGAACCGACATAATCCGCAATTCCATGGGCGATCGCCGGATTAATCGTGTATTTAGCTATGTACCGCTTTGCCCGGAAGTTGTCGTTCCGTTCTAATCTCTCCACGTCTCCCCCATTTTCCAGGGGAGGGAGAAAGCCGCGTTGTACCTTCATTTTGTGGGCAGTCTGCCAGGTACGAATAATCACTTCTCCCACGCGTCCCATCGCTTGCGAGTCAGACGCAATCATGCTGAATGCGCCTAAGTCGTGGAGGATATCTTCAGCGGCGATCGTTTCCCGACGAATCCGAGACTCAGCAAAGGCGACATCTTCAGGAATTCCTCGGTCTAGGTGATGGCATACCATCAGCATGTCGAGGTGTTCTTCTAAGGTATTGCTAGTGTAAGGGCGAGTGGGATTTGTGGAAGATGGCAAAACATTCGCTTCCCCGCACACTTTGATAATATCCGGGGCATGTCCGCCGCCTGCCCCTTCGGTGTGGTAGGTGTGGATGACGCGATTTTTAAAAGCCGCGATCGTGGTTTCGACGAATCCAGCTTCGTTAAGGGTGTCGGTGTGGATGGCTACCTGAACGTCATACTCATCGGCAATACTGAGGCAAGTATCAATAGTGGCGGGAGTTGTCCCCCAGTCTTCGTGCAGCTTTAACCCCATCGCCCCAGCGATAACTTGTTCTCGTAATCCTTCCGGTTGGGTGCTGTTTCCTTTTCCTAAAAATCCCAAATTCATTGGGAAGGCGTCAGCGGCTTGTAGCATCCGGTAGATATTCCAAGGCCCAGGAGTGCAGGTGGTGGCGTTGGTTCCAGTGGCTGGGCCCGTACCGCCGCCTAACATCGTGGTGATGCCAGAGGCGATCGCTGTTTCGATTTGCTGCGGACAAATAAAGTGAATGTGGCTATCAATTCCGCCTGCGGTAAGTATCATCCCTTCCCCCGCCACCACCTCAGTACCGGGGCCAATAATAATATCAACGTTGTCCTGAATATAAGGATTTCCCGCTTTACCGATTTTGAAAATCTTGCCGTTTTTAATTCCAATATCAGCTTTCACCACCCCCCACCAATCGAGAATCAGAGCGTTGGTAATCACCGTATCCACCGCTCCATCAGCATTAGAGATGGGAGATTGCCCCATACCGTCACGAATCACCTTGCCGCCACCGAACTTCACCTCGTCGCCGTAGGTGGTGTAGTCGCGTTCGACTTCGATCACGAGTTCTGTGTCTGCAAGTCGGACGCGATCGCCTACAGTTGGCCCAAACGTCTCCGCGTAAGCGCGGCGATTCATACGGTAACTCATACGCTTAACTTTCCCTTGAGGTGAAAAATATAGGCAAACTCCCGCTTTTGTTCGGGAAAAATTTGCTTGATAACTCGCTCAACTTCCGCCTTAGTTTTGCCGTTAGCAATTGGCATTTCTTTAAGTAGCGCTATCGAGACATCAGCCTTTTACAAAGTTTTTCCATTCCTTGACAATTGCAGAGAATTTGGCTGTTTGTCTTCACTCACTACTAATAGAGGTCAACTATAGCCAAGGAGAGACTCTTAAGTATCAAATTACGCCTGTCCTGCTGACGACAAGCGAGGACGCCAGCCGTAGTGCCGATAGTGCCAGTAATCCTTGAGAATGCGATCGTGGTCAAAACACAGCCCCTCAGGAATCTCCCAGCTATTAAAAATCCCCAAACTTTTGGCATCATCTGCCGCTTTTGGTTCTCCCTTACCCGTAGCGATAAACACAACACTTAAAGTGTGCTTGCGAGGGTCACGTTTGGGATCAGAATACACCTGAAACTGCTCTAGTAATTCCACCTGCAAACCAATTTCCTCTTTTGCTTCTCGTTGTGCTGCGGCTTCTACCAACTCGCCATAATCAACAAACCCTCCCGGAAGTGCCCAACCCAAAGGAGAGTTTTTGCGCTCAATGAGAATGATCGGTCGATGGGGTCGATCAACTAACTCAATGATGATATCGACCGTAGGAATCGGATTTCTATAAGTCATATTCAAACATCTTGCAGTACTAGTCCACCAAATCCTACCTGGGAGCGAGGTTGAAACCCTTCCTTGCCGTGATAGATTCGTGAAGTTTGGAACACATCTCCCACGTCATTTATGCCGTTTCCCAGATCGAGTGGCGTTTTGCTACATCCTACTTCTTTGCCCAGCCAATTTGGCATTGGTGACTTGGGCTTAGAAGCGTTCCGCTTCGTTGACTTTTTGGCAGAGGGTGGTCAAACACTTTGGCAGGTTTTGCCCCTAGGGCCAACGGGGTATGGTCATTCTCCCTACATGTCTTACTCCGCCATGGCTGGCAATCCGTTGCTAATTAGCCCAGACAAGTTACGGGATCAAGGGTTACTTTCCGATGATGATTTTCAGAATTTACCAGAGTTTCCTCTGGAGAAGGTAGATTACGATCGCGTAATTCAAACCAAGATGCCCTTGCTCCGAAAAGCTGGCGAAAATTTCAAAGCTCAGGCAACACCGTTGCTACAAACGGAATTTGCTGGCTTTTGTGATAGCAAAGCGTCTTGGCTTGATGACTATGCCTTATTTATGGCACTCCGGGAGGTTCACGAAGGGCAAAGCTGGCATACCTGGGAGCCGGAACTTGCCCACCGTCAACCCGAGGCTCTTGAGGAGTGGCGTCAACGTCTCGATGCAGAGATTCAGTATCACAAATACTTGCAGTTTCAGTTTTTCCGCCAGTGGTCGGAGCTGAAGCTTTATGCCAATATGCGCGGCATTCAAATCATTGGCGATATTCCGATTTATGTTGCTCACGATAGTGCGGAAGTCTGGGCGCATCGGGACATGTTTTGTTTGGATGAAAAAACTGGCGAACCGTCACTGATGGCGGGGGTGCCGCCAGACTATTTCAGCGCCACAGGTCAGCTATGGGGCAACCCGGTTTATAACTGGGATCATTTACAGGAGACTCACTTCCAGTGGTGGGTGCAGCGCTTCGAGATGCTACTAGACTATGTAGACATTATCCGCATCGATCATTTTCGAGGTTTTGAGGCGTACTGGGCAGTTAAGCGGGGGGAATCAACAGCCCTGAATGGGGAGTGGATGAAGGCACCTGGCGAAACTTTTTTTGAGGTACTCAAAGGAAAACTCGGTCAGTTGCCGATTGTGGCTGAGGATTTGGGCACGATTACCCCAGAGGTACACGCACTACGCGAACAGTTTGAGTTTCCTGGTATGAAGATTTTGCAGTTTGCCTTTGGTGAGGGGCCAGATAATCCCTATTTGCCCTTCAGCTACGAGCGCAACTGTATGGTTTACACGGGAACCCACGATAACGATACGATTGCAGGCTGGTATAGCGAGTTTCCAGAAGAGAAAAAGGAAAGTCTTGTGCGCTACTTAGGTTGTACGAGTCCTGATGGCATTCACTGGGATTTCATTCGGCTCGCTATGGCTTCTGTAGGCAATCAGGTGATTATTCCTCTCCAGGACATCTTGGGATTAGGCACCGAAGCGCGGATGAATTTTCCGAGCAAAGCTGAGGGGAACTGGGAATGGCGCTATCAACCGGGTACTTTGACGAAAGAGTTAAGCGATCGCGTACATACCCTAACCTACACCTATGGTCGCCTCAGAGGTGCCGCTAGCTAACAAAGAGGGTGGGCAAGTTGCCCACCCTCTTCGCTAATTGCCCTGATCAAAACCTTTTCGCCTTTTATTTATCAGTCGTCATTACACAAAGGCAACTCAACTTAAGTTCAGCCTTAAGATTCTCGTTGGGCAGCAAAGGTCACTTCCTGCACTTCACCAGGAGCGCCCATTTGTTTGGCTTGCTCATCATTAAACTCCACCAAAACTCCTCCAGCATTACCCGCTCTGACAATCACTTGTTGATTGCCAGCCCAGGTACGTTGGGTTCCTTCCGGCAAGACGCCCTCAAATTCTGTCTTGCCATCAGCAACTACCCGCAACCAGGATTGAGATTTGAGAATCACACCGACCTGAACAGGCTTTCCCCCAGCACCATTTACATTGGCAGCGTTTAGGTTAACTGTTGCTCCTTGCTGTTGAGGGGCAGTTGGGGCGGAGTTTGCGGCTATAGGAGCAGGGCCTGCGGGGGGTTGGGGAGTAGAAACAGGAGCAACCTGTATCGCTGATCGGTTCACTAGGTAAGACAGACCGCTAACTGAACCAATCACGAGTAAGACATAAAGCCCATAAAGATGAATTGGCCGCAGTTGGGCGGAGGGTAAGTGCCGCCAGGTGGGTCTGATCAACTGTAAACCTGGCCCCGTCGTCGGAAAGGCACTAGCAAACTCTGTGCCATTTAAACCTAAAACGTCGGCGAAACGCTTGATAAAGCCTTGAATGTAAACGGGTTCTGGCAGTTCTTCAAGCTGACCTTGTTCAATAGCGTTTAGTAAACGTGCCTGAATTCGAGTCCGAGCGGCGACCTCTTCCAAGGAGATACACTGTTCAGTGCGGAACTGGTGCAGGTAAGCCCCCAGTTCTTGTAGCTGCTCAATTTGTTCTTGCTGAAAATGCAGCTTATTCTCCTTCATACACGCTCCTCCTTACTCTGGACTGGCACTTTTTCTGATACTAAGTTGACTTGGTCTTGGAGAAAATGAACTTCAAAATCTTGCAGGTGACGATAACGACCAGGAAACAGGGGTTCCCCTGCTGCTTGTAATTGAATCGAACCGATCGCGCTGCGGTGGAGATGAATCACAGGATACCCTAATAGCTCTGCAATACGACGAATTTGGCGATTTCTTCCTTCTGTCAAGACAATTTCTAAAAGTGTTTTTGAGGCTTGACGCTCGATCGGGTTCACGCTTGCAGGTAGGGTCTTTTTTCCCGACAAAATCATACCCTGACGCCAAGATTCTAAGATTGAATCAGGAGGATGTCCTTGTACCCAAACTTGATAAGTTTTGGGGAAGTGGTGGCGAGGGTGGGTAAGGTGAAATGTTAGTGCGCCGTCATTAGTCAGAATTAGTGCCCCTGTAGATTCAGCATCCAATCGTCCGACGGGATGGATTCCTTGGTCGTGACGTAGTTGGGGGGGGAGTAAGTCAAGAACGGTAGTGCGCTTTTGAGCATCACGGCAGGTGGAAACGACTCCGGCAGGTTTGTGTAATAGCAGGTAAAGCAACTGGGGACGGTTGTCTGCTTTTATAGGCTTACCATCGACTTCTAGGTAGTCTGTTTCTGGATTGGCTTTTTGCCCCAAATGCACTACGGCACCGTTAACCCGAACGCGCCCTGCTAAGATGATTTTCTCAGCTTCGCGTCTTGAGGCGATTCCCCACTGGGAAAGAATTTTTTGTACTCTTTCTTCCATGAACAGACTAATCAATATGTAAACTTTTCCATTGCAAAAGGGCTGATTGATTCACGGCGTATTGCCAATTGGCTGACTACGTGACATTGACCTAGATAGACTATGTACAAATATTACAAGAAGTCAGATCCGTATCAATACCCAGTTTTGCAAAAAACAATAAAAAACTGGATAATTAGCCCCCTGGCTCCTTTTTAGGTGTAGTTACGTCGCAAGAGAAGAATGTCGTCAGTTATGAATATGGAAGCTGTGGAGCCAGTGAAGCCGCATCGGAGCCGAATTATTAGCCGGGTGTTGTCACCCGCATTGCGGTTATGGCTGCGATCGCAAGTCGAACAAGTAGAAGCACTAGAGTTTACCGTTGAAGGAGGCGATCGCCAAATTCTCAGTGGTCATATTCCTAAAGTCTTCGTTGCCGCCCGCTACGCCGTTTATCGTGGCTTGCACCTGAGCCAAATTCAACTTACTGGTAGCGAAATTCATATTAACCTAGGTCAAGTCATCAAGGGCAAACCGTTGCGCCTCTTAGAACCCATCCCCGTTGTCGCTCAGTTACGACTAGAAGCCGCCGACTTGATGGCATCTCTGGACGCCCCTCTGCTCTCCAATGCCCTGACCGATTTGTTGGGAATTCTCTTGACCTCTGGCGGCAGTTCCAGCTCGGCTGAGTCCTTGAAAGACAGGCAAATTAGCTGGGACAAGGTTGTCTTTGACGACGGGCAATTAACCTTAAGTGGCACAATTACTGATGCAAATCATCAGATAACTCCTGTAGAAATTTGTGCCGGACTTCAGCTCGCCAGTAACCATACCCTACAACTGTATCCTCTCAAGATTAGCGCAGCTCCTGAACTATCGGTAGGCAGTTGGGAAAGCTATGAGATTGACTTAGGTTCAGACGTTGATGTTCAGGAACTAACCCTCACCCCCGGTCAGTTAGTTTGCCAAGGACGCCTGATGGTCAGACCTTGAGCAGAGTGCTGAGTCCTGAGTGCTGAGTCCTGAGTCCTGAGTAGGGGAAAAAGTATGAAGGATGAAGGATGAAGGGTGAAGGATGAAGTATGAAGGGTGAAGTATGAAGTATGAAATAGGCGATTGGAGTGATGGCTAATCGTCGTCAATTTTTCTCTACCCCGCTCCCCTGCGCCCCTGCGCCCCTGCTTCCCCTGCGCCCCCGCTCCCCTACTCCCCTGCTCCCTCAAGCCCTTACAGAGTGGAAGGTAGCAACGGTAACAGGAGGGTGATGAAATAGTAGACCAGGGGAGCGGTGAAAACGTAGCTGTCGGTACGGTCTAGTATGCCGCCGTGACCGGGGATTAATTGTCCGGAATCCTTGACACCCGCATCTCGCTTCATCATCGACTCGGTCAAGTCTCCCAAGAGGCTGGCGATCCCTACTAGTAAGCCGAGAGCGAGTCCACTGAGTTGCCAACTGGGCCAGTGGAGGTACCAAGCACCAGCCGAGGCGATCGCCATACTACCTGTGAAGCCGAAGACAGCACCTTCGACGGTTTTTTTCGGGCTGATATCAGAAAGGCGGGTGCGACCCCACAACCGACCGAAAATGTAAGCTCCAATATCTGCTGCCCAGATGCAAGCAAAGGCTAAAAGCGTCACGGTCAGTCCTTGGGGAAAGTGGCCAAAATCGAGCCAGGAATTGGGCCAGTAGCCATTTAAGGGTAAATTGGAGGCGATCGCATCAGAAGGTAAGGAGGAGACTTGTGCTAAGTCTATTTGTCGCAGCCGCAGCCAATAGCTGGGCAAATAACCACCGTAAAACAATCCTAAAATCGAGGTAGAAATATCGGCGATCGTTGCCAATTTGGGCTGGAATAGCAGGTAAAAACAGATAAATGCTCCAGCTAAGGGAAACAAGGCATCTGTCAGAGTCGGTGAAAAGGTGGTGCTTACCAGCAGCAGTAGCGAAACAATCAGAGTAGTTTTGGCAGCCGGGGCAATTCCTTTGGCTTTGACCAGTTCAAAATATTCCAGTTCACCGAGATAGACGATTATGGCAAAGCCAAGGGTGAAGTACCATCCCCCAAGGATAATCATCCCCAAGGCGATCGCGATCGCTACAATTGCACTAAAAATCCGAGACCAAGGCATAGTAGGTTTTAAGTTTTGAGTTTTGAGTTTTGGGTTTTGGGTTTTGAAGATTCAGGGCAGGTTTACTAAATAGATTTTGCTTTTTTCTCTCTACCCCCTACTGCCTACTCCCCACTCCTACTTCCGTCCCCCTGAGGCGGCGCTTCAATCTAGCTTCTCACCACTGAGTACAAAAATGGGATTAACCGCTGCAAAGGTTTGATGAATGCCTCGTTTCTCCAAGCGATTGACGGCTGACTGCACTACTTCAATATTACGAGCTTGTAACTCTGCAAATCCTTCAGATAAGGCATAAAGATTTTCTAAATTAGCAGCAGTCGCGACTACTCGACCCGATGGTTGTAGGTATTGCCAGACTTCCTTGAGGAGTCCCTTGATAGGGCGTCCTCCCTCAATGCAGATGCGTTGCGGCATTACGGTTAATTCCCGAAGACATTCTGGAGCGCTCCCTTCAATGACCTGGACATTGCGAACGCCGAAGCGATCGCAGTTGCGGCGAATTAAATTGGCGACATCTTCATCCCGTTCGACAGCGATTACTTGCCCCTGAGGACACAGTAACCCAGTTTCTACGGGAATTGTTCCAGTTCCCGCCCCGACATCCCACAAAACTGAGTCGGCTTGCAACCGCAACGCCGAAATGATCAGCAACCGCACTTCTCGCTTGCTCAGAGGAATCCCCGGTAAGCGCTCAAATAGCTCATCAGGAATACCGGGGGTCACGTATGGCCAGAAAGAGGAATGCATAAAAAGTGCAAAAGAATTGAGCTGATACCCTTACCGTTTTACAACGCGTGATGCTAAAGATCGCCCTGCAATGGGAACGAGAACGAAGGCTTAGGAGCGTACACCTGCCAATTGTCTGCTTCCCCCTAGGTGGCACATCAGCGTAGACACCTCAGGACTTACGCCAGTTATTAAGCCAGATCCAATCAGTAGGAGCGATCGCCACGGATACCTATCTCCAAAAGCCTAGGGAAATTTTTTTAATCTCTCTCTGGGTAGAATAGCCGCTTTAGTTTTTGCTTTATTCTGAGCCTAATCAAAATTATTGGGATAAATTTAACGAAAAATTTATTCTTTATAGACAAACTTATCCCTTTCTCATCCTGAGAAGAACTCAGAAAATTACCAAGCACAAACAGACACTGCCACAACAGTAAACACGGAAAGTCTCCTTGATTGCTCCAGAGCTAGTTAACATTAGCCGTCGCCGGATGTTAACTAGCTTTTTTAGGGAACAACCCTTGATAACTTAATCCTCATCGCCTACTTCTTAGCAATGAGTTCTCTGGGACAAATTTTCGTCAAAATTCCTCCTACATAAAACTGTCTGCATTCATTAGGCAATCGGTTCCGGCTCAGTGACTTAGACCCTATTTTTTATCACGCGCCATGCAAAACTCTTCTCCTGTAAATGCCAGACTTGTAGATCAATCTCTCAGCAGAACTCAATCGCAATCGCAATTCCCAATTCTTACGGGGATGATTGTCGTCAGTGCCTTGATTTTATTTGCTGCAAGTAGCCTCCGACATGCACTGATTCAGTCCAATGCTTGGGATTTAGGAATTTTTGATCAAGCCGTTTATCTAATTAGTCAGGGGCAAACCCCCTTCTCCTCTTTTCTGGGTTTTCATATCATTGGCGATCATGCGGCGTGGCTTTTCTATCCCTTAGCGTTGCTGTATAAGATTTCTCCAAACGTCCATTGGTTACTAGGGGTACAAGCGATCGCCTTAGCTGGGGGGGCAATTCCCACCTGGTATCTGGCAAGGTTAGGAGGACTCGAACCAGAGCAATCGGTGGCAGTAGTTGCCACCTATTTGCTATTTCCAGTTGTTTTTAATACAAATTTGTTTGACTTCCACCCGGAAGTATTTGCCCTTCCTGCCCTTCTGACGGCAATTTTGGCAGCACGCTTGGGTAGGGTGATTTGGTTTGTTTTGGCGATTATTGTGATCTTGGGATGCAAGTCGATCATGGCGCTAACCGTAGCGTCTCTCGGCTTTTGGCTCTTGGTATTTGATCAACGCCGCTTGTGTGGAGCGATCGCCTTAGTGGCGGGTATTGCCTGGTTTCTCTTGGCAACAGAAGCCATTATTCCGTCCTTTGGCGGGGGTCAAGAAGTCTCACTAGCGCGTTATGCCTATCTAGGCGGCTCGGCTTTAGAAATTGCCAAAAATGTATTTCTTAAGCCGGGAGCAGTCATCTCTGTTGTCTTTTCCTGGCTGAATCTGAAGTACTTGGTTCTACTATTTTTGCCCGTAATTTGGGGGCTATCTCCAGCTCATCTGACGCCGCTAGTCGGAGCATTTCCAGCCTTAGCGCTAAATCTCTTAGCGGACTACGAACCCCAAAAAAGCTTGGTTTACCAATACTCCCTTCCCATTTTGCCCTTTATCTTAGTTGCCATCATCTCCACCCTGGCAGCGGGTAAGGGATTTTTACGCAGTAAACGGGCGATCGTTCTCTGGTCGCTATTTTTCTTCTTTGCTCTAGCGCGGTGGAGCTATTTTTTCACCAAGTATATGCCAACGCTCGATACTTGGCAGGCAAGCCGAGAAGCGATCGCTTTAGTCCAAACCCAAGGCGGTGTTTTGACAAGCGAGCAACTGGCTCCCCAAGTATCTCAAAGACCCTTGGTGAAGCTAGCTCTTCCTTATCAAGAACTCCCTGAGTTTGAGAGCTTCCAGTATGTTTTGTTAAATACTCGTCATCCGGGTGTGAATATCGACCCCAGTTTTGCCAAGGGTGTAGCCGAAAAAGTTAAGCGCAGAGGAGAATTTCAACTGCGCTACCAACGCGATGATGTATTTTTGTTTGAGAAAATTATCAACTAGTGCTCGTAATGCCATCTCTCAGCAACTAGAACTGATGTGATGCGTAAACAAGAGTGAGTTTTAACCTTAGGGATATAAGCTGGTAGCTAAATTGCTCCAGCTAAGAGTAGTAAAATGCTTATAGGTTTGGGTGACTGCTACAAGAGCTGGATGTTGAAGTTCATCGGAACTCCCCTGCAACGAGAAAAGAAAATTAAAATTTGTATCTGTGTAGAGCACTGCTCGCTGCTAGATACATCGGGAAATATCAGGGTGCATCACTGAGGTAAGACACACCTGGGATGCTTGGTGAGAGGCTCGGGAAGGAGTTAAACTTTGGCTCCTCAATAACCCCAGAATCAGCGCCTATTTATAGCACTGAATGTCAGAACCCATCAAACAGTATCAATATGATATAGGGTACTATTCTCTCTAAAGAGGCGTGAACGAGCAGCGTCACATCTTTTTCAACTGGCTCTTCCGCCGCTTAGTAAAAGTTTTGCGGTGCATTCTACTTTTTCAGCCACAACTTTAGCCAGTGTGTAGCCTGGCTCCCCAATCGACAGTCGTTGTCTGGGGAAGCTGCGCTCACCCATAATTCCTGACCTGTCTTTAATATCTATAGATATTTGGTTCTATGAATCGTCCTCTTATCAAAATCCTTGCCACCAGCTTTACGGGGGCAACTCTGCTTGCCTTAGGCTCTACAACCACCCCGGCGATCGCTACCACTCTCACAGGCTTCTCCACCTTCGGGGATATGATGGGCGGTATGCAGGTGACAGTCGGTTTCTCAGACGGCACCTTGAGTCAAGGAACCTGGAGAGCCACAGCCAGAGGAGCAGGGGCAGCATCTGGGGCTAATTGGCTATTAAAGCAATCCGGTGATACCTTCAATAATCTTTGGACATTTACCAACAGGGGTCAAGCCGTTAAGTCTTTGGTGATTAACGCTATTCCCGGAAATACGGTTTTTGACATTCTGCCGGATCTGGGGCTTCCCAGGAGTACACCCAAGTCTGCTGATGGCTGGGCATTTCAGGTCTATAGCGGGCCTAGACCAGACACCTACGTCTACTCAGACCCCATCGACATCTCGGTAGGCGACCTCTTTGGCTCCCTCTCTATGTATTGGAGCAATGGCTTTCGAGATACAATCACCTTCGGAGCCGATACTGACAGCGGTGCTCCTGACGATCCTGTCCAACCACAAGCTCCCGTCGTAACTCCTGTCCCGCCACCACCTCCCCCCGTAGTCAGTCCTGTCCCGCCGCCACCACCTCCTGTAGTCATCAACACCCCTCCTGCAATTACAGCCTTTTCTCTACCGCAGGTGATCAACGAAGGGCAATCCGCCGCTGCTGTCTTATTTGCTGAAGACCCAGACGATGATGCCGTCACGTTCTTCCTAAATGGCGAGAGTTTGGGTACAGATGAGCGCCTTAGTGAAACTCGTTCTGCTAGCAAAGACCTGGGTGTCTTTGTCAATCAAGGAGTGTTTACTTATACAGGGCTAGCGAGAGACGACGAGGGCAATTTTAGTAACTCAGTAACGTCATCGATTACGGTCTTAAACGTTGCACCCACCATCACCCAACTGACGAATGATTTAGTGATCAATGAAGGGGATGCCTTTACCTTTGGCGCTACAGCGACCGATCCAGGAATTCAGGACATCCTAGCGTTTGATTGGGATTTGAATAATAACAGCGTTTTTGACTACTCTACAAGTAGTAGCGATCGCGCCAGCACGGGACAGTATTCCTTTGCGGATGAAGGTGACAATCCGATTAATCTCCGCGTCTCTGATGGGGATGGCGGCTTTGATTACGGTTCGTTTAGAGTCAAAGTGCAAAATATCGCCCCAACCATTACCTCTGTCACCTCTAACCTGTTGTTGAGATCCGGTGAATGGTTCGATTTTGCGGCGGCTGCCACTGATCCCGGTGTTTTTGACCTCCTCACCTTTGACTGGGACTTAGATGGCAATGGCGAATACGATAACTTTACAGGCGATCGCGGCGGTTATGCCTTCGATGAAAAAGGCGTCTACACCGTTGGGCTAAGAGTATCCGATGGAGACGGCGGCTTCGCGTATAGTTCCTTCACAGTGGAAACTGTCCCCGAACCTGCTTCAGTTCTTGGTCTTTTAACCTTAGGAGCCTTGGGTGCTGGGGGAGTTTTGAAGCGAAAACAGCTAAAACACTGATTCACTGAGAAATCTTTCCCCCTCATCCCCTAACCCCTTCTCCCTTGGTGGGAGAGGGGGAGTAAGCTCTCACTTACTCACCCACCCAGAGTTAAAACTTTGGGCTAATAGCTTAAGTACACGCTTTGTGGACTAAAACTGAATTGCACTGACCTAACATAGGTTGCACGTTAGCACTGAAGTGCTGGCGGAGTTAAAACGCTGACTACAAACCTTTAAGTCAGTGCCATTTAACGCAGATGTTGCTTCCACCGGAGGCAAATCTTTATTAGCTTTTAACTTAATCAAAACTTCATATAAATATGTTTTTTTGGTAAAGACATTGACAAAAACTCTTAAAAAAGAAGAAATCATGTCAGTATTTACACAGAAATTTAAGCAAATCCGGCTAAACGCTTACTACCTGTACGGGCGTTTAGGTGGAGAATTTTGCTGTCATCAATAAACTAGTAACGCGCACTCGCTCTACCAGCCAACACCAGGTTAGCCCCATTTTATGTTATTTACAATCCTTTACTTATTTTAACAGTTTAAGTACTTTCACTAACAAGCAATAACCGATGCGATCGCACTTTTAAATAAGCTCATTTATGTAAGATACAGGAGCAATATATATGAAGCGGATTTTTAACACGGTTAGCTCAATTGCTATTGCGACAACGGCTACCTTTAGCATTTCCACTGTGCCAGCAATGGCAGCTATCCTAAGTAACCAACCTGGTGCTGGTACGGTGACAGTAGGCGTCGATGCGTTTGGCTCTTTTGGGGCATTTTTGGGTGGCGACGGCACTAGCGATGCATTTTATACAACAGTGGATGGAGATACCGCCAGAACAGTTGCCCAATCTGGCATAATCGTCCGCCGACAAGGTGAAGACCCAATCTTTCTGACGAGTGGTTCCTTCTTCGATATTCAAGGAGGAGAAAATCCTTTATTCTTGGATACTGCATCAGATGATGCGACAAGTACGTTCCGCCTTGGTGACTTGTCGTTCAACTTAAGGCAGGAGCTTACAGCGCAGTTAGATGACGGCAACAACCAGATCGGCTCGGTGCTGACACAGACTTATCTAATTACAAATACCTCAACAACAGCGATTGACTTCGACTTATTTCGTGTCCTAGATGCCAATGTGTTATTTTCAGGCAGATTTAATGACGATGGTGGCGGTCGAGTCAGCGTTCCTAAATTAGGCGATTTAGTTTTTGCCACCGATACAATTTCAGAAGACGGGACTATCGATCCAATTAAGTTTGTTGGCATCACAGCCACAGGCGGTACAATACCCGCAACGGGCCGCTTTGAAGTCGATTTCGTTAATAACATACTGCTTGGCTCGATTCAGCCCATTGGTGGCAGGCTTAGAGATGGAGTGGTCTATGATGCTGGTTTCTCTGGCAACAATAATGACATTCTGGAACTCTCTGATCTTCCTGTTCCAGACATAGATACTAACCTCTCGTCAGTTTTGGACAATGTGTTCTCTCTTAATGTTGGCGAGACAAATACTTACACCACTCGAACATTCTTTGGCAGACCCCTCAAAAAAGTAGAGCCAGAACCCGAACCGATCCCAGAACCGACCCTGGCATTAAGCTTATTAGCCTTGGGTGGTTTAGGTGTAGCCTTGCAGTCAAGTCGCAAACAGCAAAAGAAAGTGAAAACCAAAGTCTAGATCAACAAACTCAACCAGGTGTAAATCCCCTTTTGTAACTGCCGTTTCTTTTAGCAAGAAGGAGGGCAGTTTTTTACATTGAACCTACGCAGGCAGAGCGATCGCTCCTATCCCCTTGAAACCGTTGCCTCGATAGTGAGAGCGTCCTTTCGGTGGTACTCTGGAAAGGGACATTTTTAATTGTTAAGACTGTTTTTTAGCATCAACAGTCAATAGCTTCTCTAAACAATAGGCGTAAGCATGGTCAGCACCACAGAAAAGACAAACACAGGTTTTCTTACTCAAATCATCGGCCCGGTTGTAGACGTTGAATTCTCTAGCGGTCATATGCCGCCGATTTACAACGCCTTGAAAATCGCAGGCAAGAACGAAGCTGGACAGGACGTTTCCGTTACCTGCGAAGTGCAGCAACTACTGGGCGGCAATCAGGTACGCGCCGTTTCCATGAGTAGTACAGACGGACTTGTGCGGGGCATGGAAGTCGTAGACACTGGCGCTCCTATCAGTGTACCCGTTGGTAAAGCCACCCTGGGTCGGATCTTCAACGTCTTGGGTGAGCCTGTAGATAACCGGGGTCCCGTCGATGCTGAGGACAGCTTCCCCATCCACCGTCCGGCTCCCAAACTGACAGACTTGGAAACCAAGCCTTCTGTCTTTGAAACAGGAATTAAAGTTATTGACCTGCTGACTCCCTATCGGCGGGGCGGCAAAATTGGTCTATTTGGCGGTGCTGGTGTCGGCAAAACCGTCATTATGATGGAGCTGATCAACAACATTGCCACCAACCATGGTGGAGTTTCGGTGTTTGGTGGTGTGGGCGAACGCACCCGTGAAGGAAATGACCTCTACAACGAGATGATTGAGTCAGGGGTTATCAATAACGAAAACCTCAACGAATCAAAGATCGCCCTAGTCTACGGTCAGATGAACGAACCACCGGGAGCAAGAATGCGCGTCGGTCTTTCGGCTCTGACCATGGCTGAGTACTTCCGGGATGTGAATAAGCAGGACGTGCTACTGTTCATTGACAATATCTTCCGGTTCGTGCAAGCGGGTTCTGAAGTGTCGGCGTTGTTGGGACGGATGCCTTCTGCGGTGGGATACCAGCCAACCTTGGGAACTGACATGGGAGACTTGCAAGAGCGCATCACCTCCACCACGGAAGGGTCGATCACCTCAGTCCAAGCGGTTTACGTACCTGCTGACGACTTGACTGACCCCGCTCCTGCTACCACCTTTGCTCACTTGGATGGAACAACAGTATTGTCCCGTGGCTTGGCATCTAAGGGGATTTACCCCGCTGTAGACCCACTGGGTTCAACTTCGACGATGCTCCAGCCGAGTATCGTTGGCGAGGAACACTACGACACCGCTCGTGCAGTCCAGTCAACTCTACAGCGCTACAAGGAACTCCAGGACATCATTGCCATTTTGGGCTTGGATGAATTGTCTGAAGAAGACCGTCTAATTGTTGCCCGTGCTCGGAAGGTTGAGCGCTTCTTGTCACAGCCTTTCTTTGTGGCAGAAGTCTTTACAGGTTCTCCAGGGAAGTATGTATCTTTGGAAAAAACCATTAAGGGCTTCCAGATGATTCTCGCGGGTGAACTGGATGAGTTACCGGAGCAAGCCTTCTACTTGGTAGGCGACATCGACGAAGCGGTCGCTAAAGCTGAAAAAATGAAAGGTTAGTCCCTAGTGATTAGCTATTAGCCATTAGTCGTTAGCTAATGGCTAATGGCAAAGGACACTGACAACTGACAACAAACAACTGAACAAATGGCATTAAATGTTCGTGTAATTGCGCCAGATAAAACAGTCTGGGACTCACAAGCTGAGGAAGTTATTCTACCCAGTACTACTGGTCAATTGGGAATCTTGAGCGGTCACGCTCCTTTATTAAGCGCCTTGGATATCGGTGTGATGCGGGTTCGTCCTGGCAAAGACTGGGTGGCGATCGCGCTAATGGGTGGCTTTGCCGAAGTTGAAAACGATCAAGTCACCATCTTGGTCAACGGTGCCGATCGTGGTGACAACATTGATACAGAATCGGCGCGGACGGCTTTTACAGAAGCTGAAGCCCGTTTCAATCAGCTACAAGGTACTGACAATCGTCAAGAAAAAATGCAGGCGACTCAAGCCCTAAAACGTGCCCGCGCTCGCTTTCAAGCGGCTGGTGGCATGGTGTAGAGGGAAAATTTAAAAAGATAAAAGGCAAAAGAAGGAGGAGTTCTCATTTCTTTTGCCTTTTATCTTTTTACCGCTACTTGCGATCAGGCGCTGCCAGTAAAACTTACTTCCGGAAACTTAGATTGAGCTTCTGACATTGGACGCCTCCGTCCTTCCTCTTGCCAGTAATTAATTACTTCTGTGGCTTTGTTAAGTAATTCGACGCGATCTACCTCACTGATCCAGTGTTTGGCTTCCAACTCCTTTTTTAGTTGTTCCCAAGCATCGTTCCGGGGCCAAAAGAAGTAAGAAGTTAGCGGGCTTGTACCTTTACCCACCACCTGATCGACGGCAAGTGCCACATTCTCTTCTAGCCAGAGAACTTTTAAAATAAACTTCGACAATTCCACGTCCGAGGACATCCCAGACTACTCCCATCGCTTTACAATCCTTAATTGTACCCCACTGTTACCCCTGTAGCGCAAATGATTCGAGGTTGGGGATGAGCAATAAATCCTAAAATCATCAACTAATGACTAATACAAAAGCGGTTGTTGTTTACGATATTGACGGTGTAGTGCGTGATGTTAGTGGGTCTTACCGACGAGCACTGGCTGATACTGTGGAGCATTTTACTAATGGCGCTTATCGCCCTTCATCGATAGATATTGACCGACTCAAGTCAGAAGGCATTTGGAATAATGATTGGGAAGGTTCGCAGGAACTGTTGGCTCGCTACTTCGAGACACAAGGACAAACGCGATCGCAAATCAATCTTGACTACGATACAATTGTTGCCTTTTTCCAGTCGCGTTATCGCGGCACCAATCCCCACAACTGGGACGGCTACATTGCAAATGAACCTCTGCTCTTACAAGCTAGCTACCTAGAACAGCTAACCGCCACAGGGATTCCCTGGGGCTTTTTTAGTGGTGCGACTAGGGGTTCAGCCGAATACATTCTGCAAAAACGCCTAGGGCTGCAAACACCCGTGTTGATAGCAATGGAGGATGCACCAGGGAAGCCTGACCCTACAGGATTATTTGCCACAGTGCGCCTGATGGAGGAACGCTTTGCGGTAGAAGCGACAACCCCCGTATTCTATGCAGGAGATACGGTGGCTGATATGTACACGATCCAGAAGGCAAAAACCCTCCAGCCAGAACGATCCTGGATTGGTGTGGGAATTTTGCCACCTCACGTACAGGAGATCGCCGAACGTCGTGATGCCTATGCTGCTACGCTTAAAGAAGCGGGCGCGGCAGTAGTTTTCAGTAATATTGAGCAGTTAACAGCAGAAGCTATTCAGCAACTGCTGGAGTGATGGGGAGCAGGGGTGCAGGGGAGCAGGGGAGCAGGGGAGCAGGGGAGCAGGGGAGCGGCGGAGAAAATAACCAACCCTATTCACCCTTCACCCTTCACCCTTCACCCTTCATACTTCATATTTTCTCACCGACTCAGGACTCTCTTCGCCTGATCAAGTGAGGAATTAACCATTTTCAACCTGAGTTGGGAAATAGACAAGTTAAATTCACATCAACTTTAGTCAGTTTTTAGTCGTAATCGTCATGATTCAATTTGGTAAAAACCCTTCAGAACCTGGACAAAAGAGTTGGCGTCGCCAGCTCGATCAGTTTGTGAAGGAAAATCAGCAAGACTTAGCCGCACTATCCTGGGGGCTATGGCTAGAAAATGGCGATTCTCAGGGCAGTATAGGTATCGATATCGAACCCACGCCACGTTTTATCTATTGCCCAAAAGCAGCGATTGAGAAACTAAATCATCAAGCAGAGGACACGCTGCGGGAGATGTTAGGTGTCATTGATGCTCATAATCCAGAGTTAGAAGTTCTCTTGATCGGGATTAGCAGTGGACAGATTAATCTGGTGCAGTTTAAACCAGAACCCGCTCCTCCTGTTTGTTTTGAGGAAGTGGGAAGGGATGTCGATACATTGCTGACTCAGTTAGAGGAATCCCTCAGCAAGCATCTCACAAGCGTTTAGCCGATGATGGTGAGTAAGAGTATCTCTTCTAGGGAGCAGCATGAATGATCATGAGTCAGATGAGCAAAGAAATTGGCATCAAAAACCTGTGGTTAGAGTGGTGCTGCTCTTGCTGCTTCCACTGATTGTTGGGGGCTTGTATCTGATTTCTACTTACATCACTCTCACAAAACCGCCATCTGTACCAGCGACTCCTGAGCCTTCAGTTCCAGAACGTTAGGTAAGATGATGGCTCTTCTTGTGAGGTCTAATGAGCAGAGCAACTCCTACTGTCCAGCCAACAGATGCCGTCCAACCTGCAATAATATCGCTGGGATAGTGAACGCCTAAATACAATCGCGTCCAGCCAATCGCCAATACAAACACGCTGCCAATAATCAGCAGAGGAACGCGCCAGCGAGTATCCCAAGTCAAAATAACTAATACAGCAACCAGCGTCATACTCGACATAGCATGTCCACTGGGAAACCCGTAGTCAAATTCAGGAGCGGGTGACTCCCAAAGTTGGGGACGAGCACGATGCAGTAATACTTTGGCGGTGCGGTTAAGAACAATACTACCTAAGAGAGTCGTGAACAAAAATGTCAGCGATCGCCACCGATGTTTCTGGAACAACACCAACGCCGTCAGCACAGCCGCCGGAAATACTCCCCAAAATACCCCAAATTTAGTCAGCGTCGTGGCAAAAGCGTCTAACTGAGGGGACGCCATACTGTGAATAGCAAGCAAAATGGGTCGATCCCAGGGGAAGCCGCCTTCATTTTCCCAGACTTCCTCCGCCAATTCTCCAAAAATCTGCAACGGTAAAAAGACGCCGATGAGCAGCAAAAGAAGCGATCGCCAATGAGATATAAGCGATCGCTTCAAAAAACTTAGAAAAGACTGGCCGAACTGCCAAACGCGAGACTTGAACATTCGTCTACCCAACTATCTATGAGTGCTTGTGTTTTAGAACACTTTGCTTATTGTCTAAGATGGGCGGCGATCGCTTCTAAAAGCTTGGCAGTTGTCCTTATAGATATTCTGGCTAGACTCAGCAGTGAGAAAGACAAAGGAAGTATTAATCGTTGAAATGTTGCTTAGACGTTTGATACAGTTAATTACTTCGTTTCTGGTGGCAGATCAGAGCCAATCTGCATCGCCTTCTTACTCTGCTTCAACTCCTTCCACAAACCTTTGACCTTGTCATAGGCTTGGATGGGAGAAAGCTTACCACCCGTTTCCAATGCAGAGATGTAGGAAACTCTCTGAGCAAATTCTTGTAAATTCGCGTTAAACGCTAACTGCTCAGGTGTAAATGTTCCGTAGTAGCGGCTACGGGGATAGAGAAAGTTGGTTTTGCTAATTTCGTCAGAATCGTTCATTGCTGCCTCCTATTAAATGTCTGTTCTTAAGTAGTTATTGGCTCCGGATTGCTATCTTAACCTTTGCTTCAAGTCATTTTAACCAACCCTTAACCAAACTTCCCCTATTTCCTAGGGAAGATATTTTGGGTTGGTCAGTGAATACGAATATACTTCACGCCAGGGGAGAGGCAATCAGTGAAAATAAGCATCCCTGGCGTAGGGTTTGCGAAAACTTTTGCGTGAAGTCTATGCCTAACGCACTTCCGTGAAGGCGCGTCTACGTAGCTTATGTAGCTAATGACTACGAATGCGTTTTACTCAAAGAGCATTGGCAAGTTCCGTCCCCCTACGCACCCCCTTACTTTCTACGGTAAGCGATCGCTCAACTTCCCGATGTGGTTTTAGTACAAAGGGTAGGAATGGTGCCAAAAACCCTGCACCTCGTCCGTTAATCTTTCACAGAAGGAGCAAGATTCGAGACCCTGAGGTGTAAGTCCCTCCTTGCCACAGAACAGAAACAAGAAATTTTGCCGCTTTTCTACACTAGCGGCGGTAACAAATTATCCTCAACATTTGGCTCTCCCGTACAGATACCTATAGTGCAGCATAGGGAAGCCGAACTAACTGGCACTTCACCAATGTCAACTAAAGGCACCAAGTGTGAAGGATGAAGTATGAAATTTCAGCCCCATAAATCAATTCTGGGGTTTGAAGTCAGGACGCTAGTAATGATTCGACGCCTAAACGGCTGACTCCCATCAGATGTTTTTCTGCTCTTTGGATTTAAACCAAGGGGAGAGAGACTATTGATGGTTTTCACTCATACTTCATCCTCCATCCTTTTTAGTCATTTTGAACAGAACGCCATGGAGAGCTTGGGTGTGTTTGGTATGACCTGGTGAGGTTTGGGGGATGTCGCTGACGGCTTAGGCTTAAATTAGCTTAATAGCTTTTAGACCAAAGAACAGGGCAAGAGCCGTACCTGTGGCACCTGCCAGAATCAAGAAATAAGCAATAACGGCGGAAACCATAAATCTCCTTTGAATCTACTAAATATATTGAAACATCTAGCGAGATAGAATTATCGAGGAATTGGAGCTAGAAGCTCCCTCTTCTAGGGGATTCTGAGCAGTAACCGTTACAGAACCAGTACCGACGGATGTGATTTGGAACGTTCTTCAGCAAATGCAGCCTTAGTGATTGGAAGGTGAGAGCTAATTATTTTGCGCTCAATGAGCCGAATTTAACAGCACTTGCTCATCCCCAGCGCAGCGGTAAAAGCTGTAATCATCGCGGAAGGGATAGTCCCCCCAAACGTGATGAATAATGCCTCGCTCGATTAACAACTGCCCTAACTGAATTGCTTGTTGGCGCGTACAGTTTTGTTGTTGTACCAGCCATTCTACGGCTTCTGCACCGATAAAGCAGGCGGGATAGAGGTTGAAGCGATAGCGGCGGTCTTTGATTTCCAGTTCTCCCGATTCTCGCATGGCTGTGGCTAGGGCATTGAGATCAACAGCGACCAATTTCTCGTCGGTAAGAACAGCAGCTACGGCTTGTTCGGGTAGCGGTTCTAAGGAAGAATCGGGGAAGCGATCGCTGCGGTTGTTTCCATTGGTACTAGGCGTATCGGTTGCCATCGGTGCTTGGTGCTCAAACCAGGTATGGAAGAACTTTTCTAGTTCTGGCGATCGCACATGCAGATCCCGTTGGGGGAACGGCACTTCTATACCAGATTGCCTGAGGCTTGCCTCAATGCGGTAGTAGAGGTCACTTCTGACCCGAAACTGCTTTTTGGGTTCCCCAGTCCAAACCATCAGCTCGAAGTTCAGCGAATTGTCCCCAAACCCCTGAAACCAAACTTGGGGTTGAGGTTTGACCAGCACATCGGGGTGAGTTCTTGCTGCCTCTAGCAGCGCCGCCTGTACCTGCTCTACCGATGAGCTATACGCCACCCCCACGGGAATCTTGAGGCGGGATACAGGGTCGCCATGACTCCAGTTAATCACCTCAGTTTCCAAAAAGCGGGAGTTGGGCACAATAATTGTCACCTGATCGAGGGTGCGAATTTCTGTACTCCGCGCCCCAATACGCTCAACTGTCCCCACCAATTCACTTACTTTGACAAAATCTCCCACTTGAATGGGTCGCTCTAGGGTGATGATCAAGCCACTGATGAAGTTGTTGGTGATGTTCTGGACGCCAAAACCAATCCCCACACCGAGGACACTAGCGAGAATTGCCAGAGAACCGACATCTAGCCCCCAGATTTGCAGCAATACAATCAGCCCTAGGAAGGTGAGGATGTATTGCGCCAAAATGGCAATAACTTCCTGCATCCCCGGATCGGCACCTGTTCTCACCAGAACATAGAATCGGAAAACTTTGGTGAGGGCGCTAACTGCAAACCATAACCCGATGGTAAAGGCGAAGAGCAGCAGTAGTTGCAGGGCAGAATAATTGGTTGTTCCTAGTCCAATGATCGGGGAATTGATGAAGTTAAATAGCTGGTAGCGCCAGTGGCGGGCGACGGGAAAAAGATCGCTAATGTAGAAGGCAACGGCGATCCATAATCCGGTCTGCAAACCGATGAGGGCGAGTTGCAGGAATAACTTGAGCGGTGATTCTCTCAAGTGTAGGGGAGAGGGGATCGCGCCGAACCAGCGTAGGATTTGGTGGGAGAGCAGCTTACCGAGGACGTGCAGACAAAGATGGATGGCGATCGCTCCTAGTAGCACCCCCATACTGAAAATTAGCGCCTGACGCTCATAACTGGAAGTGCGTTCGAGTCGGCTTTGTTGTAAGGAATTTACAATGGAGCGCCGCCAGATAACTCCTTGACTGAAGGGACTAATGCCAGGAATGACATCTTCCTTCGTTACCGTAACGAGATTGCGATCGGTAGGTATACCATCGGGGTTATTGGCGGTGCGACTGCGAATAGTCGTTAGCTGGTTGTCCTGAACTACATCAATTTCAACAGGAGCGAGCGATCGCGCTTCTTGGGCTAAGGCTGTATTGATAATTGCCGCTCGTTCAGCCGCCGTGAAGTTGCCAGAGTTTCTGACCTTAAACAACACTCGACCATCGACGACAACAGGAGCCTCGGCGGTACGCTCAGGAATAGGAGCCTGCGCCGTGCTAGAAACGGGGGTTAAGACAAGTAGTAGGGTTAAGATGCCCAGCAAAATTGTTGCCAAGTGCCGTGGCGATCGCCTCCTCCGACCAAATTGAATGAACCCGTCGCGAGTCGTGGTGTGCTGGGAGAAGGGCATGAGGGGAATGGGGAGCAGGGGAGCAACAGAGGAATGGGGGCAGAGGGGAGAATCTTACTAGCCCACTTTTTTAAACGGGGTTGGGGGAGCAGATTTTTTATAAATTAACTTTTAGGCATCGATATATCTACTCAGTTTTAGCACCCGATAAATTCTCTTTCTACTTCGTCAACTAATCGGGGAGCGTTGCAAAGGTACGCTACTGACAGGGGTGGGAGCTTCGGGAACGCGGGGACGCGATCGCTCGAGCAGGTTGCTGACTAAAAACCAAGCCCCAATACCCATCAGCACCAACACCAGCCCACCTACTAACCAAATAACTAAAGCGTTACTGGGTAGGCTACTACCTTTTTGAAAATGGGTATGCTCCCGGTTGATTTCCGTGGAATCGAGGTCGTTGTCCCGCACTAAGCTCGCGATAATTTTGTAAGAACCAATGCGGAGGGTGTCTTTGCTAGAAAAAGGGTGATTACCGGGGCGAAGGGGTTGCCCATTGAGAAAGGTGCCGTTGGCGCTGCGATCGGTGACGTAGAGCTGATGATTCACCACCGTAATTAAGCAGTGAAATCGGGAGACTTGCTTGTTGGCTAACTCCAGGCGAGAGACAGCTTGTTCGCCTAAGTTTTCTGGCATTTGGTCTAGCTCTCGACCCATAGCGATCGGTGGTGCCAAAATGGGCTGCTGGGATTCACCAGTCTCGGTGTCTTCCCAGATCAATTGAACGTAAAGAGGTTCAGCAGACATAACACGCCTTTGAAATTCAAAAATCGGGAGTTCGGAACTGGAGAGAGATTGCCGCTTCTAAGCTGTGTCGGTCTTAGGTCAGTTTTGTTCTCTAACATAACCTGGTAGCGGCAACAATAACGGTGGATTTTACGTCATTAGTGTACTTGAGGCTTGCCGTGTCTGGTCAAACCTATTGGGTTGTATATGGTGTTATAACCCAGTCAGGATCATAAAAGAATTTAGCAGATGGCGCTTGGCTTTCCGGTTGTCCGGAAAATGGTTGGGGATACTATCTCACCGATCATTTAGCCTTAGCTTCACTGGGTCTTCAGGAAATTTTGAGATATTTACTCAAAGTCGATCCAAATAATCGCTTCTGAAGTGGGTATTTATAAATAAAGAACAGCAATCGCTCACAAGTAAAGGGCACGGTATGGCACTCAACCTTTTAAATCTATTTCAACCAGCTAATTCTGAGAAGCCTCTAGGCGGACGCTACATAGTCATTAGTGAGCTGGGAGCGGGGGGATTTGGTCAAACCTTTCTGGCAGAGGATTTGCACTTGCCAGGACAGCCCCGTTGCGTGGTGAAACAATTCAAGCCTCAGGTGAGCGATGCTGAAAGTTTACAAACGGCAAGCCGACTGTTTGAGACAGAAGCGAGAGTGCTTTATCAATTGGGTATTCACGACCAGATTCCTCGCTTACTTGCCCACTTTGAGGATAATCAGGAGTTTTACCTGGCTCAGGAGTTGGTTGAAGGGGAACCTCTGACGCAAGAGCTGATTTTAGGGCAACCTTGGTCAGAAGCTAAGGTGGTGGCGCTATTACAAGATATTTTGTATGTACTAGCGTTTGTGCATCAGCAGAATGTGATCCACCGCGATATTAAGCCTTCTAATCTGATGCGCCGCCGCGAAGATTATAAAATTGTGCTGATTGACTTTGGTGCGGTGAAGCAAGTTAGCTCCCAGCTTGTTAATACTAAAACTGGACAAACGAATTTAACTATTTCTATTGGTACGCAGGGCTATATGCCTAGCGAACAACTTAGTGGAAATCCCCGCTTTAGCAGCGATCTCTATGCAGTGGGGATGATTGGAATTCAAGCCTTAACAGGAGTTCATCCCAAAAACCTCAGCCAAGATCCACAAACGGGCGAAGTGAGTTGGCGCGATCGCACTCGGCAGGTTAGCCCAGAACTGGCGGCAATCCTTGATTGTATGGTGCGTTACGACTTCCGCGCCCGTTACCGGAGTGCTGTAGAGGCAATGGATGCCTTAAGCCATCTTCCTGCCAATCTTGCCGAATCTTTACCCCCACAACCGTTAGTCTCAGAACCGACAGAAGTTGTAAGGCCTCAGGAATTTCCTTCACCTACCCTGACTGGATTAACGGCACCAGGAATGAGGCAACCGCAACCGAGCACCCGCCCGCAATCTAGGAGAATAGTAGTTCCAACTACCGTTAACCAAACGCGATCGCTCAAGCCTGGGACTGCACTAGCCGTTTTGTTGGCTGTGGGAGCCAGCTTTTTTGCCACAAAAACGCTCCTCTCTTCCCAATTTGCTAACTCCCAGTCTCCTATCCCTAGGGTGTTGGCAAAAAAAACAACGGCAGAGGTAGAGGCGGAGCCGAACGCGGTCTCTATTGAGGAGTCTACCCAGACTTCTGAGGGTGAGACAGCCGCCCCTAAGGAAACGGCTAATGAACCTGAAGAATCTACCCCATCTGTTCCTACTAGTGCTACGGGTAGACCTGAAGTCGAAGCCTCACCAGAAATTAAACAATCGGCAGCAGTCGTTACTCCGCCCAGACCAGTACAAGCGGCTGCCCCTGTCGCTCCTGCCGCTCCTGCTCCTTCAGAGCCGAAGGTGGCAGACGTGCTCGCTCAGGCAGAACGCCTGCGACAAGGCGGACAGTACCAAAAAGCGATCCAATTTTATGACCAAGCCCTGAGCCGCAAGTCAGATATTTCTGAAGCTCACTGGGGACGCTGCTATAGTCTGAACTCTTTGCAGCAAATCAATGAGGCGATCGCGGCTTGTAATGAAGCCTTGGCAATCAACCCCAACTATCCAGAAGCCCTAACTAGCAAAGGCTATGCATTAGAACAGCAACAGCGCCATTTAGAAGCCTTAAAACTCTACGAGCAAGCCACCGAGGTCAGACCCAATTTTGCCGATGCTTGGAATAATCGGGGATCGGCTCTTCTGGTCTTAGGTCGTAGCTCAGAAGCAGTTGACGCCTTTGATAAAGCAACGTCCCTCAAGCCCGATTTTGCTGATGCTTGGGCAAATCGAGGGGCGGCTCTTTGGGACTTAGGACAATTGGACTTGGCGATCGCGTCTATGGACAAAGCCCTCCAAATCCAACCCAACAACTCCAGCGCCGTTCACCTCCGTCAGTTAGCACGGCAAAAGTTAGGACGATAGTTAGTTAGTCCTGAGTGCTGAGTCCTGAGTGCTGTAGGGAAGAAAGGATGAAGGGTGAAGTATGAAGGGTGAAGTATGAAGTATGAAGGGTGAAGTATGAAGGGTGAAGTATGAAGGGTGAAGTATGAAGGGTGAAGTATGAAATTATTAGGGGATTGAAGTAATGGCTAATCGTCATCAATTTTTCTCTCCTCATCTCCCTCGTTCCCATACTCAGGACTTACCGGATCAGGATTCTTTTCATACTTCATATTTCACCCTAGCCTCCGGCAACGGCTTCGCCGAACATACTTTTTTTTACTCTTCGACCCTATAACCCAACTCAGCTAATTGCAAGCGAGATTGACGCCATTTGGGTTGCACTTTTACAAATAACTCTAGATAAATCTGACCCGCAATTAATTTCTGGATTTGTTGGCGGGCATCACTGCCGATCGTCTTGAGCATGCTGCCTTTTTTGCCAATAATGATGCCTTTTTGCGAATCACGTTCAATGTGAATCGTTGCTAGCACCCGCGTAATCGTTGGTTCTTCCTCGACGACATCAATGGTAATTGCCACGGAGTGGGGAATTTCCTCGCGGGTATGGAGTAAGATTTGCTCTCGAATCAGTTCGCCCATGATGAAGCGTTCTGGCTGATCCGTCACTAAGTCAGGGGGATAGTAGTAAGGGCCAGGTTCTAGTTGCTCAATTAACAAGTGCAGTAAGGTATCTAGTCCCTCGCCTGTAAGGGCAGAGAATTTTGCCATCTGCCAGTTGTAGGTTTTAGCAAATTCAGCGTAACTATCATCGAGTTGCTGCGAATCCGCTGGCTGTTGGTCGGATTTGTTAATTCCTAAAATCACTGGGGTTTCGGTGTTTTCCAGGAGTTCGGCAATAAAGCGATCGCCTCTTCCGGCTGCTACCGCTCCATCCACCACAAACAGCACCACATCCACTGAGTGAATCGCAATCTGGGCATTTTTCACCAGCACTTTCCCCAATTGGTGATGGGGTTTGTGGATTCCTGGCGTATCGACGCAAATCAGCTGGGCTTCTGGTGTGGTCAAAATCCCTCGTAAGCGATTGCGGGTTGTTTGCGCTACGGGTGAAGTAATGGCAATCTTTTGCCCTACCAGTTGATTCATCAACGTAGACTTCCCCACATTCGGGCGTCCCACAATGCCCACAAATCCAGATTTAAATCCCTCTGGGGCTTGAGGAATACTCAGCTCAAAGATGTCTCCTCGATCGCTGTCTAGGGCGAAGTTTACTGGGTTGCCGTCTTCCATGCTCTATCAGGGGGTGCAAATTTTCTACTTTCTTCAATTTATACGAAGGAGGAAGGATGAAATTGATGATCTAGATTGGTGAGCCGCCATGATTCCAGACTGGCGTAGCCGAAAGGGAGCGCCAACGATCAACAGATCCCAACATTACCGCTCAAATCTCAGGACTCTCTTCTCCTTCCACCTCCATCCAACGTCGTGTGCCGAAAAATTGACAGGAATGGGAGGCAATTTTTGCGGCGGAGGCTAAAGCGTGGGGAAAGCTTTGCCAAAGGATGTAGTGGCAGAAAGCACCGTGAAAGATATCGCCTGCGGCTACTGTATCGACGGCGTTGATTTGCGGTACGACAAGTTGAGCAGTTTCCCCGGTGTTGACGTACTGAATCGGTTTTTCGCCGTTAGTAATGGCAATGTGAGGAATACCAATGGCTTGCAGGTAGGTGATCGCTTCCTCTGCATTTCCACAACCAGGGGGATAGAAGTTAGCAGAACAAAGAGCATAATCCACAAATGGCAGTACGGTTTCAAACCCAGGCTTCCAACTGCCGCCATCAATGACGACGGGGATATTGCGGGCTTTGGCAAGGGAGGCGATCGCTCGTCCGGCTACCATTTGATGACCGTCAATTAAAACCACATCAATATTGGAGATAAGATCGGCAGTCAAACGATCGCTAGAGAAATCAGTTTTGGGGGCTGGGAGAGAAACGACGGCGCGATCGCCTGTGGCTTGGGTAATGATGATGGAAGCTAGGGGAGGAGGTTGGGATTGGGTGGAATTTAAGTCAGCGATCGCTACGTTATAAGTTTCCAAATCCGCTTTAATTAGATGACTGAGGGGATGATTGCCCAAAACTCCCACAATTGTGGATTGATTTTTCAGATAACTAAAGGTGACGGCGGCATTTGTGGCTGGCCCTCCCGCCGCCATCGCGTAGTCAGATGCGGCAATTTTTTGGTTACTACTCGGAGGCCCATCGGTAAGATAAATCAAGTCCCAAGTAACCATCCCGACAAACAGCCCTCGTTTAGCCATCTTTTCTCTTCCAGCTCAAATACATCCACACTCTCCCATGGTGGAGCTAAAAAACTAGCGTTGTAGAGACTTGCATACCACTTCTCTACTCAAGCTTTAGCCTGATGACCGCTATGATTAAGGGTGATTAACGGCAAATCTTGTTGGTGTGGTGGCAGTTTAGTGACTACAGGTATTCTTTATCTTGTCGGAACACCGATTGGCAACCTGGAAGATATGACCTTCCGGGCGGTACGAACTTTGCAGTCTGTGGATGCGATCGCGGCTGAAGATACTCGCCACACGGGAAAACTCTTACAGCACTTTCAAATTACAACGCCGCAACTGAGTTACCACGAACACAATCACGCCCAGCGATTGCCGGAGTTGCTGGGACGGTTGAGCCAGGGGGAAGCGATCGCCTTAGTGACGGATGCGGGAATGCCAGGAATTTCCGATCCCGGTTATGAATTGGTCAAGGCTTGCGTTGAAGCCGAAATTACAGTTGTGCCGATTCCTGGCGTGACGGCTGTAATCACAGCGTTGACGGCTTCCGGCTTACCCACGGCTCAGTTTCTCTTTGAAGGTTTTCTGCCAGCAAAACCAAAAGAACGCTCTTTGCACCTAGAATTGCTCTCTACGGAAATGAGAACGTTAATTTTTTACGAGTCTCCCCATCGGTTGCGGCAGACGTTGCAAGACATTGCCCAGATGCTGGGAGCAACTCGTCAGATTGTCTTGGCGCGGGAACTGACGAAGCTGCACGAAGAGTTTTGGCGCGGGAGTGTTGAGGAGGCGATCGCTTATTACACCCAACACGATCCCAAAGGAGAATTCACATTGGTGTTAGCAGGGGCAGAACAAACTACGCCTGTCCTTTCAGAATCTGCCCTGATCGCGGAATTGAAGCAGCTATTGAGATCCGGCATATCGCGATCGCAAGCCAGCCGTCAGCTAGCCAAAGCCACTTCTCTTCCCCGCCGCCAAATTTACCAACTCGCGTTAGAAATTCCAGAATCTCCCAATTCCGAGCTGGATACTTCATCAGTAGCAGAAAAAAGTTAACTGAAATTTCCACTCAAAAGCGAGTTTACCTGCCTTTCATCTGAGTTCAAAGCAGTGAATTCCCGAACATCCTTTCCGACGCAGAGTATGGGTAATCCTCTCAAGCAAATCTCATCCCTTCGCCACCGGAAACAACATTATCTGCCTTGAAACACCTCATCAGAAAACATCTCAGTCATCGTCCGCAGATAGGGCATGAACGTTGCCATATCTTCAGGAGTCAAGGTGTTGAACATCTCCCAGCCCACAATCTTAAGCATGTCTTGCACTAACTTCCAGCTCACCCCCAAGCGAGGATATAGCATTACGCAGAGCGGGAAGAGTTCTCGCTGTACTGAGCGGATGTCATCTTCCAAGACACACAAGCATAAATACACCTGAAACATCTCTGCATCACGAATACTCGCCGTTTTGACCACCGACTCAGTGAGAGAACCGCTGTAGGTACGATGCGCGGGGTGCAGGCGGCAGATTTGATCGCACACTAGGTGAGCAATCTTGGTGCTGACTGGCAGTAGATGCTGTACAGCTTTAATGGCAGGAGAGTTGTATTCATGATTTCCGGCGGCGTCGTAGGCAGCCCGAAGCGGCATGTACATATGGTCGTCCATCACCTTTAAGTAGGGCTTCCATAATGCTTGTTCTACTGGCGATAGCCACTCTAATAAAAGCTGCCCTGTATAGTGAAACTGCATACTGACAAAGCCAATAGCACGGGGGTCTTCAGAGGTATATTTCTGTCGAACTTTCCCAAAGTCCTGCCCTAAGACAACAGACAACCGTCTAGGAGTTGCCCGCTCACCGTAGGCAGCCAGTGCTTTTTCAAACAGATGGCGAGTATCGGCGGCAATCTGCAATGGATTGAGCAACTCGGGGTTGATGCCGTGGCGTTGAACTTCTTTTGACAGCAGCGTTTCTGTTAAAGACCAGGCGCGGGCACTACCCAAACTTAGGTTGCTCAAAAGCTTTTCAGCCGTATAGTCGCGACCTTCTTTCGAGGTGACTTCCCTTAAGCTCTCACTCTTACGTAGCTGCTCTGCGTCGTAATCCTTGGTAACAGCACTGAAGTATTTCCTCGCCCAGAGTGCCGCGAGGGAATGAACATTTGACTTAGAAGAGTTACTGCTAGATTCCCGTGAAGAATTTGTCACAAGTTGAGGCTTGGGAATCGTAGCGTTAGGAGTATGAGATTGAGATGATGCGAGATAAGAAGTCATACCAAATCCAAATGTAAAATAATGGAAAATTAAAATTCAGGCGTCCCCAAGCCACCAAAAGTGAGAAGCCGGAAGCCAAGAATAACATAGTCAATCAATAGCAAAGCTAGCCAAAGCGACCGCTCCAACCCTTGGGCTAGTCTCACTTTAGACAGAAGCGCTCTGCTCCTTAATAAACTTAGATTATTCCGTAGTTTCACTGGTTTCTGATAATAAAACAGACATTTATTTACGAAGGTTAATTTAAATTAATACTTTCTCATTATTTTACGTAGCACGGGAACGAGGCTTGGGTTAGAACTAGATTTGTGTAGGCAAAGAAGCGCTCACAAAGGATTTCAGGGGAAATAGGGAGACGATCGCCCCAGTGCCGCGATTATCTAGCCTACAAATCGATAAACCTCAGGTCAACCAAAAAGCGATCGCTCCAAAGGGGTGCCAGCTTAAGTCCTTACAGCTAGAGACAACAGCAAAAATCATGAACACGTTTTTGTTCAAACTCATTGGATTGATTCTCCTTCTCGTTGGCGTTTACTTTCTAGGACAAAACATCATCTTCACCACTCAGTACTCCCCTTACTTTTGGCGAGACATTCCTGCTGCTGCCTCTGTTTTGGCACTTATAGGCGGCATGATTAGCCTGCTCCTGTTTCCCAGAGAAACGGGCAGCTTAGGATGGATTTTATTAATTATTGGTTGTGTGCTCGTATTTTTGAGCGGTGGCGTAGTTTTAAGACCCACCAGTTTGTGGACGTTCTTCGTTGCCTTTGCCGCATTGATTGGTGGATTTAAGTTATTAACCGAGGGGAGAGTTCGGTTTTAAATTCCTCAACTACTTACAACCCTTCAGAGCCGAAAATAGCCAACTTCACCGCGCCCATTGTTGTAAAAGATAGTCGTAATACTTAGACTTATTCACCTGCTCCATCGCCTGAATCTTTCTGCCACCACCTTCTATCTTTGTCCGTCCCTGACTCTCTCCCGTCGTCACAATTACAGTTTCCCATTCTCGCAATTGTTGACACTCCCCCGGCTAAAGCACGGGGGATTCTAAGTTCATCGTCAGAACTTGCTCTACCAGGTTTGCACCAAGTAGCGTAGAGATTCCAACTCCCTTAGCGTTACTTCGGGACTGTCCATCCCTAGATTTTGCTTTGAGCAAAATATTTATTGCCGCGTTCCAATCCCTTTGCAGAATCAATCCACACGAGCAAACGTGAGATAAGAGTACTGAGGGATTTTTTGACTATCGCCTTACACTGGCTGCATTCTTGTGAGGTGTACTGAGGTGGAACAGCAACAGCTAATCTGCCAAACTTAGTAGCAAAATACTCTATCCACTGCCTGAACTGATACCAGCTAACATCAGCAATTGACTTAGCTAAACAGTGGTTTTTGAGTAAATTGCTAACCCTTAAGTCTTCATAGGCTACTAGGTCGTTAAACCTGCAAACGTGACGCGCTAGCTTCTTAGCGTGTTCGGTACGTTGCCTACTTACTCTTAAGTGTTTTCGGGAATATTTAGCTCTTGCCTTACGGCGTCCAGTTGAACCTTTGACCTTTTTGTAAATGGCTTTTTGACTGTGTTTGATAGCCACCTCAGCTTTCCGCAAAAACTTAGGATTTGGCTCTTGATGTCCGTTTGAATCGGTGTAGAACGACTCTAGGCCAACATCTAAGCCAATCTCCTGACCTGTAGGCGGCTGAATATCAATACACTCGACATCAACAGCAAACTGGCAGTAATACCCATCGGCACGTCGCACTAAACGTACTCTCTTGATGGACTTTACAGGATATTGATGAATATCCCACTTACCTAGAAGCTTAAGTTCACCAATTCTTTTTTTATCGGTGATGTTGATACGTCTTTTGGTTTTGTGAAGCGACCACGCTTCGAGAGGCCTCAGCGACCATCCAGAGGTTTTGTACTCTACTGAACGGTTGTCTTTCTGGAAGCGAGGGAACCCCTTTTTACCAGACTTCTTAGACTTGCAATTATCGTAAAACCGAGAGATTGCCAGCCACCCACGTTCAGCAGCAGCCTGTACTGCCATCGAGTTAAGGTCTTTGACAAAGGAGAATTCATGGCGGAGTTCTGTTGAATACTTATTCAAAGCAAACCGATTGATTTTGGTATCTTTGGGTGCATCCATCCAATAGCGAATCGTTTTATTTCGGATGAACTGCACTGTCCTGATAGCTTCATCAATAGCCTTGTATTGCTGCGGTTTGGCTTTGATTTTGTACTCTAAGACTCGCATTGATTCGACCTCTCAACGTGCTTTTTTGATTATAGTATATGTGTAGCCAAATGTGTGTACAAATGAAGACAGAGAGATTAGATATTAGGCTGACCAAATATGAGATGCGACAACTACAGGAAGAGGCGGTTAGACGAGGGATGAGTAAGTCTGAATTGATTAGGAGCTTGATAGCTTGTTTCCCCACTCCTTTGTAGTTTAGTCATCTCCGTACCGTTCGGCTGAGCGCTCACGTCGAAGCCTCCGATGACCCGCCTTATATCCCCCGGCTAAAGCACGGGGGTTTTACGGCGTTTCCGATAACATTGTCCAGCAAAATCAGAAAGGGGATACTGACGTTGTTTACCTAACCTATAGACAAACTCTGAAGTTACAGGCACCGTATTGGTAATATCCAACGGACACATCACAATCGGAATTGCGGTTTGCCAGACGCGATGGGCAGCGATAGAGTCCCAGTAAACATTCCATTCTGCCGAACCATCCTGTCCCGCCTCTAAGCTTTTTTCAACATTGCCAGGAACATTAAGCGCTCCTCCCATCCAGACAATTTGCTGAATTTTGGCTTCAATTTCTGGTGCTATATCTAGCGCCGTAGCAACGGTTGTCAATGGCCCCGTTACCAGCAGCGTTACGGGTTCCGGCGCGTCTTGCAGCACCTTCACCATAAATTCTTGCCCTGATTTTTTCACCAATGGCGTCTCTATTGTCTCTTGCTCGTTGAGGATGGGGAGATGGTCAACGATAAATGAATCGCGGCGATAGAGTCGGGGAAAGGGATTAATTCCGCGCACCGTACTTTCTGCCACTGGAATATCAGAACGTCCCAGCAAATCCAAAATCTTGCGCGTCGCAGCAACGGCGGGTTGAATATAGCAATCGGCGGGAGTGACGATAACGCCAAGAGGTTGGACGCCATCCATCGTCATCAGCAGTAAAGTGGCGAGGTAGTCATCCACACCGCCATCGTGATCCATTAGCACCAGTTGTTTGGGCATAGATATCTAGTGGAGTTGGGGTAAAAATTAGGAAGACCGTCTACCGGAGAATAAACGCGCCATGAACGAATTTATGCAAGCAGCTATTGAGGAAGCCAAAGCGGGACTCAGTGAGGGAGGAATTCCTATTGGTTCGGTGCTGGTGAAGGAGGGAAAAGTGGTTGGTAGAGGGCACAATCAGCGCGTCCAAAACAACGACCCCGTTACCCATGCTGAAATTGACTGTCTGCGAAATGCGGGGAGAATTGGTAACTACACAGGAACAACCCTGTATTCAACTTTAATGCCTTGCTACCTCTGCTCTGGTGCGGTGGTGCAATTTGGGATTAAAAAAGTGATTGCTGGGGAATCAGCCACGTTTCCTGGTGCTAGGGAGTTTATGGAGTCTCATGGCGTTGAGGTAATTGATCTGGATTTGGAGGAGTGCAAACAGTTGATGAGTGACTTTATCCACAGCAATCCGGACTTGTGGAATGAAGACATTGGCAACTAAAGGGCGCTGAGTTTATTTAGGCAATGTGTTGGCATTTTGAGCCTCGGCTGTTTTCACCCGCTCTATGACAACCATCTGCATCTTGCTAGGAGGAGCCACGGTTAAGCCACGGCGTACAGGCTTGGCGGGACGCTGATCAACCAGAGCTAGGTGAAAGCGGGACAGAATCGTCGCCAGTACTAGTTTCATTTCCATCTGTGCTAGTGCCATGCCAATACAGAGGCGATCGCTTCCACCAAAGGGGAAATACTCGTAGGGTGAAAATTGCCGTTCTAGAAAGCGCTCTGGCTGGAAGCGCTTAGGTTCTGGGTAGATATCCTCCCGCTGATGCACTAAATAAATGCTAGGCAACAGTACCGTACCTGCTTTAAAGTCATGCCCCATTAGCTCTAGCGGTGATTTGAGAATTCTAGGGAAGGTTGTTATGGCAATGGGATAAATCCGCAGGGTTTCCTGGCAGACTGCCGTGAGGTAGGGAAGCCGGGAAATTTTGCCCTTGTCGGCGTCATCGCTGAGGGTTCCTAGCTCACAACGCAGCTTTTCCTCGACTTCGGGGAGGTGATGAGTCCAGTACAATGCCCAGGTGAGAGCGGATGCGGTGGTTTCATGCCCCGCAACTAGCAGTGTCATCAACTCGTCGTGTAACTCTTGGTCTGTCATGGGCTGACCCGCTTGATCGCGAGCTGACATCAGTAACGTGAGGATATCAGTGCCAGAGAAGTCACCTTGCTCTCGGCGATCGCGAATCTCATCATAGATTAGCTGCTGAATTTTCTGCTTTTGACGCAAAAAGCGCCCCCACGGGCTAAGTGACCCCCAATCCTTTTGGAGTGAAGGAAAAAATAGCAAGGCGGAACTCAAGGGAGAACCGATCGCCTCTAGCAGCGAACTGAGCAGTTGCCTGAGTTGCTCGTAACGATCTCCTTGATGCAGCCCGAACACGGCTTGGAGAATCACTCGTAGGGTGATTTCTTGCATCGATAAACGGATCGGGAAAGGCTTGCCAACTTCCCACTGTGCCGTCACCTGTGCGGTAATATCGCAGATTAGCTGGTTGTAGGTACGCAAGCGATCGCCATGAAAAGGTGGCATCAACAGCCGTCGCTGGCGCTGATGTTGAGGTCCATCCATCAATAGCAGGGATTTGTCCCCCAGCAAAAATCGTAGAATTCTATTTCCCTTACCAATTTCAAACCGCTCTGAATCGGCGGTAAAAAGCTCCTGGATTGCCTTGGGGTTGCTACAGTACACGACGGGAGAATTCTGGCTACCCACCGTGAAGAAATCCCCATAGCGTTGAGCATAGTCATCCATGTACTCTAAGGGACGAGCCACCAGCTTCAGCGTCCGGAGAAGTTGAGGAGTTTTCGGGCCGTTGGGCAGTTTCATAGAATTAATCGCCAGTGCTTTTCTTTTATTGTGACTTGGCGATCGCGGCTACTGCTTCCCGTCGTTTCTCACCAGAAACGCCTCAAGAGTTTCTCGCTCAGGTAGAGATGGTTGCGCCCCAGCTTTCGTTGCTGACAAGGCACCAGCCCCTGCCCCCCAGAGGACGGCTTCCCGCAAGGAACGCCCTTCTGCTAAGGCGGCTGCTAAAGCGCCATTGAAGGCATCCCCAGCTGCGACAGTATCAATGGCTTCTACGGCAAAGGCAGGAACAAAGAAGGTTTCGACCGTTGTGGCGCAAACAACACCTTTTGCCCCCAGTTTCACAATTACTGTACAGGCTCCTCGGCGCTGCAACTCAGCGGCTGCTCGTTGAGCGGTTTCTGGGCTATTCACAGCAAAGCCGACTAACTGACTGGCTTCGACTTCATTGGGCGTGAGGATATCTATTAAGGGATAAAGTGCCGCCGGGATGTCTTGGGCGGGTGCGGGGTCGAGGATCGCAGGTACCCCTGCTTGCTGTGCGGCTTGAGCTGCCGCCATCACTGCCGCGAGCGGAATTTCTAGTTGTAAGAGTAAGGCGGCGGCATTGGGTAATAAGGTACAAAGGCGGGCAACATCTGACTCATTCACCTGTCCATTTGCCCCAGCAACAATGATGATGTTGTTCTCGCCAGCATCATCTACGGCAATAACGGCAACACCAGAACTGACGGTATCTACTAGGAGTTGGTCGGTTTTGACTTCCGCCGCGTGCAGGCTAGTAAGCAGGGCGTTGCCAAAGTTATCGTTTCCCACCCGTCCCACCATTTGAGTTGGGATTCCTAGGCGTGCGACGGCGACGGCTTGATTGGCTCCTTTGCCACCTGCAGTGATCGAGAAGTCATGACCGTGTAAGGTTTCCCCTGCTACGGGTAGCCGAGGAGTTCGGACTACCAAATCCATGTTGATGCTGCCGAAGACGATAACTCTTGGTGATTTCACGAGCAAAAAAAGTTTGGCGATCGCCTCTAAATCAGTAGGTGAGAATCAATCAAACTCCATAAAGCAATGGTTTAAATGAAAACACAGTTAAATAAAGGTAACGTCACGGTAAACGTTGTACCCACACCCGGTTCGCTTTCGACGGTGATTTTCCCGTTGTGGAGATCTAAGCATTTTTTGACCATCGTTAGCCCTAGCCCATGTCCGGGAATATCACCAACGTTTGTAGCACGGTGGAAGGACTCAAACAGCCGCTTTTTATCCGCTGGAGGAATACCAATACCCTTGTCTTTAACCTTAAAGATCGTTTCTCCATTCTCACAATGCAGATCAAAGTAAATGTTAGCGACATGGGGAGAATATTTTAGGGCATTGACTAGCAAGTTACTCAGAATATGCCGGATTAGCTTTCTATCGAGGCAGACATCTGTGCAGTCCCCATGAATATTAAGAATAATTTGATGCTTATGTCCAGCGCTAAACTGCAACTCTTCGACCAAATTACGACAAAATTCCTCTAAATCGAATTTTTCAAGCTTACATTCTAATTTTCCACTTTCTGCCCTGGCAAAATTCAAAACTTCATTCAACAACTCATTTACAGAGTAAACAGAGGTTTGAATCAGATAGAGATATTCTCGGCGTCTAATTTCTGACAATTCATGGCTGTGGTTTTCTAGAAGTTCTGCCGCTGAAGAGATGGCTGTGAGGGGGTTGCGAAACTCATGGACAACCATAGACCAGAAGCGAGATTGGATTTCGCTGACTTGTTGGGCTTTTTCTAAGGCAATGCGAGTGGCGGCTTCTGCCAAATGCCGACGCAGCGCAATTTCAATCGTCGTTTGCAAATCTCGCTCATCGAAGGGTTTTAGGATGTAGCCGAATGGCTCAGTGATTTTGGCTCGCTGGAGGGTATTTTCGTCAGCATTTGCTGTCAAATAGACAATGGGGATATCAGAAATATATTTAATTTGTTCTGCGGCTTCAATACCATCCATGTCTCCTTGCAAGTAAATATCCATCAAGATTAAATCTATCTGGTCTTCTCTGGCTTTCTGAATTGCTGTTTCTGCGGAAGCAACAGAAGCAACAACGGTGTAACCTAATTCTTCTAGACTTCTTTCTATATCTTTAGCGACGATTCTTTCGTCTTCTACTATTAAAATCCGGGCGCTTTCCATTTTTATTATTCCCGTCCTATGTTTTCTTTTTCTGCAAAAACAGTTTTGAAGGATGTTCCTTGACTACTATTAAGCTCAATTGTGCCACTTAACTGCTCGGCTAGGGTGCATACTAATTCTAAACCTAGTGATTTGGTTTTTCTAAAGTTTAAGTCTTCTGGGAACCCAACACCGTTGTCACTAACTATTAGTGTTAACTGATCCTTTTTTTGAGATTGCAGCTCAATCGTGATTCTGTTGTCTGAGCTGGCGTTGGGGAAGGCGTGTTTCAAGGCGTTGGAAACTAGCTCGTTGACAATCAAGCCACAAGGAATTGCGGTATCAATACTCAAAGGAATGCTGTCAAGCTGGCTTTCAACAGTCAGGAGTTGGGTGTTAGCACTATAGGAACGGAGAAGATTTTTGGATAAGTCGCGAATGTAATCAACGAAGTTGACTTTTGATAAGTCTTTAGACTGATATAACTTCTCGTGGATGAGAGCCATTGAGCGGATGCGATTTTGGCTATCTTTAAAGAGTAACCGTGCTTCTTCATCTTTGATATAGCTAGATTGCAGCCGCAGGAGACTAGAAATAATCTGCAAATTGTTTTTGACGCGGTGGTGAATTTCCTTGAGCAATATCTCTTTTTCTTTGAGGGAAACTTTAAGTTTTTCCTCAGCGCGTTTGCGTTCAGCGAGTTCTGTTTGGACTTGCTGATAAAGTTCTGATTGTTGAATGGCGATCGCAATTTGCGTGGCTAATTGTTTTAGCAGATCGATCTCATACTCTCGCCAACGTCTTGGGCCAGAGCAATTATAGGCACATAGTAGCCCCCATAAGTGGTCGTTTTGCAGGATAGGGACAACCAAGTTAGCACGAATATCAAAGAGTGTCAGGATGTCGATGTGACACTGGCTCAACCCCGCCGTATAAATATCCTCTGTAACTTGAATTCGTCCTTCTTTATAAGAGTGAGCGTAGTCTTTCCCAAAACAGGTATCTTTGATGGTGCTATTTAAAGCGGGTTCCCAGCCTTCCCCGGCAGATTCTACAACTACGGTGCCGCTTAAGTCAGGATTGAAACGATAAATCAGCACGCGATCGGTTTGCAGAAACTGCCGCACTTCCGCAACTGAGGTGTGGAGAATCTCATCTAATTCCAGAGACTCCCGAATGCGGAGCGCCATCTCTGTCAGGAGACGATAGCACTGCAATTGCTGCCGGAGTTCGGCAGGACTTTCCTGGCTGGAAGGGGAGTCTAAATCAACGTCTTCTTCATTGGGGGAGGTGGCTTTCTGGGCAGCAAATTCCTCGACGGATTGCTGCAACTGCTCAATTTTTGCCGCCATTTCTGTGATATCGAGGGTTTGTAGAAAGCTCGTAGGTGTGAGAATTCCTTTTAGTTCAGCATCCTGTGACACCACGACTTGCTGTACCCGGCTCTGCTGCATTTCCCAAAAGACTTCTAAGACTGACTGGGAGGGACTGAAGGCTAAACAGGGTGTACTCATCACCTCCTGCGCCTGTAGCTTTTCTATGTCTAGAGCAAAGGATTGCAGTTGCACGATGTCTCGTTGGGTGATGATACCTGCGAGGATTGGGGAAAGAGTACTGAGTGCGGAGTCCTGAGTCGTGGGTAATGAAGTGCTAAGTTTTTCTGGCTCCGGTTCCCCTGTCCCTCCCTTTTCTTCCTCTATGATCACAACATGACTCACCTGATGTTCTTGCATTAGTTGAGCAATGCTCATGATTGAGGCGCTTGGCGGGGCTTGAATTACGGAAGTATTCATCGCTTCGGACAAACACCGCGACTTGAGCAGCTCATCGAGTTGCAGAGCTTGGCGAAGGCTTTCGAGGGTGATGATGCCGACGGGCTGCTGTTGTGCGTCTACGACAGGTAGGTGACGGATTTGATGCTGGCGGAGGAGAGACAGGGCGGTGAATATGTTGTGCGCCTCTGCTTCGGGAAGGGCGATCGCAGATGATGGAACTACCTCACCCACTGTCATATCATCTAAGTTCTTTCCTGAGGCGATCGCTCGCACTGCATCGGTTTCTGTAAATATTCCTCTCAACTGGGAGCCATCTACCACCAAAACAGCACTGGCTCTGGCTTTATTCATTAAAATTAATGCCATAGGCAGATTGAAGCCCGGCAGCATACAGCTACTTTTCGCTTTACCCATGATGGCGATCGCCTCCTGCAACGTGGTGTCAGGAGTAACCTTCAAAGGGCGACGATCAATTGCCTGCTCCCAGCGAAGCAATTTCATCTGTTGCATAAGTTAATAAATAGATGGGTATAAGCGAGTGAGTACTCACACTCACTTCTTTCTCTACCTTTTTATATGCCCTACGACTAAACTGTCTACTGTAATTTGGCAGATCCTTAGGTGATTGTCTTCTCAAGACTGCAAATTTTAGAAAAATCTGGTTTTTTATGACGTGGGTGCGGGGGAGCTAGGGAAGCTCTTAATCGTGTTGCGTCCCTTGCTATATTCAGATGCGGAATGGGAACTCTTAGAGGTGGAGGGATAAAAGCCTCTGTTTTTTTGAGAATTTCCTCAACCCATTGCCAATTATGACTCAAATGTTACCTCAGTGCGAAAGCCTAACCGCTCAGGTGGAAAGCCTCCTGCAACTGTTGCATCAGGAGCCTACGCTGCGGCAAATTGATACGACGGCGGTTCGGACTTCTCTGCAAAAAGTGATTGCGCCGAAGTTTGAGATTGTGTTTGCAGGAGCCTTCAGTGCGGGGAAATCCATGCTGATCAATGCGCTGTTGGAGCGGGAATTACTTTACAGTGCTGAGGGACACGCCACGGGAACGGAGTGTTATATCGAGTACGCCCCCGCCGATAAGGAACGCGTTGTTCTCACCTTCATGAGTGAGATGGAAATCCGCGAACAAGTCGATGCGTTCTGTGAGCAATTGGGATTGCCGAAACACCCCAATATTAATTTGCAGGAAGTGCTCGATTTATTACGCCAAGGGTGCGAAGCGATTATCGAGACAGAGGGGGGAGAAGCGAAAAGCGAACGGGCTAAACAAGCCAAGTCGCTATGGTTCTTGTTGGAGGGATTTGAGGCAAATCGCGATCGCGTTCTCACTAAAGACAATAACTCTGTTTCGATGGAGGATTTTAATTTCTCCAATCTCCAAGAAGCCGCAGACTATGCGCGTCGCGGCAAAAATAGTGCTGTCTTGAAGAAGATTGAGTATTACTGCCATCATCCCCTCCTCAAGGATGGTAATGCGATCATCGACACGCCAGGAATTGATGCTCCGGTAAGAAAAGATGCCCTAGTTGCTTACAACAAAGTAGAAAATCCTGATACCTCAGCGGTGGTGTGTGTTTTTAAAACCGCTACAACCGGGGAGTTGACTTCAGAAGAAACAGAGCTACTGGAGCGGATGCAGAAAAGTCCGGGAATTCGCGATCGTGTTTTTTACGTCTTCAACCGCATTGATGCAACTTGGTATGCACCCCAGTTAGATCACCTACTAGAGAAGGTGATTAGTTCTCAATTTCGGGATACCACGAGAATTTATAAAACTAGTGGTTTACTGGGATTTCATGGCAGCCAAATTAAGAACACAAGTGCTGGCGATCGCTTCGGGCTAGATTCGATTTTTGCTAAAAGCGCCAAAGGGCTGAATGGACAAGAAGAAACACCACAATTTGTCTTTGCGTTTAATAACTACTGTTCCAATTCTGGTAAGTTAGCGGCTACTCAATTTGACACTATTGTCAAGGGGAAAGAAACTCCTAATGAAAACTATGTGCGGCTTCTCAATGAATGGGGAATTCCCCTCCTTGATAAGCTGATTCAAGATAGCGGTATCGAAGAATTCCGCAGTGCGATTATTCGTTACCTGACGGAAGAAAAGCGCCCGCAACTCTTCGCCGCCTTAGCGGATGATTTGCAAGACCTTTGCATTAATCTCAAGAAACATTATCAGGCAATGCAGCGGGAATTGGATAGTCAGCCCCGCGAAATCGACCAAATGAAAGAGCGGGAGTTGCAATACCTCAGTCAAGAACTCAATGAAATTGGCAATGCCTTCCGCGAACACATTAAAAGCGAAATAACTGAGGTTATTGGTGGTACAAACATCCCCTTTGAGGAAGAGTTTCAGAAACTCAAAGCACGGATGGTAAGTCGCTTAGATGAGTTGCTAAAAACGTTTTCAATTAGTACCGCTCACAATCGCGCTGTCGTCAGTCATCGCCGCAATACAGTAGTACCGTTGCTGGCAATTTTAGCGGAAGCCTTTTACTACTTATCCAATGAGTTAGAAGATGTCTTAGTTGCTGCTTCTGAGGAAGTCGTTGCCAACTTTTTCCAGCGTTTGCTTGAGCGAGTGCGAAAGGCAGATTATTACCGTCAAATTTATCGCTTGTTGGGTAATGATGGAGGAATCGAGCAACAGCTAAAAGAGCTACAAGTACAGGTAGTTCATGCATTAGTGAATGAAGCGCAAACGGAATGCGATCGCTACGTGCGAGAACGTCCTGATTTTTACACCGAAGGCACCAGTGCTATATGGCAATTGCGGCAAACCTTACAGCAAACCTGCCGCAGCTACGACTACGAAAGCATGAAGGAAGCCGAACCCGCTATCCGACAACTGCTAAAACTAGATTTCGATCCGAAAATTTCCCATACCGTTAATCGTACCTTCCGCGCCACCATCAACACAACTCTCAATAAACATCTCACACCTAGAGCGGAAAAACAGGCTGCGGAAATCCTACAACTATACGATCGCGCCCGTACTTATCTCGGACAAACGTTGGATAAAGAAGCTGAGGAGAAAATCAAGCAAAACCTACGGCGACAAAGTGAGGTGGAAAGCAAAATTCAAACCTACAGCAAAGCGGTTGAAAGCATCAACAGTTGCTTAGAAGCAATGCAGTTAGATCATCATCACCAGTTGCCAACAATTGGGAAATCTGATTTCAACTTGATTCTTCCTATCCCAGAAGTTGTTGGTATCAGCAACGGGATTGTTGATGTTGTTGCAACGATATCAGAAGCCTAAGAGGATGTCTGAAAAGTTTGTGGAGGGTATATTTTGTCATTCTGAGCGTAACGAAGTGGAGCGAAGAATCCCAATTTTCCATTGTGGTTTGAGATGCTTCACTACGCTGTCGCTCCGTTCAGCATGACATTTTTGACTTCTCAGACATCCTCTAAGGAGTAAACTTGCGGCTATAGGAAGGAAGCACGCCTATGCGGGTTGTAAATGTTCTTCACCTGCGTAGGTACGCTTCACCTGTGTAACCGCGACTTCAGTTGTCGAGATTACTTGAAGACAGTTAGTTTGACTAAGGATGAATCATGAGCAATAACTTTAAACCTCTAGACGTTACCTCTGAACATAAGGACACTGTTGTGTCCTTTTCTTCTTCGATGTTTAAAGCTAGTGATTTTTTTACAGTAGTAAAGGAGTCATTAAAAAAGAAAGGATTAGATGAACTTAGAATTAGATTGGATCAAAAAGGAGGAATCCCCGGTGATTGCAACGGTTGGTATGTTCAGGGTGTAAGTTCTGAGTTACTGCAACCTGGAACGCAAGGATGGATAAAAGGCAAACTGAGAATCAATATAAGCCTAGAATTTTGTCCTAATGAGCCAGAGATTAGTGAACCAGAAGCCCGGTTCGATGATGTTCGCTAAATGATTCTCGAAGGCATTCAAAAACTGCGATTAAACTCGCAGCTATGCGAACAAAATTAGCCTGCACTGACTAAAAGCTTGTCCTTGATAATTGACGTAACACTTGCTATAAGAGGTTAAAATGCACAGTGAATTTGAATCGATAAGTAAAGATGAAATCGTGTCTATTGAACATCAACCCATAGGTCAGGAGTTGGGATTACACAGCAACAACTTCAGTTCAATACAGTTAAAAATGGAAGATTTTTTAGAAGCAATAAAAAGGAAAGTGAACTTACCCGATCAAAGGAAAAAGGATTTGTTTAATGATGGTATAGATTGTCAAGTTTTAAAATTTCGTTCTGAAAGTTGGCAAAAAGGAAAAATCAAAATCAGAGTCATTGTGGAGTTCTGCCCTGATGAACCAGAGATTAGTGAACCAGAAGCCCGGTTCGATGATGTTCGATGAATGATTCTCGAAGGCGAGATCCCCGACTTCTATAACGGGGATCTAAAATGCTAATTTAATCAGTTGCCAAAAAATAGAAAACAGCACCTCAACATGGAAAATAATTTTGAATCCTTGGATGGTGACAACGATGTCATCTCGGTTTGCCAGGACGGACGCATTTTCATCGATAACTGCACTTTTAAGAAGATTGAATTGCTCAAAAACCTTACAGGAGTAATAAGAAATTATGAAAATAACTATTCAGGTAACAGGGGACAATGGGCAGAAAAAAAACTGGACTGGTTCTCTGAAGGTATAGATTGTGAAGTTATCAGAGCTGATGGCAAAGGATGGCAAACAGGAAAAGTGAGAATTACTTTAGAGTTTGCTCCTGATGAACCTGAATCTCCGCTTGATGACATTCGCCGTAAGATTAGCGAGGAGAATCAGCAAAGCGACTCTTAAATCAAACTACAGCAGTCGCAGCACGTTGCTATAAGGTAGCGATAATTTATGAACAAAACTCCTCGCATTCCCATTCCCCCCGAAGTGAGAAACTATGTTTTTGAACGCGATCTCTACCAATGCCAAAGCTGTCGCAAAACTAACCTAGAAGCAGAACTGACCATCGACCATATCATTCCCCTCGCCCGTGGTGGACAAAACGACATCAGTAATTTACAAACCCTCTGCCGTCAATGCAACCAAAAGAAAACTCATCATCTCGATCCACGCTTCCGGCGTCACTTCAGTAGTTGATCGAGTGTAAAGAGGGAACTGTTATCAGCCAATCTCAAAACTTGTAAGTTGCTGGGGTTCGCCCGTGAGTAAAATCTCAAGGAAAACACCAGTAAATTTTTTATGTCTATTAGTTCTACTGTTACTGTCACTGTCCCCGCTACAACTGCCAATATCGGGCCAGGGTTTGACTGTATTGGGGCAGCATTAACGCTATACAACCAGTTCAAGTTCACTTCTCTCGATAGCTCTTCCTCTGCTGGACTAATCATTGAGGTAGTTGGGACTGAGGCGCATTTAGTTAAAACGGATGAGACGAATCTTGTCTACAAAGCGTTTGCAAAGTTCTACGAACATCTGCGCCAAACTCCACCGCCAGTGCAAATCGAGATTAGCTTAGGAGTGCCACTAGCACGAGGGTTGGGCAGTTCGGCAACGGCAATAGTAGGCGGGTTAGTCGCCGCTAATCAACTAGCCGGGGCACCCCTCGATCGCTCAGAAGTGATGAAAATGGCGATCGCCATCGAAGGACATCCAGATAACGTTGTCCCCGCTCTGATTGGTGGCTGTCAGCTAGCCGCATCAGGTGGAGATGTTCTCAAAGCTTGGGAAATCTGCGACATTCCCTGGCACAGTAATATTGTCCCTATCATTGCCATTCCTAATTTTGAACTGTCCACCCAAGCCGCACGCCGCGTCTTACCCAACGACATCAGCCGCGCCGACGCTATTTTCAACATTGCTCACTTAGGCTTACTCCTGCGGGGACTGGAAACGGGACGGGGTGACTGGTTGCGAACGGCTTTGCAAGATCGTTTGCATCAACCCTATCGCCAAGCCTTAATTCCCGGTTATGACGCCGTCAACGCGGCAGCATTAAAGGCTGGGGCATACGGGATGGCGATCAGTGGAGCCGGCCCCACCCTCATCGCCTTGGTTGATAGTCCAGGGGCAGAAGCCGTAGCAACGGCAATGGTAAACGCTTGGAAAGCAGAGGGCATTTTAGCCGAAGCGCGATCGCTTTCTCTCGACACCGAAGGCGCAAAGATGAAGGATGAAGGGTGAAGTATGAAGTATGAAGTATGAAGGGTGAAGGATGAAGTATGAAGTATGAAGGGTGAAGGATGAAGTATGAAGGATGAAAGGGGTTATTGGTTCTCTTCCTCTCCCCTGCTCCCCCGCTCCCCCGCTCCCCCGCACCCCTGCTCCTCTGCTCCCCTGCACCCCCACTCCCCCGCTCCCCCGCACCCCTGCTCCCCTGCTCCCCTGCTCCCCCGCTCCCCCGCTCCCCCGCACCCCTACTCAGCACTCAGGACTCAGGACTCAGGACTCAGGACTACTACCCAGATTAACGAGGAAGAAATTGTGAACCAAAACCCGGCAGAGAGGGAGGCTTTTCTCGCTCAGATTGAGGCATTACGCGCCGAACGTGCGGCATTGATTAGTGACAATGCTGTCACTCCAGAGGATGATTCTCCAGAGGCGATCGCCCAAGCCTACCGCGAGCAAGCTCGACAATCGGCCCAACTCTTTGCTGAAATCAAAGGCATTGATGATGCGATCGCGGCTTTAGAAGCACAACTGCGACAAATAAAAAGCGATCGCCGATCCTTACAAATCAGCACCCGACAACAATCCCTCAAAGAAGAGGTTGAAGAAGGCAGACAACAGGCAAAAATTCACGCTGAACGCATCAACGAACTAGCCTCAGAACTAGCAACCGAAATCAAAGCACTCAAAGAAAGTGCCGATCTCCTCAGTCCCTTATACTGGCAGGTCTATTACAAGCCCTTCATCACAGGCTTTCAAACCATCTCCGTCCCCCATGTCCGCTCAGATGGCGACGTTTGGACAATCGTCAATCGCGTTGTCTAATCTCCTAATCCAAACTACTCATTTAGATGGTTGCAAATGCGACCATCTTTTTTTGACTATCTTCTTAACAAAAGTTAATATCCTTGCTACACTGGCGAAGGCTACGAAAAATAAGTATTTATGCTCAGTAATTTTGAAGATTTGATGTCTTTGCTTCCAGCCTTTTCTCAAATCTTCATAGAACTTAATATAATGTCATCGTAGCCAGTAGGCATTTATTCTTAGTAATGATTAGCACTCAATTCCCTTGGTTGACCACCATCATTCTGTTACCGCTAGTCGCTGCTCTTGCCATCCCCCTCATCCCAGATCGGCAAGGTACAACAGTGCGTTGGTATGCTCTTGCCGTTGGGCTGGTAGATTTTGCTCTCACAATCTATACATTCTGGACTCACTACGACTTACAAAACTCATCCTTCCAACTTGTTGAAACTTACCCCTGGATTCCCCAACTAAAACTGAACTGGGCATTAGGTGTCGATGGTTTATCGATGCCGTTGATTGTCTTAACTGCCTTAGTGACAACCTTGGGAATCCTCGCCGCTTGGAAGGTCGAGCGCAAGCCACGCTTGTTTTATGCCCTGATGTTGGTGATGTACAGCGCCCAGATTGGCGTCTTTGCCGCTCAGGATTTACTTTTATTCTTCTTAATGTGGGAACTAGAATTAGTTCCGGTTTACCTGTTAATTTCCATTTGGGGCGGACAAAAGCGTCTCTACGCCGCCACCAAGTTTATTCTCTACACTGCCCTCGGCTCGATATTTATCCTCGTGGCTGGCTTGGCAATGGCATTCTATGGGGATACCGTCACCTTCAACATGACGGAACTAGGGCAAAAGCACTACCCCATTGCCTTTGAACTCCTCGCTTATGCGGGCTTCCTGATTGCCTACGGTGTCAAACTGCCAATTTTCCCGTTACACACCTGGCTACCAGATGCTCATAGCGAAGCTTCTGCCCCCGTTTCAATGATTTTGGCAGGCGTACTGCTAAAAATGGGCGGTTACGGGCTAATTCGCATGAATATCGAAATGTTGCCCAGCGCTCACATCTACTTCGCTCCCGTGCTGGCAATTCTCGGTGTCGTCAACATCGTTTACGGTGCCTTTGCCGCCTTTGCTCAAACCAACCTCAAGCGGCGACTGGCTTACTCCTCCATTTCCCACATGGGATTTGTCCTAGTAGGGATTGCTTCCTTTACCGAATTGGGGATTAACGGTGCTGTCCTCCAGATGATTTCTCACGGATTGATTGCTGGGGCGATGTTTTTCCTCTCCGGTGTCACCTACGAACGCACCCATACTTTGGTGATGGAAAAGATGGGAGGTATGGCGAAGGAAATGCCTACGGTGTTTGCGTTGTTCACAGCCGGTTCGATGGCTTCCCTTGCTCTACCAGGGATGAGTGGTTTTGTGGGTGAGTTGACTGTATTTTTGGGAATTACTACTAGCGATGCCTATAGTTCTGCCTTCAAGGCGGTGGTTATATTCCTAGCTGCAGTTGGGTTGATTCTCACTCCTATTTACTTGCTCTCAATGCTGCGCCAGATTTTCTACGGACAAAACAATTCTGGGCTAATCATTGAGAAATACTTAGGAGATGCCAAACCTCGTGAGGTCTTCATTACCGCTTGCTTGTTACTTCCGGTAATCGGGATTGGGTTGTATCCCAAAGTGGCAACGCAAACTTATGATATCAAAACGGTAGAAGTTGCCAGTCATGTTCGAGAGATGTTGCCTGTTGTGGCGACCTCACGCGGTTCTTTCAGAACGGCGTCGCTGATGCGTACCGACTCTCGTCCCTTGGCTGCGCCCTCAATTGCTAGTGCTGAGACACCCCAATGGCTAACGGCGATGAAGTAAATTCCTACTTCAATTACCAAGGTTGGCAATTTTGATAGGGGCGTAGCGATACGTCCCTAAGTTTTTTTAGGGCTATAAATGTCACTTTAGTAGATCAATCCATTGCCCTCACTCGCACCCCAGCCCTTCGCCCAATGGGAAAAGGGGTTAGGGGATGAGGGAAAACAAAGGTGACAGGCTCCCTCTCAACTTGTCTGCCGCAGAGGAATCTCGATGGCAAACTCTGTTCCTTGTCCTGGTGCTGAAATGCACTGCAACTGCCCTCCATGTTTCTCCGTGACAATCTGGTAGCTAATCGGTAGCCCCAAGCCCGTTCCTTTACCCACAGGTTTTGTCGTAAAGAATAGATCGAAGATCCGGTGCTGCAATGATGCGGCTATTCCAGGGCCATTGTCAGCGATGCGAATTGTCACTTGCGAGTCGCTTTTAGCTTCAGTACGAATCCAGATTGTAGGAATTGGCGATCGCGATATCTTGTGATCGAGTGTGGAGATGTTCTGATAGCCAAAAGAACCTTCTCTTATCTCCCTGTTTTCCTCTCCCCCCATCTGCCCATCAGATGCCGCCGATCCTCCAACTTCCTCTTCTAGCGCCTCAATCGCATTAGTCAAAATATTCATAAACACCTGGTTAAGTTGTCCCGCATAACACTCAACTTGAGGTAAATTGCCATATTCTTTGATGACTTTGATTTCCGGGCGATTTTCCTGCTCCCTCAGCCGCCTGTCTAAAATCATCAGAGTGTTGTCAATGCCTTCATGAATATCTACAGACTTGATCTCTGCCTCATCAAGACGAGAGAAGTTCCGTAGAGAGTTCACAACATCACTAATGCGATCGGCTCCTGAGCGCATTGAATTCAATAACTTTGGCAAGTCTTCACTAAGAAAATCTAGCTCACTGTTCTCTAGAGCTTGTTGAATATCTGGCGCAGGTTGGGGATAGTGCTGGGCATAGAGTCGCAGCAGGTAAAGTAAATCCTGGAAATACTGATGAGCGTGATCGATATTTCCGTGGATGAAACTAACGGGATTGTTGATTTCGTGAGCAATTCCTGTGACGAGTTGACCTAAACTCGACATCTTTTCACTTTGAATCAATTGAGTTTGTGCTTGTTGGAGTTCGCGCAGAGTCTGCTCTAATTGCTGCGCTTTTTGTCTTAGTTGTTGAGATTTGTATTCTAATTCAGCATTAGCCTGGGCAAGACGCTCTCTGTCTTTTGCCCGTTCAATTCGCACTCCCAGGATGCGGCAAGCCGCAAGGATCAAATCTTGTTGAGGAGACTCCTTCACAGACTTTAATCGCGACTCTAGGGTGAGGACACCAATCACCGTACCATCAGGTGTTGAAATTGGAAAAATCCCTAGCCGCTTAATTGATGGATGACGAAAGGCGGCTATAGCTTGCGGATGATTGGCATAATCCTCAACAAATACCGGGCAACCCGTTTCTACCACTTGCCACAGTAGTCCTTCACCATAGGGGATGCCCTGTCGCAGAAGTACCTCCATTTCGGCAACAGCAGGTTCACCATAAGTAGCGATAAACTTACCAGATATCTGATTAGTCAGAGTACAAGCTTGACGCTGTTCTGCAATTCCATAAATTATCTTGATATCCCCAAAGGCACAGTTTGTAGTTTGCACGAGATAGGCGAGAGCAAACTGAGCAATCTCGCGTAAATCAGTAGAGGATTGTAAGTACTCGGTTAAACCGAGCAAAAATGACAAACGCTCGACTTCCACATTCACCTGTTGCTGACTAGTGATATCGACAAGCAAGCCATTCCAGAAAACATTGCCATTCGTTTGGGAAGTGGGTTGAGCATCCCACCGAATCCATTTCATTTTTCCAGACGGTAAGATGCAACGCCCTACCCACTGCCAAGGCTGCAACATCTCTGCCGAGGCGGAGATAGAGTCGAAGAAGTCTTGTCGGTCATCGGGATGAAGGAGGGAGACAAGAACTGTAGTGTCTAACTCTCCGTGGGCTGAGGACAATTCAAAAAATTCCCGGTAACTGAAACTGAGGAAGATAAAATTGACCGAACCATCCTGACGCCGCAAGAATTGATAAATGAGTCCCGGTACATTGACTAAGAATTTCTGAGCTAATGTCTCATTTTCAGACATGGCAGATTATTGACAGTAACTGGCTGGGCTTTGACTACAGGGAGAAAGGGAATAAAAGTTGTAAGCAGCCTTGACGTTGCTTAACTAAACAACTGAGCGACTATAGTGGTTTGAATAGATAATAAATAAATGTAATAAAAGATGTAGCTCTATAACGAAACTAATATATTTTTTACACCTTCTTAATTGTGTTGATTTATTTTTACCTCTATCTTGAGGGCGATTATTTAGAGCTGAACAGCATTGAAAATAGAATTTTCAGGGTATTTACTGTTGAGCTTATCCCTTCCTTAACCTATAAGTTGAGAGCGATTCCCTCTTGGTTAAGTTTTGCCTGTTTCTTGCAGGAACGTCAACCCTAGTTTTACTGAGAGAGCACTACCTCTCAAGATGTAGAGCGAATTCGCAGGATTTTCATATTTGTGTGTTAGCAGCAATTACTATCACCATACAGATGCCAAAACTATTCTAGAAACAGACCCAGAGGGAGAGCGGTAAGCTAATTGCTACTAGAAAGAAAAAACTGTGTGATACCGCCTTTTATAATTAATTGTTAAAGCTCAGCGGCTCAATTTAAATTTATTACCCTTACATCTTACTTTTATGGATTCAGAAGCTAAAGTAATAAAAGTACTGCCTCCTCGTTCAACCTGCTTAGCAAAAATTACTCGTGAACATAGTTAACACAGCATTTGGGCGCTGCACTCGTTGTCAAGCCCTTCCTAGCAAAATCGAGGGTAGGGGAAAACTATATTTATGGTTCCCCGTCAAGCATATTTTGAGCAAAGTCGTTTCAATTTTGGGGCAAGCTCAACTTGACTACCAGGTGCTAGAAGACGAACGTTGCTTAAAGGTGGCTTTGAGCCAAGATAATTTGGAAGGTCTTGGCAAGCTGTTAGTTGCCAGACTCACCGAAAAAGAGTTGAAAGAAACCAAAGCCTTGTGGATGCCTAGTGAAACCGAACCACAGTTTTACGATTTCTCACGGGTGGTTTCACTGCACAACTTTATTCACCTTAGTGAGTCAGAATGGTTGATCGATTTACTGGCATCGGAGCGTTTGACCAGTTATTTTCAGCCGATTGTGTATGCTAACGATCCCAGCCGAATCTTTGCTCAGGAGGCGCTGCTCCGAGGCTTTGACGAACACAATCGGCTAATTTCTCCGAGTAAAATATTCACGCAAGCGGCAAATGCGGGTCTTTTGTTTCAGCTTGATGTCTTGGCAAGATCAAGTGCCATCCGCCAAGCCAGCCAACACCGCATAAAAGAGCATCTGTTTATTAACTTCTCGCCCAGTGCTGTTTACGATCCCACTACCTGCCTACGCATGACGGTACAGGCAGTTGATGAAGCAGGTATTCCTCATAATAAGGTTGTTTTTGAGGTAACAGAGTCAGAACAGCCTCCAGATATTCGCCATCTGACTAATATTCTGCGGTTTTATCAGGATGCAGGATTTCTGGTGGCTCTAGATGATTTTGGGACGGGGTATTCTAATTTAAATCTGATTCACCAGCTACGTCCTGACTTTATTAAGCTGGACATGCAACTGATTCGCAATGTCCATCAAGACCCGTACAAGGCGCTGATTACGGAGAAATTGTTAGAAATCACCGATCAGTTGGGCATTCGCACGGTTGCGGAAGGAGTTGAGTCGGTGGAGGAGTTTGATTGGGTACGGGAACGGGGAGCCACGTTTGTGCAGGGTTATTTGATTGCTAAACCGACGACGCCACCGCTAAACATGACTGGCTACTGTGAGCTGGAATCGATGTCTGTATCCGCTTAGAAATGCCCGCCGACCGATCAGCCCCTCAACTCGACGGAGGGAAGTCGCGGCTATTGCGTTTACAGCCCGTGTAAGCGGGCTGTAAAGCTCATGCAGTTAGCACTAGATGAAAGGCTGTCTGATCTAAGGAGGGATTGAGCGGGTTAATTTTCAGGAGTGATGGGAGTAAAAGGTATAGGGCTGGGGACGGCTGGAGATGAACCGGGAGGGGCGGCACTAGGAAACAACCGACGTGGCAAACTCTCAGCTGCAATGCAAGTGTCCATTGCTCTTGGGGGAGAAAAATCAACTTCGCGGCTTAAGCCAATAACACATTCGGAAAAGCGAGCCGGGAGAAGGCTGCGGCGACAGTAATTGAGTACAGCGATCGCCTCTGAGGGTTCAAGGGTTCTGTTGATGTTGTACACGCAGGTGCCTAGTTCCACAGGGCGTCTCACCTGGCTACAAGCCACCAGCGCCTCCGGAGCCAGTGTGGCTGTCAGCACGCTGATTCTCGTCACGCAGCGAGACAAGTCTTGAGGATTTAGGGCATCGGCACAAGCATTTGCGGCTATTTCTGGGGCAATCTGCGCCAAGCGCACTAATTCAGAAGCGCAGCGTTGAAATGAATTAGCGGCATGAGCTGCACCACTGGGAATAGCAAGGGTGAGTAGACCTGTTTGCAGGGAAGCGATCGCCCCCCAACTGACTGCGCCAGCGATCGCTGACGAAGGAAAGGAATGAGCAAGAGTAGGCTTCTGACGACAAGCGCTTTGCCTGGGCATAATAACTTCTACACAACGATTTTTATAGCTATCCTACAACTACACCGACTGAGATGTTAACTAATACGTTGATAGGGGCGCACCGTTACGCGCCCCCCTATCAGGTGTTAACTTGCTTAACTTTAACCACCTGCTGATTTAGTACTCAGGGACGGAGGGATCGATTTGCTGACTCCACGCGGCAATTCCCCCTTTGACATTGGTGCCTTCAATGCCTGCTTCTTTGAGGATTCCCAGTGCTTTCGCGGAGCGTCCTCCCATCTTGCAGTGGGCAATCAAACGATGACCGTTACCGTTGAGGAGGGATTTCACTTTCTCAATTCCTGTACCGTTCTCAATGTCGGGTAAGGGTACGAGAACTGAGCCGGGAATTTTGGCAATCTCGTACTCGTTGGGATTGCGAACATCCAGCAAGACAACATCCTTGGCACCACTATCAAACAGTTGCTTGAGTTCCTGTACCGTCATTTCTGGCATTTCCATTTGTCGTTTTGCCTCTTCTTCCTTGGCTTGCGTGACTCCACAGAAAAACTCGTAATCGATCAGTTCTTCAATGACTGGACGCTCTGGGTTCGGGCGCAGCTTCAGTTCCCGGAACTTCATTTCTAGGGCGTTGTATAGTAGCAGTCGCCCACTGAGGGTATTACCCTGACCGAGGATAATTTTGATAGTTTCCGTTGCTTGGATTGTGCCAACAATCCCACATAGCACGCCGAGAACGCCGCCTTCAGCGCAGGAAGGAACCATTCCGGGGGGTGGGGGTTCCGGATAGAGGTCGCGGTAATTAGGCCCTTCTTGGTAGTTGAAGACTGTTGCTTGACCTTCAAAACGGAAGATGGAGCCGTAGACGTTCGGCTTGTCCAGCAAGACGCAGGCATCATTAACCAAATACCTTGTGGGGAAGTTATCGGTACCATCCACCACAATGTCGTAAGGCTTGATGATTTCCAGAGCGTTCTCGGAACTCAGGCGGGTTTCGTAGAGGTCAACCTGACAGTAAGGGTTGATTTCGAGAATCCGATTTTTAGCTGACTCAATTTTCGGTTTGCCTACCCAGGAAGTACCGTGGATAACTTGGCGTTGCAAATTGGAACTATCGACAATATCAAAATCGACAATCCCGATTCGTCCAATTCCCGCCGCTGCGAGGTAGAGCAACAGGGGCGAACCGAGTCCACCAGTACCAATACACAGGACACTGGCAGCTTTGAGACGTTTTTGTCCTTCCAGTCCGACTTCCGGCAAAATTAGGTGTCGGGAGTAACGTTCGTATTCTTCTTTGTTTAACTGGACTTCGTCCAGATTCGGGTTGAGCATATTACAAGTAGTGGGGAAGAGCGAATTAAGATCCTACCCAAAAACCAGATTAATTGTGCCTGGTTAGTTTGTTTTTAAAGTAAGTTCTTAGTTTTAGGTAGAGGTAACTATCGTCATCTTTTCTGGCTGGAACTGATGATCATCATCAAGACTCCAGTTTTTCAAGTCACGCGCGGTTCCGTTTTGAACAGAGACAATGATATAGGAATACTGGAACCAAGCGATCGCCCGGTCAAATTCCGAAGGAACAGCAGGGTGATCTGGGTGAGAGTGATAGATACCAATGATATCAAGTTGGCGATCGCGTGCATCTTTTTGCACGTTGAGCAATGTTCGCGGCGCAATGGAAAATCGTTCCCGCTTGGTAGAACTCAACTGAGCTGAACCCGGAATATCCTTAAAGGCTGCCGCCGCTTCCTCATCCCAGCTATTTTCCGTGGGTAAGACTTCAAAAAGAGTTTTGACATTACCTTGCAATTTTCCCAACAAGATGCCGCAGCACTCATTAGGATAGGTACTTTCGGCGTGGGTGCGAATATTTTGGAGATGACTTTCCCGGATCGTTAAAACCATAGAGGTATCGCATCACATTGAGAGACCGCCCCAACTATAGATTAGGGTTGAACTTTTTGATAAAAGCAGTCAACGTTCCCTTAACTTCGTCATCGTCGTCGGGTGCTTTTTCCACTCTGGGACTTGTCTAAAATCTGTCTGGCTTACCTCAATGTGCTGTTGTTACTCCTAAATACAGTTCTCCCACTTTCGGGTCATTAAGTAAATCTTGACCGGGCCCTTCAACGCGATCGCGTCCGGTATCCAAGACATACCCACGATCCGCCATTGCTAAGGCTTTTCGAGCATTTTGCTCAACCAAAACAATTGCTGTCCCTGTTTCGTTAATCGCTTTAATCTGCTCAAGCACACTATTAACCAACAAAGGAGACAATGCCGCTGAAGGTTCGTCTAACAACAACAAACTCGGTTCCAGCATTAACGTCTTCCCCATCGCCAGCATCTGCCGTTCCCCACCGGAGAGGGTTCCCGCCCGCTGACGCCGCCGATCCGCCAGTCTAGGAAACATGGTGAAAATTTTCTTCTTCAGCGGTTGCCAGGAATCGGTGCGAATAAACGCCCCCATCTCCAAATTTTCTTCCACCGTTAGAGAGGGAAAGACATTGGCAATTTGCGGCACGTAGGACATCCCCCGCCTCACAATCTGATCGGACTTGAGAGGGGTGATGTCTTCGCCTTTAAAGGTAATTTTGCCGCGATTGGGCGTTAATAACCCAAAAATGGTTTTGGCGAGGGTCGATTTCCCCGCCCCATTGGGACCAATGACGGCAACTAACTCTCCTGGAGCAATCCGGAAATTGACTCCTTGCAAGATATTCAAGTCTTTGACATATCCTGCATAAACATCTTCTACCTCAAGTAAAGGAGCAGAATTATTAGTCATTGCTGATTTAGTTACGGGTCATTGGTCGGAGGAAAATTGTTTGTTGTCCAGGGTTAACACCACGTACAACAAACAATGGACAAATCTTACGGTGTCTTTTGCAGATCGGGTCGTTCTTCAGGAACAATTGCGCCTTCAACGGGGCATACCTGTAGGCAAATACCGCAATCAATGCAGGTAGCAAAGTCAATCCAGTACCAGTCAGTTCCCTTGGTATTTTTACCGGGCCCTTCATGGATACAAGCTACGGGACAGGCATCGACGCAATCAGCGACGCCTTCACAAGTATCAGTAATGATTGTGTGTGGCACAGTGTTCTCTCTCTTCTAGCTCTTCATCTAGCCTACCAACATGACGATGAGTTCACGCCGTCAGCGTCTCAATTCTAGGGGTGCCCTCGGCGTTAACCCAGGCGATGCGAATGATGTGGTGGCGACGGGCGTATTCTCGAACATCTTGGGGAGAACGCTTGCCCAAATCCATTTCTACTCGCACCAAATGTACTGAATCTCTCAGTTTCTGGGCATAGGTAAAGGCGGCGGCTTCTGCCTGGGGGGTTTCCGGCACCACTAACCAGTCACTAGCTGGGGTTTGGCAAGGTAATTGGGCACTGGAGAGGAGGATGTAATGGAGGTCTTCAATATTGAAACTAAAGCCAATACCAGGGTAGGAGGTTCCCTGAGGGTGGTACAAACCGAGCAATTGGTCATAGCGTCCTCCTTGCCCCAGCACTCGCAGTCCCGCATCCGTGCCACCAATTGCTTCAAATACAATGCCTGTGTAGTAGTCAAAGGTTTGAATCAAGCTGAGGTCGAGAATCAGTGGTAAGGGCGTGGGAGATGTCTCCTCAAGCAGTGCCATTAAGGATTTTAGGTTATCGACACTATGGTGTTGGGATGGCTCTAAGTCTAGACTGGCAAGTTTTTGCAGCACATCCGCCGGACGTCCCCGCAGGTCAAATAGTAGGGTTGCCCGTTCTTTGAGTTCTGGGGAAAGGGGTAGGGTTTCGATGGCGATCCGGTCAAGGTGGGCGATCGCCTGACGAACTTGAGGGCGTAACGAGTCTGGAAAGGGTGAAAAGAGCGATCGCGTCAACCCCGCTTCTCCCACAACCAGATGCCACTGATTGATCCCCAACTGCTGCAAGCAATCTGCCAGCAATAACAACATCTCTGCATCTGCCAACACGCCGTCAGCTCCCAAGAGTTCAATCCCTGCTTGGTAAAACTCTAGCTGCCGCCCATGATGCCCTACAGAGGGGCGGCGGAAGACGTTGGCATTATAGTAAAGGCGTTGGGGTAAGGAAAGCATCGTTTTGCCTGTTCCGCTTGCCATGCGGCTGACGACAGCACGGGCAATCGAGGCAGTGAGTTCCGGGCGCAGCCCCAAGGTTCTCTCTTCGGCTTCTTGAAGCTGAATCACAGTTGAGCGCTCAATTGCGCCCCCTGCCATTAAGGTATCTAACCACTCCAGCGTGGAAGTGATAATTCGGTGATATCCCCAGCGGTGAAATACCTGCTGCAAGCGCTCTTCAATCCAGTGCTTTTGGGCAACATCAAGGGGCAGCAGATCCCTAGCACCTGCTGGTGGTTGGTGAATCATGGGTTAGTTGGTGGTCAGTTGTTAACGGTTTAAGGTTCGTAGTTTAAGGTTTATTGACTATTAGCCAGCTAGCCGACTAGTCATTAGCCCTAACTACTAACCCTACTTCACGTCCTGTAGCAATCTATTTCTTCTTACCACCAAATAGACCGCCCAAGAATCCGCCCGACTTCCCAGCCGACTTGTTATCACTGGAGGTTGTCTTACTATCTGAATTGCCTCCTTTGCCATCTGCGCTTGTCTTACCTCCAGTTTTTTGTGCCAGCTTATCTAGGTACTGCTTACCCTTCATTGCCATTTCATCGTTGGGGTTCAACTGCAAGGCTTTTTGGAGGTGAACTTTCGCCATTGTTGTCTGGTTTTGCTTCAAGTAAGCGACCCCTAGTAAGCTATGGCAGCGCCCATGATTTGGCTCAAAGCTGAGGGCTTCGCGTAACTCCAAGGTCGCTTTGGCAAAGTTACCTTTCGCCATATACCCTTCCGCCCGCCGGAAGTAGGAATCGACGCGGGAGCTTTGAGCCTCTGGCTGTGGCTTCATCCCAGCACTTGGGGGAGTGCCCGCCGCCGTATTAACACCAGCACCAGCACCAGCACCAGTAGCTGTCTGTGCCCCTGTCGCGGTGGTAGAGCTTCCCGTTCCTGTCGAGTGGGAGAGCGGTTTTTTCGCCGTGCCAGTTCCTTCGCTCTTCCCTCCCTTCTGCATCAGGTAGACCATATTAAGTTCGCTAATTTCTGCGATCGCTTCTAAGACTTTATCTAGTGATTCGTACTGTCCAGAGGCGAGATTTTGAATTGAACTTTTATAAGTGTGGTCTAAATTTGCTCCGGCTTGGTTTAACTGCTTGGCAACTTCACTGGAAAAGGAAACTTTCGCGGATTCTCCCGCCAAGCGTTTGCCGATGCGATTCAACATCACCGCATATTCACGACTTCCCGTTGATAGTTCTTCGTAAGCCGGGTTAACGAGTTTTGATAAAAGTTCACTGGCTTGTTTTTTCTCGGCTTCACTGGCTGCTTTACAACTATCAGGATGCAAGCGACGGGCAATTTTCAGATATCGCTTGCGGACTTCCTTGACATCTGCATCAACGGGAATCCCTAAAATGGCGTGGTAGTCGCTGAAATCATACTTAAAAAGTCCACGATCGATTTGAAAAGACATAGTGCCGCCCAGTATCCGTGCCAAATGAATTGCTTCTAGTATGTCTTACATTTTGCGATAACTAGTAAATCCTTGGCATCCGCAGGTTTATCTAAAATTCACTGTATTTAAAACAACAGTTTAAATTTAACCAACAACCTGATCCCAGCTAGACATGGGCGGCACTTGTAAAAGTTCGCGGCTCAAGTTGCTATGGAGCGCACCGTTTGTTGCCAAAATTCTCCCTGACTCAAGCACAAAGGCGCTGTCATCGTAGGCTGTTACTTTGCCTCCCGCTTCTTCCACCAGCACCACCCCAGCCGCCACATCCCAAGGCGAAAGTCCCCGTTCCCAGTAGCCATCCAACCGCCCACAGGCAACATCTGCTAAATCCAGAGACGCTGAACCACTGCGGCGTACGCCCTGGGTCAGATGGGTTAAGTAACAAAACTCAGCGTAGTTATTGTCTCTCGTTTCATGTCGGTCGTAGGCAAAACCCGTCACCAACAAACTTCGACTCAGTTCTGCCGTCTGAGAAACGTGAATGGGTTGGCGATTTCGCGTTGCCCCTAGTCCTTTGGCTGCACGAAATAACTCATCTCGAAAGGGATTGTAAATTGCTCCTACCTGGGGCGTTCCTGCAATAATTAGCCCCACAGAAACAGCAGCCATTGGATACTGATGGGCATAGTTAGTGGTGCCATCAAGGGGGTCAATTGCCCAAAGGTACTGATCAGAGCGATCGCCTAGTTGCCCCGATTCTTCAGCTAAAATAGCGTGTTCTGGTACATGCCGTCGTAGCATCGCCAAAATTGTCGCTTCCGCCTGCTTATCTGCGATGGTTACTAAATCTCCCGGACGCCCTTTTTCTTCCACTGCATCCAACTTCCCCCAATACTCCCGCAAAACCGCCCCGGCTGCCATTGCTGCTTCAGTAGCGATATCCAGGAAGATTTGTAATTCATTGGGGTTTGTCATTTGTCCGTTGTTATACAGTTGGTGAGTAGTGGCCGTGAAGATTTGTCCGCTATCGGCGCTCAGTTAGTTTATATTCATTGCTCATCCCCCATCCGCCATCAAGGATTTTGCTGACGAAACTCGGAGGGAGTCAAGCGCATGGGTTCTAAGGGGTTCCACAGACCTTTTCCGAGGATGCGGGCTTTTTCTTCGGCGCGGACAATACGACGATCGTACTTGCTGTTATACAGTCGCGATCGCTTTTCTTCCACAGCCATGTTTTCTATCGGCGTGACAGCACTGTAGTCGCTGCGGGGTGCAGCTAAGACATATCCCTCTGCCGCTAACTGTTCATTGATCAATACGCCATCATGCCAAACATAGGCAAGTTGACGACCATACTTGTCTTTGAACAGCGGATCGGTTTGGAGCAACACTGACTGTAAAACGAATTGCTGACCCGAAACCTTGCTAATCATTCTCTCTAGGTGATTTTTAGCCGCTGGGCCCCAAGGCTGCTGCTGTAAATCCGGGGCTTCGATGCTCAGTAGCCGTACCTGTTGGATTAAAGGCGGTTGCTGGCTCGTGTCTACAACTTCTAAGGTTTGCCCACTGAGGACTCGTTGAACTTTCACTACAGTTCCCTTGGGTGCGCCTTGAGGTTGGCAACCCACCAGGAGAAGGCAAACGGAACAAGTCAACAGGAAAACAAAAACAGCAACCGGGCTATTTTTCGCCTTACTCATCGTCCAGGGGTAGCCCAAAGCGAACTTTTCCTTTGGCAAAGTAGCGACCGAACTGAAGTTCGTAAACTTCATCCTCATCCTGCGTCTCTACTTCCAAGTCAGAGCGGGGATAGCTGACACACAGCAAGGCATAGCCTTTTTCGCGAAGCTTGGGAGAAATTCCTATTGCCTCTGGCTGATAGATTTCCCCAGATAGAACGCGTACCGCACAAGTCGTACAAGCTCCATTGCGGCAGGAAAAAGGGAGTTCGACGCCTTGACCTTCCGCTGCTTGTAGGATGTAGCGGTCTTCTGGGACTTGTAAGCTATGCTTAGCCCCGGTCTGGCGGTTGTGAATGCGAATTGTATAGAAACGTGTCATAAGTCCAGTGTACGTCACTCGGTAGTTTTCAGATCCTCAAGCTCAACCTGACTCTGGCTCGGAAGATTTTGAACTTTTTTCCAAAAAAGTTTCCTATTTGACCATTTTTCCCTTATCATTAATAACTGCGACCATGCCTGGAGAGGTGGCCGAGCGGTTGAAGGCGCAGCACTGGAAATGCTGTTTAGGGCAACTTAACGAGGGTTCGAATCCCTCCCTCTCCGTTGACAGATCTAGTGTAAAACGGGTCGGGACTAAACCTAAAATTTAGTCCCGACGCGATGTTAGTGCCTTTAGGATCTGTAGACTAGAGGCACAGTTGCCATCTAGCTATTGCTGAAATTGGGGCAATAAGCACAACTTGGCTTTGACTAATCTGCTGAGTCCGCTGCAAAGCGATCGCTAAAATTTTGGTAATATCTCAGACTACGGCACGAATTTAAGCCGACTTCGCAGGTTGAGGCTTGTTCGTTTGGCGACGCAGGCGCTCAAAGCTGAGGGCTGAAACTCCTAGAGTTACTAGCAACATTCCCAGAATTTGCTGCCCTGTTAAGGCTTCTCCAATAATAATCAATGCTAAGAGGGCGGTCAGTGCTGGGCCCGTTGCTCCTAAAATCGAAGCTCTAGCGGCACCAATGATGCTAATGCCAATGTTGTTGAGGAGATAGCTGACAAGAGTAGTTCCTCCCAAGACTAGACTACTGATAATCAGACCCGGCCATGCCGCTGGCTCGACAGCAAAACGCCAAGAGTCAGGGGCTGGCCCTGCCAAGCAAAGACCTGAAAGAAAAAAGATCAGTAGAAAGTGAATTAAGGTCAGAGGAACTGGATTTAGCTTTTTTGCACAGGCTTGGATTAGAAGTACGTAAAACGCGAAGGCAATACCCGATCCAGCCGCCGCGAAGATACCTGAAAAAGAAAGTAAAGCCCCCCCACTAGTGGGTAGGGAAATTAAAATAACTCCTAGCATCACCAAACAGATAACCACGCTACGGAAGAGAGTGGGGCGATCGCCAAATAATAACCAGGCAAACAGCACCGTCACAATCGGGTAGATGAAGAAAATTGTGATCGCTACTCCGGCTGAAAGCGCTCCTAAGGCAATGTAAATCAGCACTTGAGATAAAAACAGAAAGAAGCCACTGGCGATGACATTGATCACCAGACGTCGGTCTTTGAAGCGGGCAAATTCTCGAATGTCTCGGAACACCGCCGGGTAGAGAATCCTCGCCAGAACTACCATCAGCGGCACTACCACTAGCATCCGTAGCCACAAGATTAATAAGGAATTTCCTAGACCGGGTGCGATAAATCCACCCATAGTAAATTCATTAAAAATCAGCTTAGGCTTGCCGAGAATGATCTTAATTAAAATATTAAAAAACGACAGCGACAGTGAGGCAACTAGAACTAGTAAAAAGCCGAGCTGGGCGTTAGAGAGATTTTTTAACTGAGGCGTCGAACGTGGCAGTGCGGCAGCCGATTCTGGCTCCGGAACGATAGGAACCGGGGGAATTGGTGATGGGGGGGTAGAAGAGCGATCGCCTACAGGATGATGATTATCCGGGGGAACAATTGGCAGTTCCCAATCAGGCTGGGAAGGATGCCCAGACACCGCAGGAGGAGCCGAAGTTGCTTGAGCAATTGGTGTTGGGTCTTTGGAAATTTCGTCTCGCAGTCGATTCACCAGGGCTTCTAAGATTGCCTCTCCCTGCTGTTCCATGCTGTGCATTTGACCTAACTGCTGGGAAAGAGAGCTTTGGTAACTGCTGAGGTCTTGCTGGAGAGTCTTGAAGGTGCTTCTGAGGGTGGAATCGAGAGAGGCAATCAACCGATAGGCATTCTCGTTGTATTCCGTGGCTCCTGCACTACGGGTAAAAGTTGCCCCCCCTGAGCTTTTGGAGGGTGCGGCGGAATTGTCCATTTGTTGCAACCGCTGCGCCAACAAATCTTGTAGTTGGTTTGCCAAAGCCGGAGCCAGTTGCTTAATTAGCTGCTGTTGTTGAGTTAGTTGCTGCTGACGTACCTGTTTGAGCCTGTCAATTTCGTCAATTAAATAAGATTTTTCGTTCTGAAGTCGCTCAACATCTTGAGACAACTGGGCAATGAGATTGTGCTGCAGATTCTCAAGTTCAGCCGTCATCTGGCTCAAGAGAGTTTCTGCTGCTTTTGGATCGCCGGCACCAAAGTTTTCCGGTTGCAAGTCCTTTTGCCCCATTATGCGTTTAACCTCTATCCACTTGGCGTCCAAAGAACCGAGTTAGGAACTTAATCGAGAATTTTGCTGCTGTTCTCAGTATTTTCACAAACTAAGCCCCTCTTTTTATAAAATTTCTCTTAAAGAAATCTGCTTTTTTATTCAGAGAGGTTTTCTAGTTGGCAGTTATTGTCGCTATTGTATGCGAGGTAAAAGCAAGCCGCCAGAGACTTAAGCCCCTCAAGGCGATCAAATGGGGCGCGATCGCATCCTTTATTCATCTCTTGCTCAAGTCGGGAGTAGGGGGAACAAGGCTGAAGGTTGAAGGCTGTAGACCCTTTGAGATGCTTTGCTGATTAGGGCAGATCTCTCGAAAACCAAGCTGAAATTAAGAAATATTGAGGAGTGCCTTTTTATACTCCAGTGCAGTACAGCAGAAGTAAGTGACTCGTTAAAATATCCCATCTCCCGATCAGTCTTAACGATGTAGCCGGAAACGATTTTAAGCTTTGAGGAACAGCCAACGCAAGCCCAGAAAGATTGTCGCCCCAAGACCTCCTGCGGCTGGCAGGGTAACCACCCAGGCAAGGATAATCGATCTGACCGTTTCAAAGCGCACCTTTTGCCAACTTTGAATCAGTCCAATCCCGATGACGCCACCGACAAGAGCGTGGGAGGTAGATACGGGTATCCCCAGTCGCGAAGCGAACAAGATGGTTGTGGCGGTGGCAATCTCGGCGCAGAAGCCGCTGCTGGGTTGGAGGGAGATGATGCCTTCGCCAATGGTGGCAATGACGTTTTTTCCTAAAACAGCTAAACCTGTAACAATGCCAACCCCACCAAGAACCAAAATCCACAGGGGAACATCGATACCAATCAAGGGAACGGTACCTGTACGTAAAATAAAGGCGATCGCGGCTAAGGGAGCGATCGCATTACCAACATCATTGGAGCCGTGAGCGAAGGCAACAAAACAGGCACTGATGACTTGAAAGCGTCCTAATTGCTTCTCAATGGGCGAAGTAAGATTGGGGTTGGAGCTTACCTGACTATTTTCCAGGTTACGCCAGCTCACCATCGTTAAACCAACAGCGGCAAGACCCCCGGTAGCAAGGATCAGGTCGTGGCGAGGGAGCGGTAGTGAGGCAAAAAAGGGAGTATCAAACAGCGTCGGCAGCACAATCACACCAAAGACGCTGATGATGGCAGCACTGAGCCAAGGAATCCATTCGCGCAGTTGCATCAGAGGTTGGGGACGATCGAGAATTCCCCACTTCAGCAGGCTGTAAAAGGCGATCGCCAAGATACCGCTAACCACAGGTGTGACAACCCAAGCCAGGGAAATCATACCGATGTTTTTCCAGTCCACGGCATCAATTCCCATGGCAAGCCAACTGAATCCCGCGATCGCTCCCACAACAGCATGAGAAGAAGCAACAGGCAATCCCTGACTGGTGGCAATCTGTAACCACAACCCACAGGCGAGCAACACCGAAACCATCCCCAATAACAAAAGTTGCGGTGTCTGGGCAAACAACTCCGGGTTGACAACCTCCGTCGCCAGCGTCGAAGAAACCCTCCGACCAAACAGTACCGCCCCTGTAAACTCTAAAGTTCCAGCAATAATTAAGGCTTGCCGCAGCGTCACCGCCTTGGAACCCACAGAGGTTCCCATTGAGTTGGCGACATCATTCGCGCCTAAATTCCAGGCAACATAAAATGCCAAAATTGCTGTCAAACCGAGCTGAATTAGATAAGGTGTAGTCATGGCTTGCTGCGGGACACAATAATCTCCTCCACTGCTGCCCTATGGCAGTTGTAGGAGTGGGAACTGAAACAGACAAAGATAACCTGCTCAATAGCTGGGTGACTCGCCAAAAACTCCTGCACTGTCTTCACCGCAATTCTGGCAGCGCGTTCCGCAGGAAACCCATAGACCCCCGTGCTGATAGCTGGGAAGGCGATGCTACGGATGTTGTACTCCTCTGCTAGTTCCAGGCTGCGACGATAACAACTGGCTAACAACTCATCCTCATGATGAGTTCCATCTTTCCAGACTGGCCCTACTGTATGAATCACCCAATTGGCAGGGAGATTGTACCCTTTGGTAATTTTGGCGTCGCCCGTTTGACAGCCCTTCAACCCCTGGCACTCTTCGAGCAAACCCGAACCTGCTGCCCGATGAATTGCTCCATCAACCCCACCACCACCTAGCAAAGAGGAATTAGCCGCATTCACAACCGCCTCAACTTGTTGCTGAGTAATATCCCCTTCAATAACGGCGATTTTGCTTGTTTTCATAGGAAGCTTTGTGCGATTTGATTTGTTCTAAATCTTTACCATTGAAGCAGAAAGAGGCAGATAAGTTAATAAGAGGTAGTCAATACTTTCTGAGCTTTTTAACTCAAAACTTGCGATTCTCTTCCTAAACTCGACTAGCAAAAGTTTATTATTGATATAAGTTCACCTAAGAACTAACGGATAACCTAACTTCGTTCTTATTCCGTATACCTTAGCTATGACCGACAACTTTTTATCAGATTTGACCTGTGCCGTTCAGTTGCAGCAAGGTTCCCAAAAACACTGGCACAGTTTCGAGGAAATTGTGCAGCGTTTGCACGGGGAAGGCATTTACATTCATCCAGAGCAACTTGCAGAGTTTTATTTAGCCCATGGCTTACCTGTCCATCTCCGCTACGTGCCTAATCATTTAAAAGCAAAAGCGGCGAAACTGAACGAGAATTATCAAGGAGATATGGCTGCTTTGACTGAAGAAGAAGACTACCCGCCATTTTGAGACTTTTCCTGATGAATAATGTAGACAAGACCACTGACAATGAGTGGAATCAGCAGGCAGACCAATTCAAAGAGCAAGGGCAATCAGAGACAACTGGATTAACCTCAGCGCAGTACCAGCAGAAGATGCAGCAGCGCAAAGCTGTACAAGATAAACGGGTAGCGCAAGCTTCAAAAGAGAAAGGTTTAACCATTGTTCACACCGGTAACGGCAAAGGCAAAACAACGGCGGCGTTGGGAATGGTATTGCGATCGCTTGGTCATGGCTACCGAGTCGCGATCGTTCAATTCATCAAAGGAGCCTGGGAACCTGCCGAAAAAGCGGCATTTCACCACTGGACGATTCCACAAGCCGATCAACTCCCGCAGTTAGAGTTTCACGCCCTAGGAGAAGGTTTCACCTGGGAAACTCAGGATCGAGAGCGAGACATTCAAAAAGCCCAAGAAGCCTGGAACAAGGGGCTGGAATTTATCCTCAATCCCGACTTTCAGTTGGTGTTATTAGATGAAATTAACGTCGCCTTGAAGTTGGGCTACTTAGATGTTCAAGACGTAATTGCAGGAATTGAGCGCAAGCCTGAGGACTCTCATGTGATCTTGACGGGAAGAGGCGCACCCGCCGTCTTAATAGAAAATGCTGACTTGGTTACAGAGATGAGCTTAATCAAGCATCCTTTTCGAGAACAAGGCGTTAAAGCCCAGCCAGGAATTGAGTTTTGAGTTGTAGGGACGCCAATCGCCTCTCTACTTAGAGCTACCGTGTATACATAACTGGATTCTTTCTGATGCAAGTTTCGTTCAAACCCCCTCGCGTCCCTTGATAAAGGGGTTAGGGGGGTAAGGAATAGCCAAAAGCTTGATTTTAAGCTTGTGTATACACGGTAGCTACTTAGAGAGGAGTGAACTTCTCTGAGCTTTTGACATACTCCCCGTCCTAAAGCGACGGGGATTCTTTACGCTTCATTGACTGATGCTACCGAGGTAGTCTTACTCTGTCTCGACGTACATTTAAGGTCGTGCCGATGCCCCGTGCCGACCATTTCTATATTTATCGATGCGTTTTCATCTCGGTCGTGTTCTGTACCACAGCCTAAGCAAAGTACCGAGCGTATTAACAGATCAATTTTGCCCCATTTGTAGCCGCAACTAGAGCAGGTCTGGCTTGTTGGCTCCCATCTACTGATTACTACGAACTTCCGTCCATATTTTTCAGACTTCGCCTCAACCAAAACGCGAAAGTCTCTCCATCCCTGCTGACTAATTGCTCTAGCCAGTTTGCGGTTTTTAACCATGCCCGATACATTTAAGTCTTCCAAAACGATAGTTTGGTTTTCACTAACGATTTTGGTTGATAATTTGTGCAAAAAGTCTTTGCGAGTATCTGCAATCTTGTTGTGAGTCCTAGCTATCTGAATCCTGGTTTTATGTCTCCTGCTTGAATCTTTCTGTTGTCGTGCCAACTTCCGTTGCAGCTTACGCACTTTGAGGTCTAGCAACTTATAGCAGGGACTAAACGCTTTTTCACCGTTGCTCACCACGGCAAAAGTTTTAATCCCTAAATCGACCCCCACACTTTGATTTTTGGCATTAATACTGACTGGCTCAACTTCTACAACAAAGCTCAGGAAGTAGCGATTAGCACAGTCTTTAATCACAGTTACAGAGCTTGGCGCTGTTGGCAGTTCTCTTGACCAGATAGGCTTAACAACACCTATTTTTGCAAGATAAACACCTTCATCTTTAATAGAGAAACCTCCAATCCTGAACCGCGCCGATTGACTATTAGTCCGTTTCTTGAATTTAGGATAACCAACTTTTTTACCTTTTCTCTTACTTTTGCAGGAATTAAAAAAGTTCTTAAAAGCTATCTCCAGATCGGCTACTGACTGCTGTAATGGAATGTTTGAAACTTCGCTCAACCAAGCCCTAGCTTCAGTCTTTTTAGCTTGAGTGATAACAATCTTTTGGAGTTCAGCAGATTTTGGTTTTTTCTCGGATTGTTTGCAGATTGCCAGAGCATCGTTATACACAACACGAACGCAACCAAACAACTGAGCCAAGCCTTGCTGCTGTTGGTCTGTTGGGTAAAAACGGTACTGATATCTTGCTTTCATTTTTCAATCCTCCTGTTACCATTATCCTAAATGTGTATCCAATTGTCTGCACACCTGTATGAAAACAGAAAAAATTTATATTAGATTAACCGAATACGAAAAGCGGCAACTTGAAAAAGAAGCCGCAAGTCGTGGAATGACTAAATCTGAATTGATTAGAACTCTAATTGCTCGTTTTCCAGAGCCTAATAAAAAGCCGTCCTAGTGGTCACTGAGCGTTCGACTGAGCTCACGCCGAAGTCTCACGCCGAAGTCTCACGCCGAAGTCTCACGCCGAAGTGAAGGACAGGGCTTGTATCCCATTATTTTCGGTCAATGAGGTCGCTTTTGAGGGCATATAAACAAATAGAGTGGACATTGCCCACTCTACAAAATGCTTTTTTAATGGGTTAGCGAATCAAACCCTACTATTGATAGCTAGCTTTACAGGTATTTAAGAGCCGTTGGTCGTTTTCGCTAACTTGAGAAATCGGTGTATATCCTTCCAGTTGCACTGAGTGCGGGTAGGTAACAGAATCGTAGCTATCTTGAGTCCTTAACTGGTTACCCGCATAAGCCACTTCCGTTGGCTGATTGAGGGCAATAGTGTGAGAAACTGCTGTCTGGTCGTAAGGATTTACCATGGTTAAGTCCATTTTCTCCGACTGCAATGTGCCGTAGAAGCAACTGAACTCGGAGCCAGGGAGGTACATCGCGCCCACTACATTACCGCCATTGGCTTCAAAGACTAGATACTCTTGACCAATCTGCTCAGGTTGGGGGGTCTGTCCGTAGAGGTAGGTTCCGTTAGCGATCGCTTTACTGGAGGTGGCGACTGGTACAGCGGCAACAACTACGGAATCAGAGTTTTGCACTTGTTGTTGAGCTTTTGCTGCCTGAAAAAACGCTCCACTCGCGGCAACTCCAACGGTGAGGAATAACCCGGTGAGAGGCAAATGTAGGCGATTAAGTGTTGGACGACCTTGTGATATTAATTTAGTTAGTTGGCTAAACACCGTAGTTACCCCTTTTAAAAATTGTTTAAACGTTGCACCTTGAAAGAGCCAAAATGAAGAAAAAACCGACTTAAAACTTTTATATGGCTATTTTTTAAGTGTTTCTGTAACGGTTATAAACGGTGGAAATGTTCTTTTTCGATTAGTGCCTGACGGTTCATCAACCGTCACAGTTGGTAAACTATCGTAATCCTATAACCGTTATTAATTGAGAACTTCATACCCCAGTTACTAAACAATACCTAAGTTGTAGTACCTAACCGCTCTCTCAAATGGGTGAATTTACCTTCAGACTTGTGGATGATAGCTTCACGAGTGTTCGGTAGAATTTCGTAATAAGTTTACAAACGTTTACAAAAAAAAGTGGCAACAATTTCTTGCTACCACTTGGAGTAATTTTTAGGTTTAACCCGCTACGGGTTATGACTAACTAGCGATGTACTCTTTGACAGTCGCATGACGCCGACGCAGGTGTGCCAGCGCTTGGTGCTCTAGCTGACGCACTCGCTCCCGGCTGAGGTTGAGTCGTTGACCAACCTTTGCCAGAGATAGCTCATTGCCATCTTCTAAGCCAAAGCGTAGGGACAGTACTTCTCGCTGTTGGGGAGTGAGTTCGGCAAGCAGTTTATCGAGGTCTTGCCGTAAGGACTCTTGAGTCGTGTAGTTGACTGGGGTTAAGCCCTCGTCTTCAAGGAGTTCGGACAACTCAGTATCTTGATTATCTCCGACGCGAACATCAAGAGAAATTGGCTGACGGGCAACGCTTAGATATTCCCGGATCTGGGAGGGTTCTAAGTCCAGCTCTTTAGCGATCTCAGCAGCGGTGGCGCTACGCCCCAGTGTCTGAGCCAGTTCCCGCTGTACTTTTTTGATTTTGTTGAGCTTTTCGGTAATGTGAATCGGCAGTCGAATCGCCCGCGCTTGTTGCGCGATCGCTCGCGTAATCGCCTGACGAATCCACCAGTAGGCATAGGTGGAAAACTTATAACCCCGCATCGGGTCAAACTTCTCAACACCTCGTTCTAAACCTAAGGTACCTTCCTGGATTAAGTCCAGAAACTCCATGTTGCGCTTTTGGTACTTCTTAGCGATCGCGACAACAAGACGCAGGTTCGCTTCGATCATCTTGCGCTTGGCTCGCGTTCCTAAAGTAATTGCCTTATTTAGCGCGGCTTCGTCTAGCCCAACCTGTTCAGCCCACTCCTGAGTAGTTGGTTCATGCTCCAACGTTGCAGTTAAAGCTTCTTGAGCTTCTAGCAGTGACATCATGTGCTGCACTTGCTTACCATAAACGATCTCTTGTTCATGGGTAAGTAGTGGCACGCGACCGATCTCATGGAGATAGGTACGAACCATGTCTGCTGACAACGTGGGCTGGGTGGTTTTTTTCTTAGTTTTATCAGTGGACATCTGTGAGTGGTAACTCCGTAAACAAGCAACAAGTCTGTGGCTAGAACTGCTCCTCAGGAAAGCTGTGATCTTCTTATGTATCCTGAGGATAGGGAACTAAATCAATGGGCTACATCTGGTAAAAGATGTATAAACCGCCTGCCTTCATTCAGACAGGAGATCTAGGCGTGAATATCAAAATCTTTAACGTTTAACGAATGTTTATCTAAGTCAAGTCTGCGGCGTTCCTTACTCCGTCACTGCTCTTTAACTGGTAAAGCAACAACTTGAAGTCAATATGAGTTTGCTTTACTCTATGGTATTACAAACTTAGACGCTGGTAAAGTAAAAAAAGTTCAACAATTTACGATTTGGACGATGGTGCTGTAACATGACGGTAATACTCCTCAAGACACCGTTAGAACTCACTTCCTAACATTGCATCCTTACTTTAATGATCGCTCAGAAACCCCTCCACTGAGACAGCCGATAGACGGAGATAACCGTACTTGTTTCGGTGGTAATATCTATAATCCTTGGTACTCCTCAAGACACAAATCAGGATTAACTGACGACCACCACCTTGCATCCTTACTTTTTATAATCGCCCAGGGACTCCAGAGCGGAGGGATTAGATAGAGGGAGATAACCGTACTGATTCTGGTGGTAATCTCTGGAACTAGGGATTTGAGATAGTTGCGTAGCAGCAAGGAAGCGTCAACCGTTAGCCATAACAACTAACAACTGACGCCCCTCTACTGGGGACTAAAAAGTAGAGATATCTCCGGTGACGATGCAATCAATCGGTACGCCTTAAAACTCTGTGGGGAGTTGCTTGCAGATGTTGGGAGAACAGACGTAGATTCGTAGCGATCGCTCGCCGATGCCCAAATCCCTTACTTCAGGTGTCATCTACCAGAAAGCTCAGATGAGGAATTAAGGTAAAGAGTTTTAAGGTGCAATGGCATTAGGGGCGTCGAGTTTGAAGAGGAGGAGTTCGACACCGTCGTAATACCTATTTGTGCGCCCCATTGGTTCCATTCCCAATCTCTGTGTGACGCGGATTGAAGCATTATTTTCCGGCTTCACCACGGCATATAGCACTGGCAAATGCAAAACATTAAATCCGTAATCAACGATCGCTCGTCCTGCTTCCGTTGCGTATCCTTTACCCCAAGAAGCCTGTCGAAAGTGCCAGCCCACCTCATAGTCCTGAGTAGGCAAACCATCATTATCGGGTAGTTGTTTAAGAAGAATGGCTCCCACAGCTCTTGTGGTTTCCTTTTCAACAACTGCCCAAGAGCCAGTCCCGTTATTGAATTGGTTATAGCGCTCGATTGTTTCAGTCAGCCTCTGACGTAGCGTCTCGACGTTTGCTTCCGTCTTACCGCTGCCAATAAAGCGCATCACTTCCGGATCACCATAAATTTCAAAGGCTTGTTCTGCATCCAGCTGAGGCATCCAACGGCGAACAACTAGGCGATCGCTTTCAAAAAGGGTAGTCATTAGATAGGAAAATCCTCTAGAGAGACTCAAAGGCAACAGTCACGTTACCAACGCCTCTATCTTGTTCCAAAATCCCAGATAGAGGCGGGAAAGGGGAAATTCAACGCCCCTCTCCGTGGCGGGGAGGGGTTGGGGGAAGGGTCAAACTTAGAACTCCGAGGGTTTTACGCTGAGGCTAGCCTCGCGATCGCCTACTGAGTTGAGGATAAAGCGCACAGTAGCGCTCCCATGCTTCGGCTAGGGCTGACTCAAAATGTCCTGGAGTCGCGGCTAGGGTTGGTGCTGGGGTGAGTTGGTGGATTGTTGAGGTGTCAGTATAGATACCCGTCCCCATTCCAGCAAGGATGGCAGCGCCTCGCGCCGAAGCTGCCGTTACCGCCGTGGTGTACAGGGGAACTCTCAGAATATCTGCAAGCAACTGCTGCCACGCTATTTCTTGCGTACCTCCGCCGGATAGTTGCAGTTGAGTCGTGCTAGCTCCTGTAGCTTCTAGGGCTTCTAAGCCTTGTCGCAAAGCAAAGGCAACCCCCTCCAAGGCAGCACGCATCAGATGGGAGGGGCTGTGGTGGAGTCCTAGCCCTACCCAGGCACCTCGTGCGTTGGGGTCAAGATGGGGAGTGCGTTCCCCTGTGAGATAGGGTAAAAAGACTAAACCCTCACATCCTGGCGGTACGGCGAAGGCTTCGGCGTATACTTGCTGCCAGCTCATACCCAAAATGCCTCGCACCCATTCCAAGGCTAAACCCGCATTTTGGATGGCGGCTAGAGCATACCATTGTTTTGGGAGGGCGGTACGATACAGGTGAGTGCAACCTTGGGAATCGACCATCGGTTGAGAGCAAAGGGCGATAATTTGAGCGCCGGAACCGATGGTGAGTTGCACTAAACCTGGCTCTAGGAGTCCATTACCTAGGGCGGCGGCGGCGGTATCGGCAGCTCCGGCAACTACGGGTAAGCTAGCAGGTAAACCTAGATGTTCAGAAGCCTTAGCGGTCAGGTAGCCAGCGATGCTGCTAGAGGGGATGATTTGAGGCAGCCAGTCACTGCGGAGATTTAGGGCTTCGATGGTTTCAAATGCCCAGTTATCGGCGAGCAGGTCGTACAGTAATGTTCCGGAGGCGTCGGAGGGTTCTGTGGCAACTGTGTCTGTTAGTTGGAGGCGCAGCCAGTCTTTGGGCTGAAGTGCCCAGCGAGCAGTGTTGTAAAGTTGGGGTTCGCGATCGCGCAACCACAATAAACTCGCACCTGCCATCCCTGCGGTAATCGGGTTTGCCAATCGTGCTTGCTTCTGTCCATCTAGCTCGTGATAAGCAGCGAGGGTTTCGCCAGAGCGTGTATCTGCCCAGAGAATCGCCGGACGCAGGGCTGACCCTTCCGCATCGCTCAGAACAACGCCGTGCATTTGTCCGGAGAGTCCGATCGCCTGAATTTGATTGGCATCATCTACGGTGGCAGTTCTTACCGCGATCGCGACAGCATTCCACCAGTCTGCGGGATTAGACTCTGCCCAACCCGGGTGCGGTGCTAAGACAGGATAGGTACTGGAGGCTTCCCTGATCACTGTGCCATCGGTTGCCAGGAGTAACGCTTTGACAGAACCTGTCCCTAAATCAATACCTAGCAGCATCTGAGGATTTTTGTCCAGTTGTACTCAATCCGGTTAAAGGCGAAATGACGTCACACAGATGCTAATTTTTGTGCAGAAAAGCATCAAGATTGGCAAAAGAGCCACCATAGAAAGACGTTGCCTTTTCGCCTCCCTTCAGTTCAACCGTCATTTTTGTAAACACCTCTTCACCCATTCCTGAATCTTGAAAATATTGATAGAGCGTTTCTCCCAAGGCAATATCTAAACCAATTTTTTTGCTAGCGGCTTCTAGGTTAAAAGCCTTCTTCACAGTATTTCCGAGCGCTGTATATTCTAGATGATCCTCATGGCTAGCATCGCTATCTACCATTGCATAACCTGTATTGACTCCTACCCCAATCGGCAATGAGAAGGGTAAAGGATACTGCTGGTTCAGCGCTGATGTCATGGCGTACAGGGCGCTAATAGTTTCACAGATATTCTGCACTTCTTCGATGTTGACGTTTTGAGGGTGATGACACCACACCGCCACAATGGCATCCCCGACATAGCGATCGACCCAACCATCATAGTGGCGGATAATTGTCTCCGCCTCGCGAAACCAGGTGCCGATCACTTTTGAGAGGATTTTTCCATCCACTTGCTGAGTCAGGGCTTTGAAGTTGCGGATATCAACCACCAGCACGGAAATTAGGCAACGGACGCGCTTGAAAAATACAGAGGAGTTCGTGCCATCGGAGGAGGATTGAGGTTCTGTTTGAGGGCGATGAAACGCTAACTTGCTATTGCCAAAGGTTAAGCGATCGCCATCTTGCAAAGTCACGGGCAAAATCACCCGCTGTCCATTCACAAAGGAACCATTACGGCTGCCTAAATCGATCAGATAGATGTCACCGCTTTCGGTGCAGTGCAACAGCGCGTGGCGTCGAGACACCGATTGCTCTAGCAGCAGCACGTCGCTGTGCTTGCTACGACCAACTATCCAGCGGTTTGTCCCCGCCAATGGCAGAGGACGCTGAGCCTTGTCAGCATCAACAAGTAAATAAGGAGTGGACGATAATGTTTCCACTGGTTTAGAAGCAGAGACTTTGGTTGAGCTCGCGTGGTAAATTTCTGTTTTGAAGTCAGCAAACCGACTACAGCAAGCTGCACTGAGTAATCTTCCCCAAGCACGTTGCTCAGACGATCTGCTATTTCCTTAAGGTACTATAGACTGAATTTTTCCTGCCACTACTATTGGAGGAAATAGTTGCAGGCAATCCTTGGCGGAACTGAGAGGTCACAGATGCTAGGAAAAGTTAGCGTAAGAGTATGCTCAGTTAGCTTCTACGCAAAAAAATCCGATTCGTTTGGTGAGGGAATTTTCCCCTGATGCTCAGGTAATTCTGGATAGATTTGTTGAAAATCCCAGGGAATGAACTCCATCGGTAGACCTCTTGCAAAAATGTACCAGACCCCCCTTAATCCCCCCTTACTAAGGGGGGATTAAGGGGGGTCTATTCGACTTATGCAAGAGGTCTAGTTGAGTTTGAGAGCATTAACGGGAACTTCATCCCAGGATTCTACTGTCCTAAGACGCGCTACCCAGCCGGAAGATGTTTGCGCGGCGGTTAGGTTGTTTTTAAAAGACTTATGGCAGTCTTGCGCCATCTCTTCGTTACAGCAAGCAATACAAGAATAAAGAAGACCCGAAGGGTCAATCTGTTCGTTTACCCAAATGGTCATAATTGCTGATTCCTACTCTTTAAGGCACTAATTTTAGATATAGCTGAATTTGTCAGGCTGTCAAATTAATTCAATTGCTGCTTGGGCGGCTAACTGAGTTAAAGAATCACCCGTGACTCGGCAGATGCGCCAGTCGGGTAAAATCGTTGCACCCATTTTTTTGTAAAGGGCGATCGCATTTTCATTCCAATCCTAAACGCTCCATTCCAGACGCCCACCACCACGGGAAACTGACAACTGCGCCAGGTAACTTAAAATTGCCTTGCCAATACCCCGCCGCCGATACTCCGGTAACACAAACAAATCTTCCAAATAAATCCCTGGTTGGGTCAAAAACGTAGAGTAATTGGGAAAGAACAGGGCAAATCCAGCGGTTTTTCCGTCCCACTCTGTCAAAATCGCCTCAATATAGGGGCGATCGCCAAAAAGATGTTCTCTCAAAGCCTCCTCATTGCCCACTACAGCATCAGATAGCTTTTCATACTCTGCTAGGGCTTTAAATCAAGTCAAAAAGTACAGAAATGTCTGCGGGTGTGGCAGGACGCAAAGTTAATTCAGAAGCCATTAGTTGCTTTCATTGAGCCAATCATTGAGTCAGTCCTGAGATATTCTAGCGGATGGCAAAATGGGGAGAAAGGAGGAAAAGTACAAAGCCCAACCCACCATTACTAAAAAAGAGAGAAGTATTCTGTACTCCTCTCTTCAACAAATTAGCCCTTGCCAAACTTTTTAGTTCAACCAACCCTTCAAGCGGCGAGCAACTTGGGGACGGCGCAGCTTACGCATCGCTTTACTTTGAATTTGCCGTACGCGTTCGCGAGAGAGATTAAACATTCCACCCACTTCTTCCAAGGTGTAGGGTTCGCTACTAGTGAGACCATAGCGCAAGGAAATGACATCTTTTTCCCGTTCCGTCAGTACATCGCTCAAAACATCCCAGATTTCCTGGCGCATCATGGTTTCGCTCATCTGCTCTTCCGGTAAGCGCAGGTCGTTATCTTCGAGTAGATCAACTAATTCGGTATCTTCACCCTTACCGACGCGGTGATTGAGGGAGAGCGATCGCCTGCGTAACTGTAGCAACTGGCGTAAATTAGAGCGAGAAACCTCTAAGAACTCTGCTAGTTCCTCTTCACTCGGATTGCGCTGCAATGTCTGCTTCAGGTCGCGCTGGGCTTTTTTCAGCTTGTTTAGCTTCTCAACAATGTGGATCGGTAGGCGGATTGTGCGAGCATCATTGGCAATGGTGCGGGTAATTGCCTGACGAATCCACCAATAGGCATAGGTTGAGAACTTATATCCTTTTTCGGGATCAAACTTTTCAGCCGCGCGGTTCAAGCCTAATGCGCCTTCTTGAATCAAATCTAGGAAGGGAACTCCCCGATTTAGGTAGCGCTTGGCAATAGAAACAACCAATCTCAGGTTGGAGCGAATCATCTTTCGCTTCGCTACACGACCGCGATACAAGCGGTTTTCTAACTGGCGCTCCGTCAAATCAATCGCCGCCGCCAACTCAGCTTTGGTTGGCTCATGCTTCAATTCTTCTCTTAAGTGCTCACGAATCTCTTCCATCTTTACGAGGAATTGCACGTTATTCGCCAGATCTACTTCTTCTTCTGGCTTGAGCAGCGGATAACGCGCCATTTCCTTAAAGAAAGCCCCAACTGTGTCGTCTGAACCCGTTTTCTGGTATCCCGATGTCCGGCTTCCTTCCAATCCTTCTCCAGAGCCTGAGAATTCAACTTCAACCAGCGCCAAATCGGGTTCTTCCATATCGGTATCAGTCTCAGCGTTATCAGGAAAATCTGGCTTGAGATCAGAGTCCAGGGTGTTGCTTTCGTTCAGTTGAGTAACATTCATAGTGAGAAATAGAAATATGATCAGGAGCGACTACAAGAGTGAGTTGGTAGAACTTTGCTTCAGTGTTCAGCCTATCCAGGAGAGCCTGGAGGGATTTGACTGAGTTATGTTTTTCTCAAAAAATAAAGGTTTTTTGGCTTTTGGGGAGCGATCATCACCTATGAACTAGTGACGATGAAGGCTTTTGCTCAAAAAAGAGAAAATCGTTTTTTCCTACGGATCTAGAAAAAACATTTTTTCTCAGGCTAACAGAATATTTGTAAATAGTTGTTTGCCTGATTACAGAATTGCGAAGTCCTCAGCTAATTAGTAGTTTTAGTGAGGTTAGGAGGAATTAACAAACGACAGCGGGACTGGAAGGAATCAAATAGTTTTAGGAGTTTCTTAAATTAATCTGTTATTTTCAAGAAACACCTTAGGCATTAAACTGACTTTCCTTGATACTGTTGAGTATGTCCTACTAACTGACTTTACCGTTCCTTTTATTTAACTTTGCTATATCTTTATGCTCTCATATCTTAACTAGATTGCCTCTCTATCGCTAGTCAGAAAACTAGTACTATCTCTGAGAGAGTCTTGTGTTCGCTGAAATCTGCTAGTCGAGAGAAAATACTGATGACAGCAGGCTTGAGGGTAGGTGTTGAGTTTCCAGAACGATCGCCCGCTACAATCAGATTGTTTCAAGGCGCGATCGCGCCTATCAGCTCGGATTCCGTGGAGTGGTAAGTTTGCGGTATGTCTAATCAGCAGGTGGGTCTAGTCCTGGCAGAACCTGGGGAGTCTTATCAGTCGGGTTCTACTATAGAGCGCTGGATTGAAGTGCTGGTGGATTGTCCGGGAACGCAGGAATTATTTACCTACCGCTTACCTGCCGATTTACAGGTGCGTCCTGGCGATATCTTGAGTGTCCCCTTTGGGGCGCAACAGCTAGGGGCGATCGCGATTGGGCTTGTGGACTCCCCCCCTCCCGGTCTCGACCCCTCAAAAATTAAAGAAGTTGAGGATGTCATTAGTGCGGGGTTCTTTCCAGCATTTTATTGGCAACTCTTGGAGCGCGTCGCCGCCTACTACTGCACGCCGCTGATCTCGGTGATTCGTGTGGCGTTACCACCGGGATTGCTGGCCCGATCGCAACGTCGGGTGCGCCTGAGAGAGGAAGCGATCGCCTCAAGTGCTGATACCTTTATTAGTCCTGTAGCGCGTCAGGTGTTGGAACTTTTGCGATCGCAACCCAACGGCAACTATAGCTTGCCCTACATCCAGCGACAAGTTCGTGGAGCCAGTCGCGGACTGCGGGAATTATTGAAGCGTGGCTGGGTAGAAAGCTACGTAGAACCACCGAAACCTACCCAACCCAAATTACAAAAAGCCGTCACCTTAGTTAGTGATAGTTTTCCCTTAGATTTAACGCCACGACAGCGAGAAATATTGGACATTTTACGGCGTCGTGGTGGGGATTTGTGGCTGACAGAATTGCTGCAAATTTGTAACACCAGTTCTACAACTGTAAAGGCATTAGAAACGAAAGGATATATAGTAATTCAGTCTAGAGAAGTATTGCGAACTTCAGCTGAACCCGATCTTGCTGCCGATCGCCCGAAAGCCCTCACGCCTGATCAAAGTGCGGCTTTAGCAACTATTAGCAACTTACAAGAATTTAGCCGCGTGCTGTTGCATGGGGTAACAGGCTCGGGAAAAACCGAAGTATATTTGCAGGCGATCGCGCCCATCCTTGAACAAGGAAAATCTGCCCTCGTCTTAGTCCCAGAAATCGGACTCACCCCCCAACTCACAGACCGCTTTCGCGCCCGTTTTGGCAACAAAGTTTGCGTCTATCACAGCGCCCTCTCCGATGGCGAACGCTACGACACTTGGCGGCAAATGCTCATCGGAGAACCCCAGGTAGTCATTGGCACCCGCTCCGCTATCTTTTCCCCGTTACCCCAGCTCGGTTTAATTGTCTTAGATGAAGAACACGACTCTAGCTTCAAACAAGACCAACCCGCCCCCACTTATCACGCCCGCACTGTCGCCCAGTGGCGTGCAGAACTAGAAAACTGCCCCCTGATTTTAGGTTCCGCCACCCCCTCTTTAGAGACGTGGGTGAATATTGGGGAGCGGGGGAGCGGGGGAGCAGGGGAGCGGGGGAGCGGGGGAGCAGGGGAGCAACAAACTATTGACACTCCTCCGAACTCAGGACTCAGGACTCAGGACTCAGGACTCAGCACTCACTACCTAACCCTACCCGAACGTGTCCAAGCTCGACCGATGCCACCGATAACAGTTGTGGACATGCGGTCAGAATTGCAACAGGGCAATCGCTCCATCTTTAGCCGTTCACTGCAAGACGCCTTGCAACAGCTCCAAGAACGGGGTCAACAGGGTATTTTATTTATCCACCGCCGAGGACACAGTACCTTTGTTTCTTGCCGTAGCTGTGGATATGTAATGGAGTGCCCTCACTGCGATGTCTCCCTGTCCTATCACTACACTCACGAAGGCGCAACGGAGTTATTGCGGTGTCATTACTGCAACTACACCAAACTGCACCCCCGCAACTGCCCCGAATGCAGTTCTCCTTACCTCAAAAACTTCGGCAGTGGCACCCAGCGAGTCGCCCAGGAATTAGCCAAGGAGTTTCCCGACCTACGCATCATCCGCTTTGATAGCGACACCACCCGCACCAAAGGATCTCACCGCACGCTGTTAACACGTTTTGCCAATGGGGAAGCTGACTTATTAGTGGGGACGCAAATGCTTACTAAGGGGCTGGATTTAGCACAGGTAACATTGGTGGGCGTTGTCTCCGCTGATGGCTTGCTGAATCTGGCAGACTATCGCGCTACCGAACGGGCATTCCAAACCCTGACGCAAGTTGCAGGACGTGCTGGACGCGGCAATGATCCCGGCAAAGTGATTATTCAAACCTACTCTCCAGAGCATCCTGTAATTCAAGCAGTACGCCAACATCAGTATCAGTCTTTTATCGAAGCCGAACTAGAACAACGCGCCGCCCTAAACTATCCGCCCTACGGACGTTTAATTCTTTTACGTTTAAGTGGATTGGATGAAGTCGAGGTGATGCAAACGGCGGAACACCTAGTAGAGGTACTCGAAAAAGCTAATTTTGCCGGGGAAATTCTTGGCCCTGCTCCTGCCAGCATCATGCGCGTTGCCCGTCGCTATCGCTGGCAAATATTGCTCAAGTTCCCTCCGGAAGTCCCAATAGAGGTGTCAGTGTTGAGCGAGTTGCGGGAAACCTGTCCCAAGACAGTGAGCTTCTCTGTCGATGTTGACCCACTGAATCTGATGTAACTGCTTAGTAATAGGCGAGATTGTGTTGCCATGCAAATATTTAAAAATTGATTCTTAGTCAGGGTTAAAAACCTGACTACAAACCTTTAATTATTGGTATGTGCTACTTACACAGTGAAGTAGGCACGACATTTAATATTTCCAAGGTTTTAAAAGAGCGGAAGGGGGGATTTAATCTTTCTTTGGGGGTATGACAAAGCTGTGCCTCTACCCGGCTAAATAAGGGATTTTTTATTTTTGCTCCGAGGTTCCCGCTCTATCCAAACGATACAAGCGATGAGCGTAGATCAATTATTCTAAAATCCCATGACTTCAGCAACTGCCTCGATCGTTGGCTCGATTCCTGGTTTTAAAGGATTATTACTGTGCTCAATGGCGTTATCTGGGTCTTTCAAACCATTCCCAGTCAAGACACAAACTACCGTTGCTTCGGCTGGCACTTCGTCTTTCACTTTCAGTAAACCCGCAACGGAAGCGGCACTAGCGGGTTCGCAGAAAACGCCTTCTTGAGAGGCTAATAGTCTATAAGCTTCGAGAATCTCAGCGTCGGTAACGTCCCTAAATTTTCCTTGGCTGGCTTGTTGCACGGCGATCGCGCGTTCCCAATTCGCCGGGTTCCCAATCCGAATCGCTGTTGCCACGGTTTCGGGATGCATTACAGGTTGTCCTGTAATCAGGGGAGAAGCACCACTGGCTTGAAATCCCATCATCCGAGGCAAGCGATCGCATTTATTTTCCTGGTGGTACTGACAAAATCCCATCCAGTAGGCAGTGATGTTTCCTGCATTTCCTACGGGAATACATAGCCAATCGGGAGCATTCCCCAAGTCATCAACAACTTCAAATGCTGCCGTCTTTTGACCTTCTAGGCGGTAAGGATTAATAGAATTAACCAGCGTCACCGGATAGGTTTGGGCCATTTCCCGAACAATATCCAATGCCCGATCAAAATTTCCCTTAATTGACAGCACTTCTGCGCCATACATCAATGCCTGCGCCAATTTTCCCAGCGCTACGTAGCCTTCGGGAATCACCACAAATGCCCGCATCCCACCGCGACGCGCATAAGCCGCCGCAGCGGCGGAGGTGTTCCCCGTGCTGGCACAAATTACCGCTTTTGCCCCAGCTTCTTTTGCCTTAGAAATCGCCATAGTCATTCCCCGGTCTTTGAAGCTACCTGTAGGGTTTAGACCATCGTATTTCACATAAACCTGCACTCCTTTGCCAATCAGTTTGGCGATCGCCGGAACGGGGATCAAGGGCGTATTTCCCTCAAGCAACGTCACAACAGGGGTTGTAGCGGTAACGGGCAAATAGGGACGGTAAGCCTCAATTAGACCTTGCCACCGGGGACGTCGGGCAGCATTGTTGAGGTCAGGAGAGTTAGTAGTAGATAGACTTAGAGCCACAAGCGTTTCGGGATGGGAAATTGACGAGTTAAGGATTGGCAGACCGGGATAGGGATTGGGGATCGGGGGCTTATAAGGCACTCATACAATAAAACCATCATTCTTTTTACGATTGGCTTTCCCTAGCCCCTAGCCCCTAGCCCCTTGTCCCTAGTTTACGACCGATTTTGTACAGAAGTTTTCTGACTGCGCTCAACTCGTCGCTTGGGAGCTGAGGGACGGTCATTTACTGATGGCTCTTCTGATGCCAGCCAGCTCGGTTGAGTTTGGTCATAGACCATTTGCAACGCGGCGGCGGCGATCGCATGGGGATCGTACTCTTCGCTCAAGTCTCTGACAATCGGTAGGAAGGATGCCATCCGTTCGCCAGCAAGAGCTTCCCGTAGTTGGTCTTGCAGTTTTTCGAGTCGTTTCGCCTCAATTTGCGACCGGGTAGGAATCCGCAAAATTTCTACCGTTTGGCGCACTTTACGCTCGATTTGCCGCATTTTGTACTTATCTAAGGGGCTGATCAGGGAAATCGCTGTTCCTGTCTTCCCTGCCCGACCTGTACGACCAATGCGGTGAATATAACTTTCGACATTATCTGGTAAGTCGTAGTTAATCACGTGGGTGAGGTTGTCTACATCCAAACCGCGAGCGGCAATATCCGTGGCAACTACCCAGCGGACTTGATTTTGGCGGAACCGAGACAATAGGCGCTCTCGCTGGCTTTGGCTCAAATCGCCATGGTACTCATCAACGCTGTGACCAGCCGATTGCAAATGGTTGGTCAGCTCGGCGGCGGCTCGTCGCGTCCGCACAAAGATTAATGCGGTTTCTGGGTCTTCCAACTCTAGAATCGGCTGTAAGGCTTGGGCTTTTGTCCAACCACGCGGCACTAGGTAAGCATGTTGCTCGATGCGTGACGGGGTAGCTTTTGGTTGCTCAACCGTAACGGTAGTGGGCGAGTTCAAGAACTGGTTGACTAAATCCCGAATTTGTCGGGGCATCGTCGCGGAAAAACAAGCCGTTTGGCGATCGCGTGGCGATTTCTGGAGAATCTTCTTGACATCGTCGATAAAGCCCATGCTTAGCATTTCATCGGCTTCATCTAAGACTGCCCAGCGGACTTTATCCAGCTTGAGGTCTCCTCGGTTTAGCAAGTCAATGACTCGCCCTGGCGTCCCAACGACAAGGTGGACACCCCGTTGCAGGGAACGGATTTGGCGATCCATTGATTGACCACCGTAGACCGTGAGGATATTGAGACGGCGGTTGCTGGAAAAGTCACGGATCGCATCGGCTACTTGCGAAGCTAGCTCCCGCGTCGGTGTCAAGATTAAAGCTTGAACGCTGCGGTTCTCCAGATCAATCAGGTCTAGGATTGGCAGTGAAAAAGCTGCCGTTTTACCAGTGCCTGTTTGAGATTGACCGACCACATCCCGTCCAGCCAGCAATTCGGGAATTGCTTGCTCTTGGATGGGGGTGGGCGTTGTGAAGCCTAGATTTTCCAAGTGTTGGACACGAGCTTCAGACAGGCCCAGGCTTTTGAAGGAAAGGGTCATAATTTGTTTGTTGTTTGTTGGTTTTCAGTTAAAAGGTATGTCGCGCAATTTGAGGCAAGAAAATGTCGTGAAGTAGTTAGTTTGGGTTCTTCACTCCTTCAGCTCTAAATAGGGCTGACTTGCCTAATTTGCCTCAAGTCGCGCTGTTGACGACGAGTCGCTGGTCTGATTGAGCATCGGACACGGGTGCGACTTCACCAAACAGGTCGTAGATGTCGGCATCGGTAATCTCAACGGGCACGATTTTCCCCAGTTGGGCATTGCCTTGGATGTAAACCAAGCCATCAACTTCCGGGGCAAATTTTGCCGAGCGACCAATAAGTTCGCCCGTAGACGGGTTTTCTTGTTCAATCAGGACATCAACGACTTTGCCCACATAGGCTTGATTTTTCTTTAAGGAAATCGGCTGTTGGGTTGCCATTAAGGCGTCCCGCCGAGCATCCATCACCGATTGTGGGAGTTGGTTAGGCAAGGTGTAAGCGGGGGTTCCTTCTTCTGGGGAAAAGGTAAAGACGCCAGCATGGTCAAATTCGTGGCGCTGTACAAACTCCAACAGATGCTCAAAATGTTCATCTGTCTCTCCAGGGAACCCGACGATGAAGGTAGTCCGCAATACTGCCTCAGGTAGCGCTGTTTTAAGGCGCTCAATCAGCGTGTCATTGACCCGCCCTTGCCAGGGTCGGTTCATGGCTCGCAAAATTTCTGGATGGGAATGCTGTAGGGGGAGATCCAGATAAGGCAGTACGTTAGAGGTTTCTCGAATCGCTTCGATTACAGGAGGTGTTAAACCTGTCGGGTAGGCATAGTGCATCCGAATCCAGGGAACATCAACGTTCCCTAGTGCTCGCAGTAGTTCTGCTAGCATCGGTTTACCGTAGAGGTCTAGACCGTAGTTAGTAGTAATTTGGGAAATGAGAATAATTTCTTGGACACCTTCTGAGGCAAGTTGTTGGGCTTCAGCAACGATTGATTCAATCGAACGCGACCGCTGATCGCCCCGCAGATGGGGGATAATGCAAAATGCACAGCGATAATCACACCCCTCAGCTACCCGTAGGTAAGCTACTCCCTCAGAGGTTGTTCGATAGCGTGGTAGAGTTTCGTCAGCGATGAAGGTCGGTTCGGCTGAGATCTGCTTGACTCGCTCTCCGACTTCTACCCGTCGAATCACATCGACTATTTTATTATAGTCCCCTGTACCCACAACGGCTACAGCTTCTGGTAATTCTTCGAGCAGTTGCTCTTGAAAGTGCTGCGCCATACAGCCAGCGATCACAATTTTTTTATCCGCTTCTGCTAGTTCTACTAGGGCGCGGACAGACTCCGTTCTGGCAGCTTCAATGAAACTACAAGTGTTTACAATAACGTAATCGGCTAATTGTTCATTCGTATCGACCTGATAGCCGGCTTGCACTAGCAGACCGAGCATATGTTCTGTATCGATGCGATTTTTCTCGCACCCTAGATGAGAAATTGCAATGGTTGGCTTGTTGCCCATGCGGTTAGTATATCTGTCTATGGCTCCCTCCAGTGGGGGATCGCTCATCAGTGAGAAGCATTTTACAACATAGGAGCTTTTAGTTTCACCCAGACTTCAAGCAATTGCGTGATGTTGGGTGATTCCTTTGATAAACCCCGTTCCTTATTGTAGATAAAATTCTATTGAGGAAACCGAAGCGATCGCCTTTTATTCTGCTCTGTTCGTTTTTTTCGACCCAGTACAGTAGACGATTGCTTGTAGCCTTAGCAGAATATAGCCGGTGTTTTCATCTATAGCTCCCGTGAACCTAACTCAAATTTTCAAGACACCGAATCCAATTATTGGGGTTGTTCATCTCCTTCCCCTACCCACGTCTCCCCGCTGGGGCGGTAGCCTCAAAGCGGTCATTGAGCGGGCGGAGCAGGAAGCAACTGCCCTAGCCGCCGGGGGAGTTGATGGTATTATCGTTGAAAATTTCTTTGACGCTCCCTTTACCAAAGATTCAGTTGATCCCGCTGTTGTTAGTGCGATGACGCTGATTATCCAGCGATTAATGAACCTGGTGACGTTGCCTGTGGGGATCAATGTATTACGCAACGATGCCCACAGTGCGTTGGCGATCGCCACCTGTGTCCATGCCCAGTTCATCCGTGTCAACGTCCTTACAGGCGTTATGGCAACCGATCAGGGATTAATTGAAGGACAAGCCCACCAGTTACTACGCTACCGACGAGAACTCGGCAGCGACGTCAAAATTTTGGCAGATGTCCTGGTCAAACATGCCCGTCCTCTGGGTTCTCCCAATCTCACGACCGCTGTTCAAGAAACCATTGAACGCGGTCTAGCTGATGGAGTAATTCTCTCCGGATGGGCAACGGGTAGCCCTCCCACCTTAGAAGATTTGGAATTAGCCTCGGCTGCTGCCAACGACACCCCCGTTTTTATCGGTAGTGGTGCCAGTTGGGAAAATATTTCCACCCTGATGCAGGCAGCAGACGGCGTAATTGTTTCCAGTTCCCTCAAGCGCCGAGGCAAAATCGAGCAACCCATTGACCCGATTCGCGTCTCTCAATTTGTCGAGGCTGCCCGACGCAGCGTTTCTCCAAAAACGGAACCTCAAGCGATTTCTTCGGTCAAGCTACATTCGTAGAAGTCAATCACTAGCCTCTAGTCAGTTATTTATTTAGTTATTAGTTGGTACAAAAACTTTGTCCTTCTAAAGACTAAAAACTTTTCTTAGCCCCTAGTTTATAGACCTTAAAATTATGAGCCGCCGACGTTCTGTTCCCTGGATTCATCGCTGGTCGCGTCCAATAATGGGAGCGATCGCTACTATTGGTGCCCTGCTGACCGCTTATCTGACTGTAGTCAAGTTCTCAGGAAGTAGCGCCGCTTGTAGTGCCGGAGCCGCAGGTGCTGCCAGTTGTAATGATGTTCTTGCTAGCCCCTACGCCAACATTTTTGGTTTGCCCCTGTCGCTATTTGGGTTCCTAGGCTATGCCAGTATGGCGGCTTTTGCCCTCGCTCCTTTGCTGATTAAATCAGAGCAAAACAAAGACCTGCGTGCCAACTTAGAGAAGTGGACATGGCTTTTGTTGTTTGCAGGTGCCACCGCTATGACTATATTTAGCGGCTATTTGATGTACCTGCTGGCGTTTAAAATTCAAGCCGCTTGTCTGTACTGCATTGCCTCCGCCCTATTTTCCTTGAGCTTGCTAGTGCTTGCCCTCATCGGTCGTAGTTGGGAAGATATCGGGCAACTCCTTTTTACAGGTCTTATTGTCGCTATGGTGACGCTTGTTGGCACCCTGGCTGTCTACGCTAGCGTCGGAGAGTCTGTGGCTGGCGGTGGCTCTGGCACACCAATTCCCCTGGTTAATACTACCCCTCAACCCCCCAACGGCTGGGAAGTCACCACCACATCAGGCGAAGCCGAACTCGCCCTAGCGCGTCACCTTCAAGAAAGCGGAGTGAAAATGTATGGCGCTTACTGGTGCCCTCACTGTTTTGAGCAAAAGCAGCTATTTGGTAAAGAAGCTGCCAAAATATTCCCCTACAATGAGTGCGCTCCTGATGGTACAAATCCTCAGACTGAAGCTTGTGCCCAAGCGAATGTTAAAGTTTTCCCAACTTGGGACATTAGTGGCGAAGTTGTTACGGGTACTCAGTCGTTAGAACAACTTGCTGATTTGTCTAACTATCAAGGCCCACGCAACTTTAAGTACGTTCTGCCGGGTCGTTCTTAAGCCTACGGCTAGCCGGGTTGACTTTCTTGAGGAGAGCGATCGCAATTATCGACTTCTCCCTCACCTAAGTCTCCTCAGCTAGAACAAAAGTCGCTCCACCCTTTCCCTCTTCGTGACGGGGAAGGATGGGGTTGTTAGGATGACTCTCAGCTTGAGCTAAATGCTAATTGCACCCGATTAAAATCCTTATAATCAAGAACATCTACCTCTTCCTCAAACCGGGAACTCTATACTCAGTAATTAATCAAGCTTAATGTCAGTTACTTTGAGCCAATTTTCCACTACCAACTTGGAAATTCTGACATACAAAGGGAAAAGATAAAACTCGCCGAAATTACGGATAACGGTTGGGGTAGTTGTGCCGTCACTATAGATGCCGAAAAGACATTTACGGTTAAGACTGAGACCGCTGTTAGAGCAAGGGCGTCCAGCGTTGCTCACCTCCTTTGGTGTGGCAGGCGGTATTATTGTTCTGCGCTTGTTGGGACTCCTACAGCCATTAGAACTAGCAGCTTTCGACCAATTATTTCGCTTGCGTCCCCCGGCATCTGTTGATCAGCGCCTTGTGATTGTGGAGGTTGGGGAGGCTGACCTACAGCAAATTAATCAATGGCCAATTCCTGATGCGGTCATGGCTACTTTGCTGGAAAAACTAGCCGCTTACCAACCGCGTGTAATTGGGTTAGATATTTATCGGGACTTGCCTGTCAATCCGGGTCACGATCGCTTTGTCAAGGTTTGTAAAGCGCTGCCAAAATTGATTGGCATAGAGAAACTGGCGGATGAGCAAAGCGCTGGAGTTTTGCCTCCCCCCTGCTTAGATTCAAACCAAGTCAGTTTTAACAATGTAGTTGTAGATCGGGATGGAATAGTTCGTCGCAGCGTACTCTACTGGCACATTGATGAGACTCTACACAAGAGTTTTGCCCTGCAACTGGCTTTGAAATATCTAAAGGCAGAAGGTATTAGTCCTAAACCTGCAAAAATAAATCCTGACTATTTACAGCTGGGTCAAGCAATTTTTCCGCTGCTACAGCCGAATGATGGAGCGTATGTGCAGGTGGATAATTTGGGCTACCAGATTGTTGCCAACTTTCGTACGGGCGCTAACTTTCGCACGGTGTCCCTCGCCGATGTTTTAGCGGATCGAGTCCCGGCGCATTGGATACGCGATCGCATTGTTTTGATCGGCTCGACGGCACCCAGTTTGCAAGACTTTTTCTACACCTCTTACAGCAGCAGCCTGCTTGGTGACGCTCAACCTGTGGCGGGCGTAAAACTTCATGCTCATTTTGTCAGTCAAATCCTCAGTAGCGCTTTAGAGGGTCGTCCGGTTATTCATGCTTGGTCGGAACCAGGAGAGTGGCTGTGGATTTTAGGGTGGTCTGTGTTGGGGGCGAGTGCTGTTTGGCATTGGCGATCGCCTCGACGCGCCTTCCCCTATCTTCTGCTGGCAAGTGTGACTTTAGGTGGCAGCGTCTACATTGCTTTCTTAGCGGGGTGGTGGCTACCCCTAGTACCGCCACTCTTGGCACTCGGCAGTTCCGCCATCGTTGTTACCAGTTCTATTGCCCACCAGGAAGAGGAATTAAAAAGATCTAAAGAATTTTTGCAGAGCGTAATTAACACTATTCCCGATCCAGTTTTTGTCAAGGACAAAGACCATCGCTGGATTATTCTCAACCCAGCCTATTGTCAGTTCATCGGCTACCCCCTCGAAAGCTTATTGATGAGGTCTGACTACGACATTTTCCCCCGCCAGGAAGCGGAAGTCTTTTACTCGCAAAATGAGTTGGTGTTCCAGACGGGGATTGATCAGGAACACGAAGAAGAATTTACCGACGCCTTTCAAACCACCCACTTCATTTCTACAAAGCGATCGCTGCATAAAGATGTTAGGGGCAATCTTTTTTTAGTAGGGGTGATCCGTGATATTACTGAGCGTAAACGCATGGAGGAAGAACTTAAGCGTACCGCTGCCGAACTGACTCGTTCCAATGCCGAACTTAAGCTGTCAGAAAATCGCCTACGTTATTTAGCTCATCACGACCCACTGACAGGTTTATCAAATCGTCAAAACTTTCAGGATTCCCTCCGTCAGTCTCTAGAATTAGCAAGTAGTAACGAACAAATTTTCGCCCTCTTATTTTTAGATTTAGACGGCTTTAAGCAAGTCAATGACTCCCTAGGTCACGATTATGGCGACCTCATCCTCAAAGGTGTTGCCCAGCGATTAACAGGCTGTTTGCGTAGCAACGACATCGTTTCTCGCCTAGGTGGAGATGAATTTACTGTCATCCTTCCCAATCTTGCCAGAGTGGAAGATGCCGCTAGAGTTGCCCAAAAAGTTCTCACAGCCTTGTCTAAAGGCTTCTTGCTTCAGGGACACACTACTTTTGTTACGGTGAGTATTGGTATTAGCGTCTATCCCCGAAATGGTAAAGACGTAGAAACATTAATTAAGAAGGCTGACACAGCAATGTATCACGCTAAAAACCTAGGAAGAAATCAATATACTTTTGCTCAAGAATTAATTTTTTAAAATTTAGAATTTTATCCGGAAAAAAGGTTTCTGGTATTGAGGAATGTACGGAAGCCACAAACACTGTACTGAGGGATGAGTTTACAGGAAATTAAATATATTAAGATTCTATGTAACACATAATTAATACCTATTGATTCCTCCAAGGCTTACCTGGCTAGGGTTTAGCGCTTCATACTTTTTACTTCTATGGCAAAACTTTATTTAATTTATATGCACTGTAAATCTTTGGTGAAGGAACTCAATTTCTCAAAAACCAGTGAATATACTGAAGACACTTCTTTGAACTATTCATCTACCGCTAGGGCTGTTATGTTTACTTGCTTCCGTCTCACGAGTACAGTACTTTTACTGGTTGGACTGCAGCTTTTGACCCCTGAAGTAAGTAATGCTACACAAAAGCTGAGTCTAACCAATGACATCTCAGCACAGCGCTTGATGGTGATCGATCGCGTTGAGGCTCTCCCAGTGATTGAGACCAGCCTCCAGGCTGATGAAACTTACAAGCCGCCAAAAAATGGGGGCCCAAGAACTAGCCGGGGTTCCGGAACACGTTTTAGACTGTCAATGTGAATCAATTCAAAACTTGAGGAGCGGTAATCCTCTCAGATCGCCACAACCGCTCATTTTGTAGCAATGTATGAACTTGCCAGTGCCGGGAATCAGTTTGAGGATAATCGCTACGGTAATGTCCCCCTCGGCTTTCTGTACGAAATGCTGCACTTTTAAGAATTAAGCGAGCAACATCTAGAAGGTTATAGGTCTCTCCCCACGCCCGCAATCCTTGATTGGCGTCGAGGAAATCAAACTGCACCGTTTTGAGAGGAGAAAGATGCAGTAACGACTGGCTGATGGGGAGGGCTACAAATTCTTGACGCCAGGTTTCAATGGAGGCGATCGCGTTTTCCATCACATCCTGTTGCCGACAAATGCCTGCACTTTGCCATACTAAGCGTTGTAAGGCTTGCCGCATTGCAGCGATCGTCTGGCATTGCACCGTCCAATCCTCCACTGTCAAGGAAACCGCTTCCGGCGTTGAGGGCGAGGACTCCTGCAGCATCCCCTTAGGCTCAAGTTCTATCTGGGCAAACTGAGTGGCAAATACAACGCACTCCAATAAGGAGTTACTGGCTAACCGATTTGCACCGTGAACCCCCGTGCTTGCCGTTTCTCCGATGGCATACAAACCAGGAATCGAAGTGCGATTCATTAAGTCTGTGGCAATACCACCCATCCAATAGTGAGCCGCAGGAGCAACGGGAATCGGTTCTGAGAACACATCCACTCTCCAGTGCTGACACACTTGAATGATATTTGGGAAGCGATGGCGAATTTTGTCCGGAGGAATGGGGCGTAAGTCTAGGCAAACGTGAGCCTCTGCGGGATTTGCTTCTGTTTGCTGTAAGTGGCTAAAAATCGCCCGACTAACTACATCTCGCGGTGCCAGTTCCCCAGCCGGATGATAGTGGAAGGCAAAGCGACAGCCTTGGGTATCTACCAGGTGTGCGCCTTCGCCACGCACGGCTTCGCTAATTAGAAATCGCGGCGCACCCGGTTTAGTCAGAGCAGTGGGGTGAAATTGGAAAAATTCTAGGTCGCGCAAAACAGCACCGGAACGCCACGCGATCGCGCAACCATCTCCTGTACTCACCTCAGGGTTGGTCGTCTGGGCAAACACCTGACCGCCGCCGCCTGTTGCCAAAATCACCGCCCCCGCTCGTATCCAGCTCACCCGACCGTTGTGAATCAAGCTCACACCCTGGCAATGATGGGTTTGTGGATGTAGCCACAAAGACAGCACAAATGCCTGCTGAATCACTCGGATATGGGGACGCCGCAACACCTGAGCGGTGAGAGTGCTGACAACTTTTCGCCCTGTCGTATCTGCCGCGTGTAGTACACGGGGGCGAGAGTGGGCTGCCTCCAATGTCAAGGCTAAGTCACTTCCTCGGCGATCGAACGCTACCCCTAACTCAACTAATGATTGAATACAGGCGGGTGCTTGCTCAACAAGAAACTGCACCGCCTCCCATTGGCAAAGTTCTGCCCCGGCTTCCATCGTATCTTTGACATGTAGTACGGTCGAGTCAGCCGGATCGACGACAGCGGCAATACCGCCCTGCGCCCAATCACTCGCCCCTACAGATAGGGTGTCTTTGGTAATTAAACCAACGTTGAGGTTCTCTGGCAGGCAGAGGGCAGTATACAAACCTGCCGCACCAGCACCAACGACCAAAACATCAAAGTAGGTAGGGAGGTTTTGTTGGGGGAAAGAATTAGATTCTGAGGAAGACAACTGCGATTAAGTCCTGAATGCTCCGTGATAAATAATTTAATAGGGGCACAGGTTGTGCCTGCGCCCCTACTGAGAATTTAACTCCTGTGGTTTTTAGTAAATGCCGTTGTTGATACGATCGCCACCTTCGGTGTAGACGGTAGATACCTCCGTCACAGCAAATTTATCCAAGTTGGATTGCAAGGTCTGTTTTTGTCGCTCGCTCAATCCAGGAATGTCAAAGATATCTTCGACCTTCTGGTAGGGAGCATTATCAACAACTTTGCGTGCCAGGGTCGGGTACATCCCAGCATACTTCCGGAAAGCACGGACGTTGGTATTGTTGATATCAATTTTCTGACCAAACTCAGTATCGAGCTTATCGTCAGCACGATTACGCAACTGGGCTTCAGTCGCCAAGATCGAGGATGATTGCCCAACAGCATTGCTCAAGCTAGAAGCGATCGCTTGCTGTTGTCCGGCAAATCCTAAGCAACCGACTACCAATACTAAAACGGCGAATAACCGAACCAAACTTCTCATTTAAGTCAACTCCTTCCTACACAGCATTCAGAGAATCTAGCGTCTCTAGCTCTCTAATAATTTAACTTTTGTTTTCTATTTTCTCATTTTAACCTCGCAACAAATCATCGAAGTCAGGTTAATTCCTGAGAATCCTAAAAAGATCTAAAACCCGACCGGGAAACCGGGGTTTTGTGGCATTATTAAGAATTGTCCCGCTATTGGTTTACAGCGAAATTAGTTATGGCTCTTCGACTAGGTGATACAGTACCTGACTTCAAGCAAAATTCAACCCACGGCGAAATCAGCTTCCACGACTGGGCAGGCGATAGCTGGGTTGTGCTATTTTCCCACCCCGCAGATTACACCCCCGTTTGCACCACCGAATTAGGTCAAGTCGCGAAACTTAAGCCCGAATTCGACAAGCGCAATGTCAAAACGCTTGCCCTCAGCGTTGACGATGTTGATTCTCATAAAGGCTGGGTAGGGGACATCGAAGAAACCCAAAGCACCAGCATGAACTACCCGATTTTGGCAGACCCAGACCGCAAAATCTCTGACCTCTACGACATGATCCACCCCAACGCCAACAACACGTTGACGGTGCGTTCAGTCTTCATCATTGACCCCGAAAAGAAACTGCGTCTGACCTTCACGTACCCTGCCAGCACCGGGCGCAACTTTGATGAAATCCTCCGGGTGATCGACTCGTTGCAACTGACTGATAACTACAAGGTGGCAACGCCTGCCAACTGGACAGATGGCCACGATGTGGTGATTGTCCCATCCATCAAAGACCCTGAAGAATTGAAAGAAAGATTCCCCAAAGGTTACGAGGAAATTAAGCCCTACCTACGGATGACTCCTCAGCCCGACAAGTAGAAACTTAAATAAGTTGGGTGGGCATTGCCCACCTTACTTTTTAACGGAGGAAATCTAATCATGCTTTCATCTCCCCTGGTTGTGCAGATTCCGCCATCAATGCAAATCACAGACGAACAGTTCTTTGAGTTCTGTCAGGTTAATCGCGACCTACGCATTGAGCGGAATAAATTTGGTGAGATAGTAATTATGCCTCCTACAGGCGGAACAACAGGCAATCGCAACTTTAATATCGCTTTACAGTTAGGAAATTGGGCAGAGCAAGACGGAATCGGTATTTGTTTTGACTCCAGCACAGGATTTAAGCTCTCAACAGGTGCAGAGCGATCGCCTGATGTCTCGTGGATGAAACGAGAGCGCTGGAATGCCCTTTCGCCCGAACAGCAGGGAAAGTTTGCCCCTATCTGCCCAGATTTTGTCGTGGAACTCAGGTCGAAGAGCGATCGCCTCAATCCCTTGCAGGAAAAAATGTCGGAGTACATGCAAGAGGAAGGCGTGCAACTAGGTTGGTTGATTGACCGCAAGCACCGGAGAGTCTACATTTATCGTCCGGGTGTACCCGTGGAATGTTTGGAGAATCCCGATACTGTTAGTGGCGATTTGGTGTTGCCTAGGTTTGTCCTTAACATGAGTAAAGTTTGGTAGGAATAGCGATCGCGCACGGGGCATAAATCCTACTGCCGCTACAAGCCAAAATTTTATAGAAAGAACTTAGGAAAATTTAAAATGGATATCAAAGATGGATTTGTGGGCACGATTGGTAACACGCCACTCATCCGCCTCAACAGCTTTAGCGAAGAAACAGGGTGTGAAATTCTCGGTAAAGCAGAATTTCTCAATCCCGGCGGTTCTGTGAAAGACCGGGCAGCACTATATATGATTCAAGATGCTGAAGAAAAGGGCTTGCTCAAACCCGGTGGCACAGTCGTAGAGGGAACGGCAGGCAATACGGGGATTGGTCTAGCCCATATTTGCAATGCCAAGGGTTACAAATGCCTGATTATCATCCCTGAAACGCAATCCCAAGAAAAGATGGATATGTTGCGGACATTGGGTGCGGAAGTTCGCCCAGTCCCGGCTGTGCCGTACAAAGACCCGAATAACTACGTCAAGCTGTCGGGACGTATCGCTGAAGAGATGGAAAATGCGATTTGGGCAAATCAGTTTGACAACTTAGCCAATCGACAGGCGCATTATGAAACGACTGGGCCTGAAATTTGGGCGCAAACCGATGGCAAGGTAGATGCTTGGGTAACTGCAACGGGGACGGGTGGCACATTTGCTGGCGTCTCAATGTTCTTGAAAGAAAAAAATCCCCACCTGAAATCTGTTGTTGCAGACCCGATGGGAAGTGGACTATTTAGCTACATTAAAACGGGCGAAATTAACCCAGAAGGCAACTCCATCACTGAAGGCATTGGCAATAGCCGCATCACAGCAAATATGGAAGGTGCCCCTGTCGATGATGCTATTCAGGTGGATGACCATGAGGCGCTGCGGGTCGTTTACCAACTCCTGTATAAAGAGGGACTGTTTATGGGCGGTTCCACAGGGATTAACGTCGGGGGAGCGGTTGCCTTAGCTAAGCAATTAGGACGGGGGCATACAATTGTGACACTCTTGTGTGACAGTGGCGCTCGTTATCAGTCGCGCTTATTTAGTCGTGAGTGGTTAGAGTCGAAAGGGTTGTCTGTGCCGGAATTCGCCAGCGTGTAATTGTTCCCTCAGACAAAGGGCAGAGGTTAGTAGCTAGATAGTAGTAGTACAACCTGAGGATGAAACATTTTGTGAGTTTTTTTGACACCGTGGGTAACAGGTGTTCAGACGGGTTGTGGTGGAAAGGAAGCGATCGCGCTCAAAACCGCAATGCTGAATATAGCAATCAGGAGATAACAAAGCGATGTCAGATCAACCACGCCTAGAAGAGCAAGCCGTTTCACAGGTAGCCAAGACACAGCTATCTCAACAAGTAGATGCCGCCGAAGAGATAGACGTAGATATCCACACCGATCTGCTCAAGATGGCTCAGGGACATGCCGATTCAATTTCGGTTGCAGGGAAAGGATTGGTAACGAAGCAAGACCTACACATGCAGGAAGTGGAACTGCATACTAGTCCCTTGGACATCAATCCTCTAAGCGTTCTGCTTGGCAAAATTGAGCTAACTCATCCTGTAGATTCCACGGGACGAATTGTCGTCACAGAGGCAGATATTAACCAAAATATGAACTCAGATTATGTTCTGAGCAAGCTAAAACCCTGGCAATTGGATGTAGATGGTCAAACCTCGATACAATTTCAACCGCCAATGGAGTTAAAGCTGCCGGGTGACAACAAAATCATCTTCAGTGGCAATATACAAATATCTGAAAGCGGCAAGATTCAACAGGTTCGCAGCACAAGCGTAATCTACCCACGCACCGATGAACACGGTGTATTGCTAGAAGCGTTCTCTCTTGAAGAAGGTCAGGCGATTTCTTTGGAAGTTACAGTTGCCTTTATGGAGAAGCTCAAGGAATTAATCAACTTGCCCTATTGGGAATTTGAAGGGACGGCGTTTCGTATTCAGAAGATGGAGGTGCAAAAAGGGAGTATCACGGTTCAAGTTGAAACCCATACTGAGCAAATCCCTTTAATGTAATGGTTTTAGGGGTGATACGCTATTAGTTTTTTCGAGTTTATAGAACAATTAGTGGACGGTTCAGAGTCGGCAAAAGAGGTACGAGTGTGCCAAAACCGCACTTGCAAAAAGCAGGGTGCCGCTAAGGTACTAGCTGCTTTCCAGGCATCTGCCATGGATGGTGTTAGTGTGACGAGCAGTAGCTGCTTAGGTCAGTGCGGTAATGGCCCCATGGTGCTGGTGGAACCGGAGCAGATTTGGTACAGTGGCGTTCATCCTGATGAGGTGCCGATAGTGATCGCCCGACATCTACGGGGTGGGCATCCAGTCAAGGCGATGTTGTATCGCAAGTATCATCCCCATGTTCAGTAGTGATCCAGTGACAGGTTGTAGAGACGTTGCTGACACGTCTCTACGAGTTCAGATTATCTGCCGTGGGTAAATGATTGTGTTAGCGGTAGTCGTGGGTCAAAAACGGCACATCTACCAGTTCCCCTTCGCTATCTCCCACTTGCACTTTTAACCCCGCACCACCAGCTTTTGTGCGGACATAAGCCAAGCCGAAAAGTCCTTTTTCTGTTTGGGTAAAGCTGGTTAGCTTACCGACTTTTTCACCCTCGGCGGTAACGATGCTGCCAGGTTCAGCGGGGTTACTGAGACGAACTCCCCAAAGGTTCTGTTTGACGCCTTTATAGGTATTTAAGCGGGCAATGGTTTCCTGACCGATGTAGCAGCCTTTCTCAAAGGAAATGGTTTGCCACAGTCCCGCTTCTAAAGGATTGTAGTCTTCGGTGAGTTCGCAGTCGGGAACGGGGCGTCCTTGCTCAATACGGAGTTGTTCCCAAACGCGATCGCCCATTGGCACGGCTCCGGCTGAAACTAACTGGTTCCAAAGGGTTGCCGCCTGTTCCCTAGGGACAATCAGCGTGTATCCCAGGATCGCCAAACCATTACCCACAGCTAGCAGAACGTTTGCCTCTTTTAGCTGCACGAGTTGGTGAGTGCTGTAAGCCTCGCCTACCATTGGCTCTAACCCCAATTTTTGCAGGAGTGCGTCACTGTCTGGCCCAATTAGGCTGAAGGTGGCATAGTCTTTACTGATATCGTTCAATTCCACCCGATCCATCGGAAAGATGAACCGATCTAGCCATTGTCGGAGGTATTCCCGGCGATTGGGAGAAACGAGTAGCACCACGGCATCTTCGGTAATGTAGGCTGTTGCTAAGTCAATGGTGCGAGCAGTGGAGGTGACAAAAACAGTGTCGCAGCCTTGTCCGGGTTGGAGTTTTTGGAAATCGTTAGTGCTTTGGTTATGCAGGTAGCGCAGTCGGTCGTCATCGGAAACTTTTAGTAATCCCCAATGGGAGCGATCGCATACCACAACTCCCTGCCGTGCTGCCTGCATCGCTGCGGCATCATTACCAAAACTGCTGGGAACACTCGTGTTCTCAAATGTTGCCCCAGCACTCTGCTGAATATCCTGTAAGTCTTGAATCATTGCCTAATCTTTTACTTTTATTCCCTTATTTAAACGCTACCAGCTTTCAGTTTTTGCTTCTTCCGGCGTTAAGTCAGTAGACAGGGAAAAATTGCTGCGCTTCTTTCCTGGGGAATCCTTCGTTAGGATGACGACTTATGGATAATCTTGTCCATCTTATAAAGGCAAATTAGCAAACACTTGCTGTACTAACTGTCTTGTCTTCGCCTCCAAACACTGCCAGTCTACGTCTCCCGTTTCATCAAGCAAGCTCGTATCAATCTCCACTGTCTGACTCTCTGTTTCAGTAGAGTTGAGTTGATAGTTGCGAAAACAAACCTGATAACAAAGCTCCCAAATATCCACATTTACGGTGGCGTTTTGGCGCTGTAAGCACAGTTGGTAGCCTGGTATAGGTGATTGAATATCCTGGTAAGTGCCTTTCCAGTCTGATGTTTCTAGCTGCTTGCGAATATTATCGATGACGCGCAGGAAAGCTGGTTGCATCAATAACTCCGCTTGGTTCCAGGCAGTCATATTCTTGAATTCAGGTTTCATAGACATATGTACCCATCCTGATTTGGCATTTTCGGCATGAGCAAGTAGACATGGAACAAAGCCAAAATCTTGTCATCTTGAAGCGATCGCGTTCCGCTCACAATGACATTTTCTGTTTAATTTGTCTATCTACTCAGAGACTGTTTCTAAGGTAGTGTTAACTGGCTAGGTTGCCTAACGGTTGGATAGTTCCCCCCTAGCCAGGGTTAAAAAGGGGGGAACAAAATCTCTTGAAAGTCCCCTGTGATATCAAAGGCGAAGCCTCTTCTGGCTTCCCCCTTTTTAAGGGGGACGGGAGGGGGATCTCCAGGGATTTCTAATTCTTTAGAGACAGCCTCTCAACAGGTGAAATATTAGTAGATTCAGCTCTTGCACCACCCCCCGACCCTCCTGTTCATGGGATGAATAGGAATAAAAAATCAACTTTTTCCCATAAATCAGGAGGAAGAAGAGGGGAAGGGACGACGAGGGAGAAATTTAGGTGCAAGAGGTGATTATGCTGAAAAAATTGCTCCCTTATTCTCCTTTTGAAAACCAACTTAATTAGATAACGCTTCTGGAAATATAGAGCGGAATTAACTAAGTTGTTTTACCCAAAAAGAACTGCGCGAGCTTGATAATTTCAAAAGCAACAAACGTTGCTAAAACAGCAGTAACAGAATAAGTTAAGATGGGATTATTGCCATAGCCAAATAACGAAGCCACTAACTTAATCAACAAAATAGAGGCACCAATGGCAAAGGCAATTTGTATAGGTGTCATGTTTTGCTCCCGATTGCTATAAAAAATTAAACCGCTCTTTCTCAATCTTAGTAAAGAATTGCATAAATCAAGAGCAAATTGAACCACTCAAAAAATTGTATCAATGTCGCCCAATATCCAGTTGTTACCCAATTACCAGGCAAAATCATTACGGGAGCAAGGGAAACGCTACTACGTTGATGAAGGCGGGATTCGCTTCCCTAGCGTTACAACCATTCTCAATGCTACTAAGCCTCAAGCCGCCAAAGAAGCCTTAATGAACTGGCGCGATCGCGTGGGAACTGTAGAAGCCAACAAAATTTCCAGTGCGGCTAGTCGCCGGGGAACGTCCACCCATAAGCACATTCAGCGCTATCTTCTAGGAAAAAATGTTTCCGTACCAGAGGTGGCTCGTCCCTACTGGGAGAGTGTTGAGCCAGTCTTGCAAGATATCCAAGACGTACGATTAGTTGAAGGCTCAGTATTTCACTATGGTCTTAATTATGCAGGTCGAGTTGACTGTGTCGCCAGTTACAAGGGTGTCCCTTGCGTTTGTGACTGGAAAACAGCGGATCGACCAAAAGCCTCAGTTGCCCGTCTGTATGATGGCCCATTGCAACTAGCCGCCTACAGTGGTGCAGTTAATCAATTTTACCAGGATTATGGCATCAAAATTGATTGCGCCTTGCTGGTGGTAGCTCTGCCAGAAATGCCAGCCGAAGTATTTTGGTTTGAACCGGAGCAAATGGCAAACTATTGGCGAGAGTGGGAGCAGAGAGTTGCCGAATTTGCCAAAAAGTAAGTTGTTAAATCATCAAAAAAGTTCTTGCTTAGGGACGCTTTTTTATAAAGAATTTCTATTTAAGTAAAAAACAATTTGCTAAACTTGCCTCGTTCATCCCACAATACATCTATGTTTAAAAAGTCTTCAAATTGACATCTGGCAATAAAACCGAAGATTGTTCCTTGGTGTAAAAAAATTGTTGAGAACCTGGCAAAATCTAAATCAAACCTATTCAAAGTAAATCGATATAACTGATGAAGCCTTCAAATTTATTGCAGGGCGATCGCGTTCGTCTTGATGCGTTAAAGCGAGGCGACTTGCTACTAATGGGTAAATGGTATCAGCAAGCTGATTTCCTGCGGTTACTTGATGCACGCCCAGCCATTCCCCAATCTGAGACTATTCTCGCGGCTTGGTTAGAGGAACGCCATAGAGCAACCGACGGCTTTATATTTGGCATTCGGTTAGTAGAAACGGAGGAGTTGCTGGGATGGGTGGAACTAGAAAATATTCTCTGGACGCATCAAGTCGCCTGGGTGAGTGTTTGCATTGGTAACTCTCAGCATCGGGGTAAAGGCTATGGTTATGAAGCCATGCAACTAATCTTGCAATTTGCTTTTGATGAGTTGAATTTGTATCGATTGCAACTAACGGTGTTTGCCTATAATGATCGCGCGATCGCACTTTACAAAAAACTCGGTTTTCAACAAGAAGGTACGTACCGGGAATTCTTACAGCGCGACGGTAAGCGGCATGATATGTACTTATACGGTCTTTTGCGTCCTGAATGGAACCCACCATCAGCGATCGCCCTTTCTCCGGAAAATTCCTAGTTTAATCATCAAAAACTGCCTCAGGCGCGAAAGTTACAACTACAGAGCAATTTACTCTCAGTGAGCTGACGGTGTAAAAGTAACATTGTTTGACTGACTGCTAACTTTCCTTGGAGTTTCTTGCCCATGACCTTAGAGTCCACCCTTGGTGACGCTGCAATTGAGCAAAATTTAGAACAATTCCTCTTAGTCCTCTCAGTTTCTTTGAGTGTCGCCACAATATCGCGGATTTTCGCCTGGTTTCGCAAAATTCCTTATACATTACTCTTAGTAATTGCCGGGTTGATTTTATCGATTGTCAATGTTCGGCTAGTGAACTTATCCCCAGAACTAATTCTGGAGATTTTTTTGCCACCGTTGCTGTTTGAAGCGGCGTGGAATATCCGCTGGCGAAATCTCAGACGCGATTTAGCGCCAGTGACATTATTTGCAGTGGTGGGTGTGATCATCTCGATTGGTGGGATTGCGATCGCCATTAACCAACTAGCTGGTATTCCTCTACCAATCGCTTTGTTAGTAGGCGCAAGTCTTTCTGCTACCGATCCAGTCTCAGTCATTGCCTTGTTCCGGGAATTAGGGGCAAGTAAGCGTCTGACGATGTTGATGGAGGGAGAAAGTTTATTTAATGACGGGGTAGCGGTAGTTGCCTTTAGCTTGCTAGTCGGAATCCCTCTCGGAACGGCTGAATTTTCAATGTCTACTACTCTGGCAACCTTTTTTGTCTTTGTTGGCATTGGTATAGGAGTTGGCAGCTTAATCGGATTTGGGATTTCTTTCCTTACCCAACGCTTTGATTTGCCGTTGGTAGAGCAATCACTGACTTTGGTTTCCGCTTACGGTACTTATCTGATTACTGAGGAATTGGGTGGTTCTGGAGTGATCAGCGTTGTCACGGTGGGGATCATTTTGGGCAATTTTGGCTCCCGGATTGGGATGAACCCGCGCACCCGGTTAATTGTTTCTGAGTTTTGGGATTTTCTGGCGTTTTTTGTCAATTCAATTGTTTTTCTGCTGATTGGCGACCAAATCGACTTCTCCAGCCTCGCTAATAATTTAGACCTGATTGCGGTGACAATTGCAGCAGTACTCCTAACCAGAGCGATCGCCATCTATGGTTTAGCCGCGATCAGTAATTGGGTAGCCAAGTCTGATATTGGTTGGCGAGACCAAACCGTCCTCTGGTGGGGAGGTTTGCGGGGTTCGGTTTCGATTGCGATCGCTTTAAGTGTGCCCGTCATTCTCCCAGATCGACAAGATATCATCGACACCGTGTTTGGTGTTGTCTTATTCACTCTGTTAGTTCAAGGCTTATCTACACAGTTTTTACTCTCTAAGCTCAACTTAGTTGGCGATCAACCCCTACGTCAGCAGTACTCTGAAGCAAATGCTCGTCGGGTGGCGCTTAATCGGGTGCTGCACGCGCTGTCTGATCCCAGCCGATACCCAGGCATCGATTCCGAGTTTTTCCGTTATCAACAAGGACTAGTAAAAGGGCAACTCAATGGTATTGAGGATGAAATGGCTAAGTTACAAAGGGAGCATCCTCAGTTGCGCGAACTCAATGTTGAACAAATGCGGGAAGAACTCTTAGATATTGAAGCAGATACCTATGCAGAGTTTATCCGCGCTGGGCGTCTAAATAATCAACTCTCGCCCCTATTGCAAGAAGTATTGATTGAAGCCGATGAGAAACTGCTTGAATAGCCGCTTAATGCCTATACACAAGGATAAATAATGGGTAACTCAGGCTAAGTTTGCAAAGGGAACGAACAACGATGCATTGGTGTCATTGTGTCTCAATTCCTCTATGAGCTTGAAGGCAATGGCTTGGAAAACGGTAACATTGTTGGCGATCGCGATCGCAATTCCCTTTACTACAGTCAACTGCTCCCAACCCTCTACCGAGCTAACGGCACAAGAGACAACCAAGCCACCCTCCTCTCAAGCAGAAGAGCCATCTAACCCCCTTATCCGCACCCTTTCCAGTACTTCAGAAGCTACCGGGGTGATTGCAACAGCTCAATCCGGGAAGTTACTAGCAAGTGCCAATCGCACCAAGCCGGAAATTAGACTCTGGGATGTTACAGCAGGGCAGATTAAAACCACCCTAGCCGGACATACGGGAGGAGTGCGATCGCTCTTTATCAGTCCAGATGGCAATATCCTAATTAGTGCTGGTGAAGACAAAACCATCAAGCTGTGGAATGCCAACACGGGGCAGTTAATCCGTACCCTAACAGGGCATTCCCAGGGGGTTAATACCGTTGCCATGAGTCAAGACGGAACCCTTCTCGCCAGCGGTAGCCAAGACAAAACCATCAAGTTATGGAATGCCAAAACTGGGGCATTAATTCGTACCCTAACAGGGCATACTGACTCAGTTTTATCCCTTGCCATTAGTCCAGATCGGACAACCCTTGCCAGTACTAGCCAGGATGAGACACTACGAATCTGGAATCTGGGTACTGGAAAGTTAGAGCAAACCTACAAAGATGGTGGTTCCCCCTATCCACCAGGCTTTATTACCTACACCGTCAGCGCCGTTGCCATTAGTCCTGATGGCAAGTTGGTTGCCAGTGCTTCTGTTGATGATGTGTCAAAAGGACATATCGAGGGCAACACGATTAGGATTCGCAATCTACAAACAGGGGAGGTAGTACGCAGCATTGCAGCGGGTTCCGGTGATGTGGTGAATGCGATCGCCTTTGCCCCGGATGGCGAGACATTAATTGCCAGTGTGGGAGAGGTGAAGCTGTGGAACCTAAAGACAGGAGAGTTGCTGCGTACCCTGACAACGTTTTCTGACGCGATCGCCCTTAGCGATGATGGGCAAATCCTCTTTAGTGCTGATAATCCTTATGGTCAAGACAGCCAGATTAGGGTCTGGGATACGTCGGCTTTAACCGCCTCTTCCTTAAACAACGCCCAACTCCTAGGCACCATCGACAGCGAAACCACACCCGCAAGAGACGATTCCCTTGCTATCAGTCCCAAAGGGCAACCTGTAGTAACTTGTGGCGGTAGCCAAGTTAAGGCATGGAACCCTTGGAATCGCAGCAGCAAACACTTACTTTATAGCGTCAGTCTCGATTCGTTTGGTTGCGCGATCGCCATTAGTCCCGATGGCAAAACTCTCGCCGTTAGCAGTCGCACTCAGGAGGCAAGTGACGTTGTTAAGCTACTGGATATTAATACAGGGCGAGTCAAAACTACCCTAAGCAAACATAACGATACCATCACAGCTCTTGCCTTTAGCCCGGATGGAAATACCCTCGTTAGCAGTGGCGGTGGCCAAATTAAAGTCTGGAATCTCCCTACCGGAGACTTACGCTATGCCCTCACCGAAGGCATCAGTTGGGGCGATCGCTACTCTGTCGCCGTCACCCCCAATGGACAAACGCTGTATGTTGGGTATCAGCAGCAAGATTTAGCCTTGTATGACTTACAAACCGGAAAGCCGCAAAACACCCTACCTATCCAGATCGGTGGGAAACTACATTTCACCCCCGATGGAAAGGCTCTAGTTGGTCAAGATATGACAGGTAAAGTTGTGCTGCTCAATGCTCAAACGGGAGAACTCTTGAGTACCTTACTTGTCGATAGAGTGAACGCTCTTGCCTTAAGTGAAGATGGGAAAATAGCAACTGACACTGAAAGCGGTCTGATTAAACTGTGGGATGTGTCAACGGGGAACCTGCTGCACACTTTCGGAGGGCATTCCGGCCCAGTGGATAGTCTCGCCTTCAGTGAAAATGGTAAAGTTCTCACCAGTTTCGGCAGTGAAGGGATGCTGAAATTTTGGAGTATCCCTGAGAAAGGATGAAGCCAAAGCGTAGCAACAATTTCTGACAACCCCCACTGTGTTGAAGCCTAGGGCTACAGGTGCCAAAAAGGCTTTGTGACTTTGGGCTGCAGTTGACAGGTAGGAACAGCCGTTCGCCGCTACCTGGGGTCTATTTTTTGAAAAATTGCGATGATTCGTAGTGCTGCATTTTAAATACAGCGCCCACTTTTGCCGAGCTAGATAAAACTTGCTTGCATCCTGCCTCACTGTTGCTGCAACTGACTAGGCAAACAGCGGTAACAAGCACTACAGAGGGCTGCTCGTTAGTATACCATGGATGAGGAAATACGCAGAGAACTCGCTCCAAAATCTTGGAGCTTTAAAGCAAATATAATCTTCTAACCTAGATTTAACCTAATGTTTACCTAAATGTCAAGGCTTCGGGTTACAACACTCACAGGTGCTTAGAAGTTCCACAAACATCTACAACTCTTTATGGCTCCAGATGGAGCGGGGTTAAGGGTTTCTACCCAAATGAATGCCGTTTAGAGTGCTTGTGCCTTTCCCCGCACAACAGGTTCCTTCCTTGAGAAACTGTACCCTTAGTGCATTTTTTGAAGTTGTCACGAATTATCTAGAAAAAGAAAAGTATGCTGTTTCAGTTATTCTCCAAGCCACAAGCATTGCTCACCCCCTTAGTCGTTCTGGCACTTGGTGTCTCAGCCTGTCAACCGGAGGCTCAAGAGCCTAATGCTACTGGTACTACGGGCAGTGACATTAGCGCCAATTTAAGTGGTGCGGGTGCAAGCTTCCCTGCCCCTCTTTATCAGCGTTGGTTCTCTGAGTACAACAAAAGCGTCAACCCCGGTGTGCAGGTTAGCTATCAGTCTGTTGGTAGTGGCGCAGGCATAGAACAGTACATCAGTGGAACTGTAGACTTTGGAGCCAGTGACGCACCTATCCAGGGCGAGCGCTTAGAGTCCTTCCGCCAAAAGTACAACGCTGAACCGATTCAGGTTCCCATGGCGGCGGGTGCAGTTCCACTTGCCTACAATCTTCCAGAACTTGAAGGTCAAGAACTCAGGCTGTCCCGCGAAGCTTATTGCGGTATCGTTGAAGGTGAGGTGACTCGGTGGAACGATCCGCTAATTGCAGCTGCCAATCCTAACCTCACTCTACCCGACAGACCAGTGGTCTTTGCCCACCGTTCCGATGGTAGCGGTACCACCTTCATTTTTACTAACCACATCAAGGAAGCTTGTCCCGGTTGGACTGGTGGAGTTGGAACCTCCGTCAACTGGCCTACAGGGGTTGGCGCTCAAGGAAACGAGGGAGTTGCTGCCCAAATTCAGCAGAACGAAGGCACCATCGGTTACATTGAGTATGCCTATGCAAAGCTCAATAATATTCCCGCTGCTCTTTTGGAAAATGCCTCCGGTGAATTTGTTGCTCCCACCCCTGAGAGTGCGTCTGCCGTATTTGATGGTGTGGATGTTCCGGAAGACTACGCCTTATTGGTTCCCGACTCGGAAAACCCAGCGGCTTTCCCGATTGCTGGTTTAACCTGGGTGCTAGTTTATCCCCAATACCAGGATGCAGAAAAGTATCAAGCATTGCAAAATGTGCTTGAATGGTCTCTTACTGAGGGCAGACCGATTGCTGAAGAGTTGGGTTATATCCCCATTCCAGAAAGCCTGGCTCAGCGAGTTGTAACAACACTCGAAGAGAAAGTCACAACGGCTTCAAATTAGGTTAAAACTTCTGTAAACGACAGCTTGTCTAGAGGGTAAATCATGAGTTCGCTGGCTGGAGAGTCTTCTATGGTTGATCGGCAGTCCCTTGAGAAGAAACCTACCGCAGCGCGGATACTCGACCGGGGTTTTTACTGGTTAACGTTGTTCTTCGCGCTCGGTGTGGGGGCCGTTCTATTTTGGATTGCTTTCCAAATTGGGAGAACGGCTTGGCCCGCTATCCAGGCTTTTGGGGTTGAGTTTTTGACCAACACAACCTGGGACCCTGTTAATGATATATACGGGGCACTGCCGCAAATCTACGGCACTCTGGTCACAGCTCTGATTGCCCTTGTTATTGCTGTTCCTGTAGGGGTTGGTGTTGCCATCTTTTTGAGCGAAGACTTTCTGCCCAACTCGATCCGGACTCCTATTGCCATAGCGGTGGAACTAATCGCGGCAATTCCTAGTGTCGTGATTGGACTGTGGGGCATCTTCGTCCTCATCCCCTTTTTACGACCTTTCTACAACTTTCTCCACGGAAATTTTGCGTGGATTCCACTATTTAGTACGCCTCCTCGAGGAAACAGTTTTCTCACCCTCGGACTTGTCTTAGCACTGATGATTTCTCCCACAATCATTGCGATCTCGCGAGGAACCCTGCTCTCTGTACCTCGGGAACTCCGTCAGGGTGCGATGGCGTTAGGAGCAACCCGCTGGGAAACGATCTTGGGAGTTTTGGTTCCGGCTGGATTTTCGGGTATTGTCGGTTCAATTATGCTGGCTCTGGGTCGAGCGATGGGGGAAACAATGGCAGCAGCCATGCTAGTAGGTAATTCCAACCGGATTACAGCTTCCCTTCTCGCTCCTGGATCTACTATTGCTTCTTTGATTGCCTCTCAGTTTGGGGAAGCAGCTCGGCTACAGGTGGCGGCTCTTTTGTATGCTGGTTTAGTCCTGATGATTTTGACATTCATTGTCAACATCTTTGCTGAAATAATTATCAGGAAATTCCAAAACGTAGAGTAGTCAAGCTTCAGGTATTTCGTAAGGAGAAAGGAAACACTCATGGCTAGCACTCAAGACCAGATGAATGCCAGCTCCGAACAGATGAATTTAACTCGCTCGGCTCGGTCTCCGTTTAGGAAAAGCTTTGACACTTTCATGACCGTTTTGGTGAGTGTTTTTGCGGCTTTGATTCTATTTGCTTTAGCGATCATTGTTTTCGATGTCGCTCAAGAAGGGATAAAGCAGCTTAGTTTGAATTCCTTTACCGAATTACCGCCACCACCGGGGTTAAGTGAGGGGGGCTTTGGTAATGCGATTCTCGGCACCGTGATTACCTTGGCGATCGCGGCGGCTTTTAGCGTTCCCTTTGGAATTTTAGGAGCTATTTATCTCTCCGAGTTTGGACGGGGGACTCGCATTGCCTACGCAGTAAAATTTACTGCCAATGTCCTCAGCGGAGTGCCAGCGATTTTATGCGGTCTGTTTGCCTATAGCCTGGTAGTGCTGACAACAGGTACCTTCTCTGCCTTTGCGGGGGGTGTGGCGCTGTCAGTGCTGATGCTGCCCATTGTGATGCGTACCACGGAAGAAGGGTTATTATTAGTTCCTCGTGACGTGCGACAAGCAGCGATTGGGGTCGGAGCGACGAATTTTCAAACAATTGTGTATATTGTCTTGCCTTCTGCACTGCCAGCGATCGCGACTGCTGTCACCTTGTCTTTAGCCCGTGCTGGAGGTGAAGCGGCTCCTCTACTGTTCACGGCATTGAATAATAACTTTTGGAACAGTGACCCATCTGAGCCAATCGCCACCTTACCCGTTCTCATTTACTTCTTTGCAATTATCCCTTATGAACCCCAACGAGAAATTGCTTGGGCGGCGGCATTAGTTTTACTTTCAATCATTCTTGTTGTCAGCATTTCCTCTCGTTTGCTGACGCGGAAGAAAATCTATTAATTTGCTTCTCGAACGAGGTTTTGTAGCTTTTTAGTGAAAGTACAGCCCAATTTTCGTTAAAATTCTCCATATCTGCTTTTTTTTATGAACTTTAACACCTCCAATCAGTCGAAGTCTCCCACAGCAACCGTCGCCCAAGAAGTCGTTTTACGAGCTAAGAAGGTTTCGATCTTCTACGGCTCCTCTTTAGCCGTTCGTGAGGTCTCCCTAGACATCCCCAGAAATCAAATTACGGCTTTTATTGGCCCTTCGGGTTGCGGTAAAAGTACGCTGCTGAGATGTTTCAACCGCTTGAATGATTTGATTCCTGGAGCACGGGTTGAAGGAGACGTTACCTTCAATGGGATCAATCTGTATAACGATAAGGTTGACCCCGTACAAGTACGCCGCCGGATTGGTATGGTGTTCCAAAAACCCAATCCCTTTCCTAAGTCTATTTACGACAACATTACCTTCGGAGCAAAACTCAACGGTTACCGGGATAACTTAGACGAGTTGGTAGAGAAATCGCTCCGTCGAGCCGCCTTGTGGGACGAAGTCAAGGATAAACTCAAGGAAAGCGGTCTGTCGCTCTCTGGCGGTCAGCAACAGCGTCTGTGTATTGCTCGTGCTATAGCAATTGAACCACAGGTGGTGTTGATGGACGAACCCGCCTCAGCCCTTGATCCGATCTCGACCCAGAAGATTGAAGAGCTGCTGCGCGAACTCAGAGAGAACTATACAATCGTGATTGTTACTCATAATATGCAGCAGGCTTCACGCGTCTCTGACATGACAGCGTTCTTCAACGCGGAAGCGACAGAAAAAGGCGCTCGAGTTGGCTATCTCGTCGAGTATGACGAAACCGAAAAAATCTTCAGCAATCCCGCGCAGGAATATACCAAAGACTATGTGACTGGTCGCTTTGGTTAACAAATAGACTGAAGTCTTTTATAGGGTGGGTTAGGCAAAGTCTGAAAGCCTCATGCGATCGCGATATTAAGCGTACCCCACCCCATGACTAATTAGGAAACGGCTGCAAACCCTTATAGCCTTTTCGATTCATCGCTTCAAGACAATAGGCTCAGGCGTTCTTTGTTTCCATCCTTGATTTTGCAGCATGGGCTTTTTGTCATAATCTGTTGCTGGTTTACCAATGCACAGATACCCTAAGGGCAGCCAAGCCTCTGGAACGTCTAATTCTTTTTTTAGTTGCTCAAAATCTAAAATCGACACCCAGCCAGCCCCATAGCCTTGATCCGTTAAGGAGAGCCACAAATTTTGAATGGCACAGGCAACACTCCACATTAGGGTTTGAGGTGTTCCAATCACACCAATTGTATAGTTTTCACTGGGTAGCTCACAAAAAACAGCAAGTCCTACAGGTGCATCCAAGATGGCTTCCAGTTTCAAAGATTGGTGTAAGTCGGAACGCGCTTCATCTTGTTCATCGGCAACCTGCTTTTGAGCTTTTTGGCGAGCTTCATTAAACAATTTTTTGATAAACGTCCTATTTTCTGCAGACTCAACAGAAACAAATCGCCAAGGTTCACTCAATCCAACGGAAGGTGCCATGTGAGCCGCCGCCAACGCTTTATTTAATACCTGCTGTGGGACGGGATCGGGGAGAAAGTGGCGAGTATCTCGACGAGCTTTTAAGCATTCCTCAAGTTCCATATTGCTCCGTTGCTATCAGTATTAAAATCCTGTCGGATGCGTTAAAAAAAGACAAAACAACTATAAACTTCCCTTGCCCCTGTTTCCTGTTTTTAGGTGAAATTTTTTCTGCCCGAGCTACCAAGGATTACCAATCAGGGTAAAAGCACTCCAATAATAGGGATGAGTGAACATACAAGCGCACAAGCAAGAGAGTTTGGGTATTCATCGGCGCAAAGACGAGTTCAGACAGGCGCGACCCAAAGCTTGGTCGGTACACCCGTTCCCCTAACTTGGTGCCCAAAATAATCCGAATCGACTCTTCGATACCCGGTTCGGCGGTACTGAGTTGCAGGTTGCCCTGCAAGTTCATACGTAAAGGAAAAGAGCAGCCTGTACCCAGGTGAGATTTCAAGGACAGATTGTTGGCAGTTTCAGGCATTTTCAATAAACTCAGTTGCCTTGTCTTGCTGCCACTGTACTTAAGTGCAGTCATCCCAGACTACTCGCCAAAAGTCGAGTCTGGCAAAGAATATATTGTCAAGAAATTCTCAGGATGCCCTACCAGAGTCACTGCAAGGCTGGCGCTAACGTGCCTTTCCCCTAATTGATTCGTGAAGGTGAAATCCCCGACTCTCTAAGAAACAGGGATCTGAGGCGCTCTCACATATCACTTGCACAAAAAAAGCCCCAGCTATAGCCAGGGCATTATTTTTGACTGTCGTAAATCGGAGCAGTTCTACACTACGCGAATGTCAAAGCCTTCGTCAGGTCAACACTATGCCTTGTTAGACTTGCGACGGCGCGATGCCGCGAAGGCTCCAGCCACCAAGCCCAAACCTGCCAACGTTGCTGGCTCTGGTACTTTTTCGGCTTCAACAGACGGTTTCTCAACTACAGGTGGCTGCTCAACTACAGGTGGCTGCTCAACTATAGGCGGCTGCTCAACTACAGGTGGCTGCTCAACTACAGGTGGCTGCTCAACTATAGGCGGCTGCTCAACTACAGGTGGCTGCTCAACTACAGGTGGCTTTTCGTCAACAGGCGGCTTTTCGTCAACAGGCGGCTTTTCGTCAACAGGCGGTTTCTCAATCACTGGAGGAGTCCAGCCTGGGGCTGCCCCTGTTAGCTTGAGGCTGCCTGCGCGCGTACTGTCAGGCGTTCCTACACTCATGAGACGCATGCCGAAGGATGCCTCAGAAAACTGAGCAAGTGTCAACGCAACGGAGCTGTGAGACAGGGTAAAGACAGTGGATTGAATATCATCTTTACCGCCTTTTAAACCTTCCTGACCAATTTCTACCCCAGCATCGAAGGCGTACCCACTACCATTGAGATTATTGTTATTACTACCGACACTACTAACACTTCCAGCGCTAAATGCAGAAGCCGTAACATTTGAACCAATTATGCTGAGTCCGCTAAGAAGCGAGTCATCCGCAAGATTGAAGAAGATACCTCGAAGATCGGCAACGTTAGGGTTTTGCGCGTCAGTGACAACATTCACTCTAAACTGAACTTTACCTTCTCCTGCGGCTGTGTCATCTAAAGTGATATTGACCTTAGTTCCACTTCCTGTAACATCAAACGCCATAGAAGCGGCATCTGCTGAGGAAAAGGCAGAAGATGCAAGGGCGAGACCAGCTGCTAGTAACGAAGATCCCAATAAAGTCGAAAAAGCTGTTTTCATATCAATCAAACTCTCCGGATAGACAGACTAGATGTAGTCCTCACAAGTTCTGTCATCCAAAAACTGCTTTTTTGAGAGGACGAACTTTTAGGGGGTGAACTTTTTAAAGAATACTTTTCAAGAAACTATTTGTCCTTAAAAAAGTCACGTTCTTACTGAATCTTTATTAAATTCAATTGGAGTGTGTTTTGTTTAAAAAGTTGGTGGTTTCACTCTTGTTTAAAATATTAATCTCTAAGTCTTAAGTATTATCCGCAAAAATATGTAATTCCACTGATATTAACGAAGGATTTCTTCTTTTCTAAAAGCAGTTTCAAGAACGTGGGTGAGGTTGAAAGCCCCTTAAAGTTATCCAGTGGGTTACGCTTTCCTTGCGGAACGCTAGGCGATCGCTAACCCGCCCTACGCCTTGAGACTGGCTGAAAGACTGTTGCGCTCGTCTAGTAAGATTTTCTTGAGTCTTGCAAGGTTAAGTAATGTGGAACAGCACGAACAAGTAACGATCACCCAATATCAAGCAGAGGCAGATGCCTTCCGTGAAGGTACGTGGGATCACGATGTCTCCCAAAATCGCGATGCCTTGGTAGCGGCAATGCCCCACAATCCCGGTAAAATCCTCGATCTTGGTTGCGGGCCGGGGCGGGACTTGGTGGCGTTTAAGAGTCAAGGGCATACGGCAATCGGGCTAGATGCCACACCTGCTTTTGTGGAGATGGCGAAACAGGTGTCAGGCTGCGAGGTTTGGCAACAGTCGTTTTTCAACCTGGACTTACCGCCGGAAACCTTTGACGGTATTTTTGCCAATGCTTCGTTGCTGCATGTCCCCCAGGCTGACATGGTGAAGGTCTTAAAGGATTTATGGCGATCGCTAGTTTCTCAGGGTGCGATCGCCATCTCTATCTGTCGTGGTAATAGCGAAGGCTATATCGTGCGAGGTTCAGGATACCGCTTTGTTTCAGGCTGGGAGTATGAAACCTTAAGTTCCTGTCTAGAAGTAGCAGGTTTTGAAATTCTCCATCACTACTATCGCCCTCCCGGTTTACCCCGTAAGGAACAACCCTGGCTACTCATTGTCGGACGGAAGCACCTCCCCATAGTATGAGTAGGTTGGTAAGGAATTAAAAATGACTATTGAAGGACATATTTTTCTGGCTGGGGCAAGTCGGGGTGTGGGGCGAGAAATTGCGAAATGCCTAACTGCCCAAAACCAAAAGGTCAAAGCCCTACTGCGTTCAGAAGAAACTCGCCCAGAACTAGAGGCGATGGGAATTACTGTGGTAATGGGAGATGCCCTGGATGCGGCGGCTGTTGAACAGGCAATGCAAAACGACGAACCGATCTATGCCGTTATCAGTACAATTGGCGGTTTACCCAAGGAGGGTGAACGGGCAGACTATCTGGGAAATAAGTATCTTATCGACGCAGCGGTAAAGGCAGGAGTGCAAAAATTTATCCTGATTTCGTCCATTGGTGCAGGGGAGAGTGAAGTTGCCCTACCACCCCAAGCCAAAGAAACCTTGGGGCCCGTTTTAGTGGAAAAAGAGCAGGCAGAACAACACTTGATAGACAGTAGGCTGACTTATACAGTAATTCGCCCTGGTGGACTAAAATCAGAACCCGCCACAGGCAATGGCGTTGTTACAGAGGACTACCGAGTGGCGGGAACGATTCATCGTGCTGATGTTGCCCAGTTAGCTTGTCTGTGCTTGGCTTCTGATGCGGCGAATAACAAAATTCTCTCAGCAGTCGATCGCGAGATGACTTACGGACAGAGTGGTTTTGAGGAACTGAAGCTGAGTGGGAGCATATCACCTTTGTGAGCCTTCATCTCCTACCCGGAGTCTTGCTTCCCTCTCCAAGCTTGGGAGAGGGGCTAGGGGTAAGGGCAAAGAATTGCTGTGCAAAACTCACATAGTAAGGGCATGGCTTACAGCCTTTGGGCTTAAGTTGACTTAAAGGCTTTCACCCAATGGTGGTGGATTGCCCAGTCGAGAGTAAAGCGGGCAATGGCAAAACAGATAATACTCTCGATTCCCAAAACCCCTAATGCCCAGAACTGGCTTAATATATCTCCGGCAATCTCTAGGGGGGCGACTCCCCGCACCAACCCAAACGCTAGTACTGCCCCAGATTTGAGGTGAGAGTTTTCATCAGTGCGAATCACGTAGCGGTACGTGACACCAAACAAAAAACCACTCAACCAAGCAACAGCAACTCTCAGCAGCAGGTCAAAGCCTGTGGTGATTTGCAGCCTGATCAGGACGGAAACTTCTGCCAGTACTAGAGAGTTAGCCAACGCGATCGCGCTGTAGGCGAGGGAAAAGGTAAAAGCTGACAGCGTACCTGCTTTCAGGGACTCAATGCGTTCGGCGGCGTTCATAGGAGACGATTGCTTCACCGTTGTTTTAAAAGAAGTGCGATCGCTTTATACCTCAATTGCTGCACAATATCTCTCATTAGCCAATCTCCTCCACAGCTATACAGTCCAGAATTGAACTATCATTTTCTTTAGAATCATTCCTTAATGTAAAACTATGGATATTTTGTCGTTGGGTTGGGTTTCTGTCTTAGTTTTGTTCACTTGGTCAATTTCTATGGTCGTCTGGGGTCGTAACGGTTTTTAGAGATGGCTGCGGAAATTTCTCCGGTTACAATTTTATTTCTTATTGCCTTGGGGTTACTCGTTGTTGTCAGTGGAGGCATCTTTTATCTGACAGTACTGGAGTGGCGCGATCGCCGTCGCCGCGATCGAGATAAGAAACTGTAGATTACTTCTACATCAGGTTATTTCTGGTGTCGGGCACAATTATCGCAAGTGCCACACTCAAGCCCCGCCGCTTCCTGGGTAAAGCCAAAGGCACCCAGTAAAAATTGCCAGCGGCATTTGCGAGTTGTCAGGTACTGAGTCATCTGCGACTGCACTTGCTGCTGGCTACTACTAATTTGAGCAAATCCCTGGGATGATTTTGAGGGATGTTTGCGGTAGTGAAAAGGGTCAAGCCATTGTAACTGACCTGCACTATGTAACAAAGCCAGCGCGATCGCCCCTTCACGAAATTGCTTAGACACGGTTGCCACTTCCCCTTGGTTGGGAAGTTGTTTCGCTAGCCGTTGGGCGTCCTGATACTGCTTTTGCAACTTCTCGCTAAAAAACTGCTGTCGCTGCTTATCTTCCGGATTTAACCATCCTGTCGGTTCGCTTACCAAGGTCAACGCGTCCGAAGGCTTCCCATCTCGTCCGCCGCGTCCGACTTCCTGGATATACTCAGATAGCAGATGAGGCGCTTGGAAATGTACTACCCAACGGACATCGGATTTGTTAATCCCCATGCCAAAGGCGCAGGTACAAATCGCAAACTCAGTCTTCCCACCTAACCAATTGGCTTCAATTTGCCGCCGTTCCTCCGCACTCAAGCCTGCATGGTAAGCAACAGTTGCATGACCCAACTTTTGCAACCACTGGGCTAACTCCTCGCTATCGCGGCGCGTGCGGACGTAAACTAATCCCGTTTGTTGGGGTCTAGCTTGAATAAACTTTAATAACTGCTGGCGGCGTCCTCTAGGCGTCCACACAGTTTGCACCTTGAGATTGAGGTTTTGCCGCAAGGGGCTGATCAGGAAGGTATTGGGGTGTTGCAGTTGCAGGACATGGCGAATCGTTTGCTGGGCGGTGGGATCGGCAGTGGCGGTAAAGGCAGCGATCGCGATTTTTGTCCCGACTGGCTTACACTTCAGTAAAGCAGGTCGTACCGCCCCCAAACGCCGATAAGCAGGACGAAAGGTATCGCCCCACTGCACCAAACAATGCGCCTCATCCAAAATCAAGCCGTTAATCTTCAACTGCGGCTGACACAATCGTTCCCATACAGGCGGACTGAGTAAGGTTTCCGGCGATAGATACAGCAATCGTAATCGCTGCTGTTCCAAAGCCTGTAGCGTCCGCTTCCGTTCCCACGTTGGCAGTTCGCTATGCAACAGTGCCGCTGGCAACCTTAACTGGCGCAACTCCTGCACTTGATTTTCCATCAACGCCACCAAGGGCGAAACCACCAGCGTCAGCCCCGTTTGCAGCAGGGCAGGTAGTTGAAAGCAAACCGACTTTCCCCCAGCACTTATCTATAGCGGAAATCCTAAAACCCATTTGGGGCAAGACTTTTACTTTGTAGAGATATAAACAAAGAAAAGGTGCGTCACCATGGTGTTTGGCTCAGATAGTGCAGAGTATCAGCTCAGTAGCAGCGCTTTAGGACCTATTGGAGGTAAGCTCTCCTACTATCAAGAACTACCAACAGGAAAGTTATTGGATTTTTGGTATATTTATTTAAAACCTCAGACAAAAAAGAGGTGAGAAAGAAGCTAAACAAATGGTTATACACAAAAACTAGACCAAGATTTTATGTTGAGCTAAAACCAGATTTACACTTAGCCTATGCCGAGCAGCGAGGAGACATGGTAGTCAGCATTGGTGGCAATCATTTTTAAATGAAAGATGGAAAGCAAGGGTAGGTCTAGGTATGGCAGCAGAAAGCTACATCTCTGAAAATTCCTACAAAGCTTCCTTGTTTGCCCAGTTCTATGATTGGATCGTTGAACGGCTAGGCAGAGGAGATGCGTATTCAGAGATAGTAAAATTTTATGCGGAGCAGTTCGGCGATCCAATCTTGGAACTGGGGTGTGGCACTGGGCGTCAGATTCTTCCATTGGCAGAGAGAGGTTACTCGGTAACAGGTGTAGACTACTCCCCAGCAATGTTAAGCGTCTTTGAGCAGAAGCTTGGCAACGCTGTGCCAGAAGTGAGGGAGAAGGTTCAATTAATGCTTGGCGACATGACAAACCCGCCTATCAACCAAGGTAATTTTCGCCTAATCATCTTCATTGCTAGTCAGCTTTTGCATCTCAATAATGATGAACAGCGACTTGCTTGCCTAAAAAATAGCTGCAACCTGCTTGCTGAAGGCGGGGTTATATTTATAGGTAATTCAAAGCTTGAAAGAGAATCTCGCTCTTGGGAAGACTACTCCCAGCCTGACGATACATGGACACTTCAAGTGCGTCTCAAGAGAGAAGATGGCGTTCATCAAGAAGATTTTAAGCTTACTCCAAAATCTCAAGAGCAACAAGAAGTTTTATTTGAACCTGGATGGTGTCTCTACTCTATTGAAGACATCCACATGAGGGAATTGATAGAACGGGCTGGTCTAAGATGTATCCCTCTGCTGCCAAATTGTCCTACGATATCGACTTCCAATTTTTATTTGTGTGAAAAAAAAGCTTGAGACAGCAGCTTTGGTTCAGTCGCTAGCCTTAGTTAGCTTTCCAATGTTGTTTGGTTACATAGCTTGGACGGTTCATAGCTTATTTCAGCAAATTTTATCTTTGGGGCAAGTAAATCGCTAGATTGAGAAGCAAACTTTATTTACATATTTATGGGCATAGGTAACACCACTCAAATACTGTTATGCCAGTTGCAAGTGCAACTGCTCCACATTTCGCTTCTCAGTGCATCCGCAAAAGACCCGCGACTTGAACAGGTAAAGGCTCCTTACCCAGAAGGCTCTGCTGAAGCGAAAGATTATGCTCAGGGATGGATTGACCTTATAGATTTCTATGACCCAGATAAGGAGCGCGATCGCCCTGAATACAATTCTGATGCCAGCTACCACTATAAAGAAGGTTGGAGAGATGCTGCTGTAGTTTGGAATAAAGACTGTTTTTATTGCCCTCCGCTGTAGGGGCAAGATAACGAAAATTATCTATAGCGAAATCGATGTAACCCTTACTGAATAATCATTCTACCTTATGGATATTTATTTAACGGTAGTGAACTATAGTAGCAGATGGAGGAAGAGGGGAAATTTGTTTAGTACAGCTAGCATCTCATTGTAGGAGAGGCGATCATACCCACTCCGCCGCCAGTAAGGAGGTTTGCCACGAAACGCGCTTGGTTAGAGATTGTTGAAAATGCTGCTCTGGTTGGCTCTGCATTAGGAACTGTCGCGGCGGCAGTCTCACAGCAAGCGGTCTATGCAGCTGCTCCCCTCACGTTAGCTCTCTGGCTCAATGCAATCAATCGGCACCGATCAGGACAACAGATGCGGCAATATACTAAAAGCGCGATCACTGACGTGCATCAGGTTGTTCAATCCCTGCATCACCAAATCCATACGCTACCCCCAGCTGAAACCGTAGACCTCGACCCAATCAACCAGTCCCTGGAAAAGCTGGTGCAGCAGTTTGACAACCGACCAGAATTAGAGCAGATTCAAAAGTTGCAAGAAGCAATCGCATCTCTTCCCCATTCCCTAGAACTAGAGAGAGCAATCACTTGTCAGATCGAGAAATCAGTACAAGCCTTAACACTTGAGATTAATCGGCAGCTTGCAGCCATCAAGCCTTATGAGTATCGACTGGCGATTGACCGCCCTGGCAGCCGTGCTGTGTTGATGGAAGCCCTCGCTCTTGCTCAGGAACGGTTAATTTTAGTTTGTCCGTGGCCCAATCGTTATGGCATTAATTCTGAAGTGATTCAGAAGCTTGAGGAACTACTTAAGCGCAAAGTTCGCGTCGCCATCGGCTGGGGACATCTAAGGGATATTGACCAGGCAAGTTCTAATTTTGGTTCAATCCGCCAGCGGCTTCAAGTTTCTTCCTATCTCTATAGCGCCCTGCCAAAACTGGAAAATTTAGAGCAGAAATATCCAGACCAATTCAAACTAAAACTACTAGGTACGCATGAGAAGTTTATCGTATGCGATCACTCATGGACTATGCTGGGAAGTCATAACTTTTTGACTTCAGATACCAAAAGCACAGAGCGAGAGGTGGGTTTGAGGACTAATGACCCACGCATTATTACAGATTTGATTAAACGGTTTGACAGTGCTAAGGATCTGGAGAAGCAGTAGTCCGTTAGGTTTTAGGGGAAAAGTAATCAACTAACTGCAAAAGTATGCCAAAAATTCCAGAATGCGATCGCTGCCAGTTGAATCCTCGCAATCCTTCTATCGTGTGTGCCGTGCATCCCGTAGGGCCAGATAGCGATCGCTGCCTCGACTTCCGCCCCGCTGCCGAACCTCCTAAGCTGTGGGCACCAGAGGAAACGAGGTTTGTTAATGACGAACTTGTGCTGGAGCAACCAACCTATGATGGCGAACCAGTACCTGTGCCGAGGCAGCGATTCACGCTAGAGGAAAAGTTAGAGCTACTGAATTATCACCCGCTGTTTACGGGTCGGTGTCCCCACTGCGAGATGCCCTATTCAGATACTGAAACCCTAGTGCATTGGGATTGCTCTCATTGCGGCTGGATTGGCGATACGATTTAAAATTTCAATTGTCGCTATCTGCGCCGTATCTCAGCTACATTGAAGATTTTTGATTAGGCATAAGAGAAACAGACAAAAAAATACTTTTGGTGGGTTTTAATAGTTGAGAGCAAATGCTTCCCTCCTCAGATTTGGCACTAACACCGTTAGACAAGCAAAGATTTGGTGAAGTTTCTGTTTTTTTGGCTTGGGAAGGGACACATTAATTAAGTAAGCCCAACTACGAAAGAAGAATGAAAATTATCTACGGTTTACTAGCGGTATTGATTACCGTTTTGGCGATCGCCTTCCATCCACAGGTAACAAATGCCCAAAGTAAATGCGATCCAGCCTACCCAGACGTATGTATCCCATCGCCACCCCCGGATTTAGACTGCGGTGACATTAGCCATCGGAATTTCAAAGTACTACCCCCTGACCCTCACAGATTCGATCGAGATAAAGATGGGATTGGTTGCGAGGCTTAGAGCGCTAGCACTTAAAAGCGACATTAAGCCCTGCCTAGCTAGCTGGGCTTTCCTTCTCAGAAATGTTCATATTAGGGTGACGGTGGGGAAAACTAAACTCATCTTTACTGGGTGCATCATGACAAAGGAACTCTCAGGCGTGCGCTGGAAACGAGTAACATTGACCACTCTCGCTGGACTACTGATAGTTTTGGCGGCAACGACTGCCTACCATCAATGGAGAAAGCAAAATGGCTGGTGCGTGCAATTTTCGCCAGACGGCAGCCAAAAGGTGCTTTATGGAAGTGATTGTGGTTTTTCTAAGTAAAGACTGCTAACTACTTGTTCACATATCTACAAAGTCACAAAATGTGGTAAGTATATCAAAATCGTTTGGGTTAAGACGTTTTAAATACTGAAAAGCCGAAAAAGCCTATGGTGTAATCGTTTGAGCGTTTGCTTGAGTTTAAACTCGCTTAAATAAACACTACAATACGAATATATTAATCAAATCCATCGTAGATTTGGCTAAGGTCAGTTAAAGTTACACTGTTTAAGTCTTAGTAGAGATGAATCTTCCTGATATCCCCTCTCCGTTCAAGCAATGTATTCAAGATGTATCAGAAAACTTGAGAGCTGATGTACTGCTCTTCAGTGCTGATATTGATTATGAAAGCGCTGATGTATTAATTGAGCTTATTAGAGGGGTTAAGAATAGAAGAGAAAATGTTGCTTTAGTACTATCAACATATGGGGGAGATCCAGATGCCGCTTACAGAATAACTAGAATTTTACAAGATAAGTATAAAAAATTCTTTCTTTTAGTTTTTGGATTTTGTAAAAGTGCGGGAACATTAATTGCTCTAGGGGCAGACGAAATAGTAATGTCTGACTTTGCTGAACTTGGACCTCTTGATGTTCAAGTCTATAGAGATGATGATTTTAGAAGAAGCTCAGGACTTGATATTCAACAAGCATTGAATGTGCTTAGTATTCAAGTTTTTGAAGTTTTTGAAACCAGTTTTCTAAGCACAATTAACAGAGGTAGTGGAGTAATTACTACTAAGACAGCGGCTGATATTGCAAGTTCTATGGCTGTTGGATTACTTGCTCCAATTTCTAGTCAAATAGATCCTCTCCGATTAGGAGAGATGAATAGAGTCATGAGTATCGCTCATGAATATGGGAAAAGGTTGAACCCTACAAAACCAGAGACTATAAATAAACTTGTTTCCGGCTATCCATCACATAGTTTTGTGATTGATTATGAAGAAGCAAAAGAACTTTTTGAGGTAGTTAGACGACCCAACGATTGCGAGCAACAACTGGAAAGATTTTTTTCAAAAGCCACTCGTGCATCTGGATCGCAGATGTTGATAAGCGATTTGACAGCTTGGTTAGACCCAGCTTTTGACGAAGGATTAGAGGGAGAGAATCATGGAAGCGAGAATACTGGCATCGAAAATCCGTCAGGAACAGATCAAGGAAACAGCAGAGAGAATGGCGAAGTTCAAAGAAATAGCATACTCACAGGAGCTGATAACGAAGCCCAAGAAGAATAAAATTTCAGACAAAACACTTTTGCAAATACTAATTCAATCTCAACAGTAACTAGTGGACTAGATAAAGCAGAGGGCTGAGAAATTCCAACTTTGAAGAAATCAACTGTTAGCTTTCTTGACATATTGATGCTTATGTTAAGGAACGAAAGTTGTATTACTATGGATGTGCAATCTGTGGACGGCAGGGGAATCGAACCCCTCAGACCGGGATTAGGAGTCGCCACTGGCACCATGCGCCGCCCATGAGAAGCTAGACGATAAACAAAATGTTTTCGTCTAGCTTCTATCTTTGGTTTTAAGCTCTAAGAATCTCTTTGGTGAAGCTTGCAACCTTTACTGCTACAGAAGAACATACATCTGAACACTCAGAGTTGCCTTGAGCGTTTACACCATTGATTTTTTGACCTGACAAATCTTCAGTGAAGGCAATCTTATTAAGTTCGCTGATAGAAGCATAGTCACGAAAATTTTCTTTCTCTGACAAACCTTTTTGTTTCCTCAAGCCTTGGGCTGTAGTACCAAACAGCCCAATATAGGTTTTATTGGTGCAGACTGCATAGCCCTTACCAAAGACCTTATGAAATTTAAGAATGCCAGTAAATTTTCGTCGTGTAATTTTTCCTCGCACTCTAGCATCAAGCCATTCCAGTTCTTGTTGGTTGTCGTTACGCTCTACGAGGTCGGCGGCTAAGGTAATATCAGCATCCAAATAGCGTAAAACCAGTTTGGCTGCGGACTCTCGGTATTTGCGCCCCATAACGCCAGGGAGCAAACCGATGATATATGCCCAACCTTCACGATCTGTAACGGGCGTTTTTCGTTGACGCTTGCCAGTAAATTTGAAGTTCTGACATTTTGTCAGAACTTCAGGAAACTGCTTGGACAGGCGCTTCCAGACATTGTAAGGGTCTTTTTGTTGACCAATTACCTTAATCAAATCATAAACACTGCTCCGTCCGTCAGGAGTACGGCGGATGCCTGCGTTGTCTAGTTCAGGAATCACAGTCTTTAATGTATGTGCCACTTTAGCACCTCCAGAGTAGCTTGATATTTGACCACGTTGAGCTAAGATGGAGGTGTTGAACCTTAACCCCTCCATCTCAAAGATGTGTCCGAGTTACGGGAATCGAACCCGTAGGGCTAGGAGTTGCCACTCCATTGCCGCCTAGCTTGTAACTAGGTGCGCCTACCATTACGCTCAACTCGGATGTTAATAAGAAAAATTTTTATTCAGCTAGGCGGAGGTCTAGCTGTTTTTGCTTTTAAACTACCCATCCCACTCCTCTTGAATATCAGAAGCAACACGATGGGAGGCGAAAATACCTCTTCCTACTTTTTTCCACTTTCCTTGTTCTGCTCCTACCCTTAGCGCAACTGCGATAGAAGATCTGGCACGCTTAAAGTCTTCTCCGGATGTAGTTTCGTACAGAGATTCTGCCACTTCCGTGCTCGTTCTTGGCTCATCATAGGACTCTAGAAGTTTCAGCAGCGCAGTTTCCTGAGTCATTTCTTTAAATTCTGGTTTTATAAAGTCTCTTGGGACAAGTTTTTCTTCGTCCTCGAAGAGCTTTATTTCTTTTTCATCATTCTCTTCATCCAACTCGTCATCTTCATCCAACTCGTCGTGGCCAAACAAGAAATTGAATGTCGATGAAAAATCGCTATTTTCTCTAGACTCAGGAATGTATTCTCTAAACTGAGGTTCTGGCGGGGTGTCTCTAGTGACAGTTTTCACTAGATTTAGGAGGAATGTGTAGTAACCCACGCTTTTCTTCAATCGCATCACAAGTGCTTTAGCTTCATCAATCTTGGGATTTCTCTTTAAAAAATCTTCTGCTTCACTAAGGTCGGCTTTTTTCTCGTTATGCTTTGTAGCGAGCCACTCGATCACTTCTGAGTGTTCTGGTTGCAAAATCTCCATCTAGGGCATTCCACGTCAAGTTGAACGTTGATCCGGGCAACGATTAGATGCTATAATCCTTACAAATAAAGAATCGTGCCTCTCTTTGAATAAAAGAGAAGTCGATTTTAAATATAAGAAAGAGGAGTCGGCGGTCACGTCTCGGGTGTGCAAAATCAGAGAGGATGCCGATTCCTTCTTTTAGGATAGCTGATGGAAAGAAGGATGGTCAATTTTACATTGAAGAAATTTCCCAATTTAGAGAACTTCCTTCTTTACTCTAATTTCTCCAAAGGATATTCAGCCAACATCTCCTCAAAGGGTATCCATCCGTCATCGGCCGTTAAAACGCATTGAACTCCGTCAATGAACATTGAAGCTTCTACTATCTTTTTGGATTTAGCTAGGGGATACCAATCATTGAAGAGATCCAGCTCTACTTTCTGCTCGTAAACTTCGTTTGGCTTCCAGTGATCGCTAACGGCACTGACAAAAAAACCAGACGGGTTATTAGCTCTGTTCTTTAACACAGCTTCTCTTAGAGACTCAAGAGCGATCGCGACGACATCAGAGGGCGCGTCTCGAAGTAGCCGTCTGATGGTTGAATTGAGTTCAACTCCGAGACCTCGAACCTCTGCCTCAAGGTCTGAAATATCTGATGAGAAAATCTGACTAGTATTGCTTGCTGAAACCTGCTGCTTTAGACGGTCGTTCTCAGCCTGTAATCTCCCGATCTGTTGTCGCAGTGAATTGACCTCAATCACCTGCCCATAAGCGACTTCATTCTGCTTTCTCAACATCTTGACTTCAGACTCTAGCTGCTTGATGCGTTCCCGCAAAGTGCGAATTAGTGTGTCTTTAGAGGCATCAGATGCTCGTTGCTTTGGTTCTGGCTTTTGCTTTGTTCTTTGCTGCCGTAACTGCTCAATCCGTTCTTTAATCTCTAATTCCTTGTATAAAAAGGCTTTACTAACATCTGCTGTTTGAGCAACTGTGTTGAAGTTGATAGGCTTACCATCCTTTAGTAATTCCCGGATGCCTTTCTCAACTTTTTCTAGAGCTTCCTGGCGCTTCTTTTGAGCATTTTGGCGTAGACCGTTAACATTACGACTTATTGCCATCAACCTTACCCTCCAGTCCTGCAATTATTTTCTTCAAATTGTTTTTGACGGTTTCGTTCATCTCAACCTGCCGAACCCAACCGTTAGCTTGTGCTTTTTCAATGAGCCTTTCTATTTGCCCAAGTTGCTTCTTGTGTTCTGATAAATACTCTGAGGTCGTCCGAAAATGGGTACAAGTTAGACAGGCATTAGCATGAGGGCACCCCTGAGAAATAGTGGGTAGGGCACAAGAACCATTAGGCAGGGCTTGAGCTTGGATATTGCGTTTAAACCATTGCAAGTCAGCAACCTCAACTTCGGGCGCAATCGACTCAACAATCTGGCCAGCAATGTTAATGACCTTGCCTTGGAACTTGGCGATCTCAGCTTTCATCGTTTTGTCATGAATGAAAGCATAAGTTGCTGTCATTTCAGGTGACTCGTGCCCCAAATAGCGCTGGATGATGTGCTGTGGAACCCCATTGTTGATCATCCGAGTCCCTACTGTATGTCTAAATTGGTGCATCTGAAATCGCCACAACTTGCCACTTTCGTCGCAGATATTATGCTTTTTAGCTAAATTATTAAGGAATCGTGCAAAAGATTCACGAATCATCGGTTTTGGTCTTGGTCGAAACCCTGAAGGGCCACTAAAACTTGAGCAGAATAGATACTCATAGGAATCGCCTAAATGCTCTTGAATATAGCAGCGTTGCTCCTGAATAACTCGAACAACTTCTCGACTAACAGGAATGGTAAGTTCCTTTTTCATCTTGAATTGGTAGTACCGTAGGAACCAGTCACCCGCTTTGTCTTGCAGCAGGCAATCAGGCTTTAAGTACAGTAGTTCAGAGACCCGCATTCCACATTCAATAATGACCAATGTCATACGCATGACGGGTTCTGGCAGGTCATCAATATAGGCGGTGAGCTGAGCCATGACACCTTCTGGAATGTATCTAGGTAAGGCTTTAGGTCGCTTGGGGTAATCCTCTTTGCGAATCAAATACCTTATGACAGGCAACCATTCGTTTTGATAGCAAAGGTCTAAGAAATCCCGCATATTACATAGGAAATGCGATATAGTGGTTGGCTTTGAATGTTTAGCTGCCAAGTAAGCCAGAAAATCAATAATGACAGCTCGGTCTAGTTGCGTTGGTTCAAGCGATGGGTATTGTTCGCTCAAGAAATCGGAAAACTTTTTGAGTGATCCTAGTTTGTTCAGGGCAGAACTAAAGCTTTGCGTACTTAGTGTCAACTTGATATACGCCTTTGCTGGCTTAAGCAACCAAGACTGGGAAATACCCTTGAAATTCAAGGTGTAGGCTTGCTTTCCCTTGCCTGGATCAATACCCAATCTTCGACAATCCCAAATTTCCTTTTGGTATTCATCTTCAGGATTAATGTCGAATAACTTAACTATTTGGGGAATAAAAACACGATTACAACTTTTGCAACGATATTGTTGGTTGCCAGAGCTGCGATGCTTGCCCCCTTTAATGCAATTTTTGCTACCGCAATGAATACATAGGACTGAACCTTCTATTGATTTTTGCCTATGTGGATAAGCTCTCTTCTGAATCTTTTGTTGTGTTGACATCTGTTCGGCTCTCTAAATATTTTTGATACTCGTGTTTCATGTCTTCGTTGGTGACATGAACGTAGGTGTCTATAGTCGTCTGGATGCTGGCGTGCCCCAGTCGCTTCTGGACATATGCCATTTCCACTCCCTCACGGATCAACTCGGTCGCGTGAGTATGTCTGAGCATGTGAGGGTGAATCGCGATGCCAGTCTTCCTCTTGAGCCGATTGAATAAGTCCATGGCAGTGCCGTAGGTCATTGGGGCACCAATCCTGCCTTCCCAAAGGTTTACAAACACGTAGTCGCTTAGATCGTCGCCCAGTATTTCCATAAACTCTTCTTGCAAGTACTGACTGTAAAGCCCCATCAACTCTTTTGTGACGTGAATTGTATTCGGATCTTTGCTTTTTGAGCGAACCCCGTTTGCGTTATTGGCTCTTGGCACAATTTGAATCTGATTGTCCCAAGACTGAATGTCTTCGTGGCGAAGTCCTAATGCTTGCCCTATACGTATTCCGCTTTCGTGAAGCAAGCACAGCAAAAACTTATCTCTAACTCGGTGACAGGCATCAAAAAGCTGCTGTACCTGTTCTTGAGAAACTGTTTTTGGTGTGCGTCTTGGAACCTTAAGTTTTAGTAGTCTTGCTTGGGTAGGTTTGCCTTTCGTAATGTGATGCAAGAAGCCTTTGTATCTTCGACCTGGCATGACGCGAGATCTATAAAGAGGGATATGAGGCACCTTGCCAGCCTTTTCGTGGAAGTCGTAGAGCATACAGACTGAAGTCAAAATCGCGTTGACAGTTGATTCGGTTCTTTTTGCTTCTTGCTCATGAATCGAAAGCACGTCTTTAGGTGCTGGGATTCTAAGCCACGACATGAAGTCGGCAAGTTCAACTACATTGATCGCTGCCCAATCTAAATCCCTGCTTTGCAAATATTCCCAATACAGCTTGAGATGAAATGCATAAGCTTTGACGGTGTTAGGGGAACGCTCAATATTTCGCAAGTAAGTCAGATACTCTTCAACTGGCTCAACTGGCAAAAAGTCATCTCCTAGCACCGTCCAAGTTACTTGCTCAGATGGAAGTCTAACTCTCTGTACCTTCACTTTGTAGACGTTGATTACTTTAAAGAAGGGCTTTTAAATATTGTTCCACAAAGAAGTGATTTAAATTATAATTTGTTGTTGTTTACTATAAAGATTTTAGAAAGAAGGCTGTTGTTAACACCCGTCGGCAGCACAATCAAGGCATCTTGCTGATCTAGGAGACTGCGAACAATCTCTCCCTGCGGTGAACGAAAGCTGTCATAGCCCCAGATTCTTTTAAACTCCGCAAGAACAGCATCCCACGACGTTTTTTCAGAATTATTAGCAATCATTAGTAGGCACCTGCTTTAAGGTTTTCGCACTTCAATGTTTGGCGACGATCTAAAACAGTTATAACCTCAAGTTTTCGGGGTGGGGTTTTGTGACAGCCTACTAATTTACTACAAGATGGAAGTCAAAAACAGGAGAAGCTAAGAAGTAGCGATCGCGGCTTATCAATTCTAAAACTTTCCGTTTTAGATCCCCGACTTCTTGAAGAAGTTGGGGATCTAAGCAACCAACTTATTTTACTTCGTCGCTACCACGGCAATATTCCAACTCATCCGCTTCATCAAGGGTAGCTTTTTCAGAAAACCATCTATTTTTTCTAATCGCCGATAATTTGGCTTCAGCCTTTCCTGTTCAATAATAATTTTTTTCCAGTAACGCTCCTTATTTGGATTGACTTTTTCTATCAAATAAAAGCGCAGGAAAATCCATAATGTTGCTATCCAAAAGGTATCATAGTCTGTCTTTGTAAAAAGGGTTTTAATGTAGTTAACGATATTAATATCTAGTGGCGTTTCATCTTCCGTTCGCACTTCCGTTGCCATGCGTCGGTAGACATTAATTACAGGATTGTGCTTTAAAGGGTCCCAAAAACAAGCTTTTCCACCGGGTTTGAGAACGCGGTGCATTTCTTTTAAGGCGATTTTGGGGTCGGGGATGTGGTGTAGTAAGTTTGAGGCGTAGACGATGTCAAAGGTGTTGTCGGGAAAGTCTAACGCCATCGCGTTTGCCGTGCGTCCTTCAATTTGCACCCCGTTGGCGGCAGCGAGTTGCAATGCCACTTCCACCATGCCAGGGGAGTAGTCTGTTGCTACGCAACGCGCTCCTTTTTTGGCAAAATAGACGCTATTTTCCCCCGCACCACAACCCAAGTCTAGAAGTAATTTCCCTTGAATATTCCCTAGTTTGCGGAGGATAAAGCGATTTTCTGGGGCTGTGCAGGCTTCAAAGTAGTCGGCGACTCGAATACCATCGATATCAATAGCCGCCGCCCAGGCATCGTGAAAGCGTCGCTCTTTTTCTAGGGTGTCGTCTTGCATTGGTGTTTCTTGCTAATTTGTTTAATCTAAAGCGATATTATTGATTATTTTGAGTTAATACGGCAAGGGAATTAATCTCCAGCGCACAATCATCAATTAAATCATTTTTGTTGTCTCTTAAAACTTCAAGCAGTAAGTATGCGGGGTTTTGACCGCGAATGGCTAGCTTAAAACGGGATGAATTATCCGGAGAATATTGGTTTTCTAGGGAGCTAATTGTATCGGCGCGTTGGTTGAGGAGTGTCAACCTGAGAGAGCTTTTTTGAGCGCAGTTATTCCGAAACATAACTGTACCAGTAACTTCAACATTTTCTGGCAGCGAACCCAGATACAGGAAGGATATTGTATCTTGTTGATCGAAGGGTAAAGAATCGCGATCGCCAGGAGAAATTACTACCCTGTAGGTGTTGTCTGGATTTTTGCTAATGGAAGTCTTATCCAACGGCTGACTCAAAAGCATCCAGTCTATCTGTAGACCGGGTTGTTCACCAATTTGCTGCTGCATGGCGTCGAAGGTTCGCACGGCTGTTTCCAGCACAGTTGGATGGGTGCGCTGATAAAGGTTTACTGTGACATTGTTTGAGAGGGTAAACTCTACAGGTAGTGGCTTAAAATCCTGGGCAATTTCCCAATTTTGGGTAAAGGCATCAAACACGACCTTAACAACATCTTGTTCTCCACTCCGCACAACTTGTTCGTCGGTGGGCAAAATTTGTTGAAAAGGAATAGGAACTACCACATATTTTGCCTGTAATAGTTGTTCTAGGGGATAAAAATCGCGAGAATCAATTTCTGGAATTCTCAAAATATTTAATCTACTTTCCTCTCGCCCGTACAGTGTCTGTTCAGCCGTAGTTACAACACTGGGATTAAGGAAGCTGGAAGCCGCTACAACAGAAATAGGTTCTCGATTTGGGGCTAATTGACGCAGGTAATTAACGAGTTGCAGGACTTCATCGTAGTCTTGGCGCACGAGAGGTGAGAAATTAGCGGCAAATAGGGGACGCACAGAATTGGTGAATGTCCCCATTGGAGTCAGTCCCATAATGACATTGCAGACCAGATAAAGACTCGCCGCACCTAATATCAAGGTGCGTGTTTTACCTGGGAACATACGACCGATTGTCCAGATAAAGCAGGCAATCCCCAGCACTACAAAGGGCGTGATATGTAAGGTGTAGTGTATGTAGCCATAACGAAGTAGGACTAGCCACTCAATCAACCCCAGACTGCCAAACAGTACGATAAACGTCGTGGCGGGAAGGTTGACTCGACGGGTAAGGATACCCGCAGAAAATCCCAAAATTACGAGCATCCAGACTACCCAGCCATAGAAGGAGGCGTAACGTTGTACAACGTCGCTAAAGGTTAGGCTCCAAGCAGCGTGGAGAGTGCCATAATCAACGGTCAGGGCACGGTAGGTAAATTTCCAGGCAAAAGTGATTAAAGTGGCGAAGCTAATTGCCGCGATTAGACTAATTTGGACAATACTTTTCAGCAAATGCTGCCAAGCTCTACGCAGATTTAGCTGCACCTCGGCAGAAAAAACCAGCAAGTACTGTAGAGTCATGGCACCAAAAAAGGCAATGGCGCTGTAGGCAAAATGGCGGCGAAATAGGGCGGATGCGCCCAGCAAAAATCCAATTAGGGGAATTTGCCACCAATGCTTGAGTTTGACATCCTGTAGGTACGCTAAAACGGCAAGGGAAATCAGGAGAATGCCGCCGATGTCAGGGTAGCCACGAAGCAATGGTGCCCAAACGGCTGGGACTAATAAGGTCAGGAATGCTGTTGACCAAAAAACTGCCCGTGGATGTATCGGTATTAGCTTAGTGGCGATCGCTCCCATGACTAAGCTAAAGGGTAGCAGATAAACTAAGGCGAGGCTGACGATAAAGACGAGACGGGACTCGCCAAAGGCTAAGAGGAACGGCAGCAACGGAACAGCATAAAGCAAGTTGTAGTTGGTAGCAAGAGACGCTTGTAGTTGCTGTATTGCCTCAGTTGGGGATTGTCGCCAAGAGCTGACAAATGATGTGGCTTTGTTTTGATAGGCTACCCAGTCCCAAAAATAGAAGTAATGCTCATGGGATACATACAGAACTGGGAGGATTACGACAATCAGCGCCAGTGCCGTAAAAAAGACGATGCTGGCAGGAAATTTCGGGAGAAACGTCCGCCAGCGTCGAGAACGTGACATAGAGTCAAGCTTATTCTACAGAGGTCTGAGCAACGGCTGGTTCGGCTACGCTTGATTTGTTGCCTTGGGGATTATCCTTTTGTAATTCAGCGCCCTTCTGTAACGCGGCATACAAGCGGTTCAAGGCGTTCACATAGGCTTGAGCAGAGGCGACGATAATGTCCGTATTCGCCGCATGACCGGAATATACCCGCTCGTTGTGCCGCAGGCGAATCGTGACTTCCCCAAGGGCATCAATACCAGCTGTGACTGACTGTACGGAAAACTCAATCAGTTCATTCGGCACATTTACCACTCGGTTGATTGCCTTGTAGACGGCATCCACCGGGCCCGTACCAATCGCCGCATCCATCAACTCTTCGCCTGTAGGGGTTCTCAGGGTGACGGTGGCGGTAGGACGGGCTTTGTCGCCGCAGGACACTTGCACTAACTCTAAGTGGAACAGTTCCGGGGCTTGGCGGATTTCGTCGTTAACGATCGCCTCTAAGTCCCAATCGGTAATTTCCTTCTTCTTATCCGCAACGTCTTTGAAACGCAAAAAGGCTTTATTCAATTCATTTTCAGTTAGCTCAAAGCCCAACTCTTTCAAGCGAGTACGGAAGGCGTTACGCCCGGAGTGCTTGCCCAAGACAATCAGATTGTCATTCAAGCCAATCGACTGCGCGTCCATAATCTCGTAGGTGAGCTTATTTTTGAGGACGCCATCTTGGTGAATACCCGACTCGTGAGCAAAGGCATTTGCCCCAACAATTGCTTTATTGGGCTGGACTAACATCCCGGTGAGGTTAGATACCAAGCGGGAGGTTTTGTAAATCTGGCGGGTGTCGATGTTGGTTAGCGGTTCCTCCGACTCTGCCGGAAGTCCCAAGAAGGGGCTGTAGTATTGCCGACGGACGTGCAACGCCATTACCAACTCTTCTAGGGCAGCATTCCCTGCCCGTTCGCCAATGCCGTTGATGGTGCATTCGAGTTGTCGTGCGCCATTCTTAACGGCTTCTAGGAAGTTCGCCACCGCTAGGCCCAAGTCATTATGACCGTGGACGGAAATAATTGCTTCGTCGATGTTGGGGACGTTCTCTTTGATGCCGCGAATTAAATCTCCGAACTCGCTGGGAGTCAGGTAGCCCACGGTATCGGGAATATTGATGGTTTTGGCACCCGCTGCGATCGCTCGTTCTACTACTTGGTATAAATACTGTGGGTCAGAACGCGCCGCATCCATCGGAGAGAATTCTATATCGTCCATAAAGGTTTTGGCATAGGCGACCATTTCTTCGGCGATCGCTAATACCTCAGCTCTGGATTTTTTGAGTTGATACTCCAGGTGAATATCTGAAGTGGAAATAAATGTATGAATGCGACCATGAACGGCTGGCTTCAGCGCTTGGGCGGCGGCTTCAATATCGGCTTTGATTGCTCTTGCCAAACTACAGATGACCGGGCCTGTCTCGGTTCCCACGGTCTTGGCGATCTTTTGTACCGCCTCAAAATCTCCGGGGCTAGCAAACGCAAAACCTGCCTCAATCACATCCACTCCCAGTCGCGCCAGTTGCCGCGCGATGATAAGTTTCTCCTCGACATTCAGGGTGGCTCCTGGGCATTGTTCGCCATCGCGGAGGGTGGTGTCGAAAATAATGATGCGGTCTGGTGGGAATTGCTTATTCATCGCAGGTTTAACCGACATTGAGGAAATTACAGTCCTTGGTTAACAACAATAACTTATCTCTTAACTAATTCACTACAACCTAGTACTCAGTTTTTTCGATCTCTTGGCGCATATCATTTAAATCAATATAGCGGTCGGTCGCATTTCGCAGCTCTCTGGCGATCATCCCTTCTGTAGAAACTACTGTAATGTGAGTATTTTTTGACCGTAATAATTCTATTGCTCGTTCAAAATCACCATCACCACTAAATAAAATTACTTTGTCATATTGCTCAACTGTATTAAACATATCAACAACAATTTCTATATCTAAGTTAGCTTTTTGAGAATAACGTCCAGAATTATCGTCATAATATTCTTTAAGAATTTTTGTACGTACTGTATAACCCAGGCTAATTAAAGCATCTCTAAATCCTCGTTGATCTTGGGGGTCTTTTAAGCCTGTGTACCAAAATGCGTTGACTAGCGTGATATGAGGTTCTTTTTTGAAATAGTCTAAAACCCGTCGGGGATCGAAAAACCAGCCGTTTTTTTGCTGTGCATAGAACATATTGTTCCCGTCTACAAAAATAGACAGGCGGTTCATTGGACAAGGCATACAACTAAGACCTAAAATATGTTAAATTTAACGTAATCCCTTATTTTAGCAACTTTTATCTAAGCAGTTAGTAATAGTTATTCATTCATAAAATATTCTGGATTTTGCTTAGATTTTTGAGTTTATCTCCCTTTCTCCTTTAGTTAATCTGCTCGAATAACCTTAATTGATTTTGTATAGCTCGATCAACACCGTGAGTAACACAGCCGCGTCACTATATGTTCTCTATTCACTCTACATTTAATCTGTAGCTTTAGGTTAGACCCAACAGATCAGCAGAGGACACACCTCCTCAACTGAAGTAGGAACACCAGTCACTCCAACTACCTGCGTAGAGCTTGCCCTTATCAATTCCTGCCAGTTCCAGGGAAAGGAGATTGACACAAGCCGTTACGCCAGAGCCGCAGTAGACGAGAATTTCTGCTTTTGAGTCAATGTAAGCCCAGCGTTGTTTTTGCAAAGCGATCGCCTGCAAATAACCTTGCTCATCTGTAACTTCCTTCCAAGGATAGTTGACGGCTCCCGGAATATGACCTGCCATCGGATCAATCGGTTCGCGCTCTCCCAGGTAGCGATCGCGTTCCCGTGAATCTACCAAAGCCACCGTCGGTAAGTCTTTTCGTGCCTTTACAGTTTCCATATCCACCACATGTTCTGCTCGCAGTTGCGGCACAAACTGTCCGGGTTGTGGTGGAGTTGGCTGCTCCGTTACCGGATATCCTGCTCCCAGCCAAGCCCCCCAACCGCCATCAAGCAACGCCACCTTGTCATGTCCCAGGTAACGGAGTAGCCACCAAAGACGCGCCGCAAAGGCAAAGCGAGCATCATCGTAGGCAACCACCAAGGTTTCCCCAAAATTCACGCCCATTGCTGCCAACTTGATTGCCAACTGCTCGGTATCTGGCAAGGGATGACGACCCCCATGTTGCTCAACCGGGCGAGAAAGGTCTTGATTGAGATCGAGGTAATAGGCACCAGGAATGTGGCTCGTTAGATACTGTTGCCGTCCCCATTCTGAATCGGCAAGAGCAAAGCGACAATCTACAATCACCACTTGCGGATCGTCCAAATGTTCCCTGAGCCATTGAGCAGAAATCACAAAATTTGTCATTTAGTTATTAGTTATAGAAGTTGATTGCCCGCTCTGTAATTTTTTAGTTAATTGTAATTTTATTTGGTAGCTATATTACAAATTTTAACTGGCTATAGCAGTCTGATATGAGTTATCAGATGATATCACCTCAGATACCCAATTTCTTAGAAGGAACGCACCTTCACGAAGTAAATTATTAAATGATAGAAGACTAATCCTTGGTATAAAACCCGGCAAATCCACTGTAAAACGTAGCGGCTTATGGTGATTGTTCTTTCACAAATAAATAGACTTCAGAGCGCTGATAGCGCAGTTGAAAAGATTTGTTCTGAGTGAGTTGTTCGATCAAGTCGTCGGTGAACTCTGGGGTATTTAGCCAGCCGGGGTAACGGCGATTGAGCAATACATAATCAATCTTGGCAAGGTCAACAGATGCGGCGGCTGTGACATCGGCTGTTGGTGTATCTTGGAAAGTTAGCTTAAGAGTTGGGCGGTGGCTTAAGTGGGGAGCAATATTGTTGGTGGTGAGAACGCCGCCGGGGGTTTGAATGTGGGCGATCGCTTCCCGTGTCGCTTGCCAGGTATCGAAAGTTTTGGGGTAACTTGACCAAAAATAATGTTGGTTGCCCATGTATAAAAGCGCTAAAAAAGACCAGATAATGGGGAGCGATCGCGTTTTTACCCATCCTTTATTCAGCCATCCTTCACCCGCCGCCAGCGTCGATATAACTGACAAAAACAAAAACGGCACCACCGGGATAGAGTACTGAAATCCCAAATCTCTTTGATAGGGAACATCCGACAAAATATTCAGCCCCAGCATGGGTAGGGCACTGAACAACGGTGCTAGATGCCGAGGCGAGAGTCCCCAAATCACCGGGAAGATTAATTTAATCAGATATTTAAAGCTATCCCAGATATCAATCCGCTCCCAGACTAGCCACGGCTGCAACACCAGGTTTTTCGCCATCTCTGGAACCGAGTCTCCCAAATAGCTGTAACGATGAACCGCTGCTGGTTCGCTACCGCTAAAGGTGGGAATCATCCACTGCATCACAACCAAAAACCAGGCAACACCTAAAAATAAAGCGATCGCTCCACAACGACGCCGCCTTTCAAACAGCAGCAGCCACACTCCCATTGCCATGATCGTCAGAGAGAGAACCGCCTTACAGCCCAAGACAAAGATTACTCCCAAAGTAAACCACCCCAACTGATTGCGTCGGGCTGCCAACAGGGTAGCCAACAGCACCGGGAGTGCCATCACCTCTGGGTGAAAATCAAATAAATTGACATTGAAAACGACTGGATACAACAGATAAACAGCGGCAAGCATGACCGCTTGTTGCTCTTTAAGTCCCGCCTGACGTGCCAGTCCCCAAATCGGTAAAGCCCCCAAGCTCAGAGCGATCGCTTGTACCGCCAACAGCCAATGCACATTAGGAGAAATTTTGTATAGCAACCCTAAGGGATAAACCGCCCAAGCTGCATGATTGCCCAGATGATGAAACCCTAAGATCGAAGAAATGGGGGACTGTCCTTGAGCGATCAGATAAACAACCTGGTCATAAATCCCCAAATCAAACGCCCCAGAGTGAAATAGCGCATGTCTCAGACTACTACAGGCAAAATAAATCAAGGTACTGACACCGATCATCAATGGCAAGGTATCTGGCTTCAAGATTTTGTCTTTCATTGTCTTCGACCTGATCTAATGGAGCTGTATGGAACACACCAATGAGCTGGCGATCGCAAATGAGGAAGTGTTGACGCCAGTTATCTTGGATGAAACTCTATTCTTCAGCACTCAGGACAGCTTGTTAAGACCGAGGCAAAAATCCTGACTCTCAGGTCGAGGAGGGTGGATCTTGAATCTCATTTGTTGTGACTTTGGATAGAGAAATGTCCTTACTGGTGGTGAGAAAAGACGCATCTAAACCTTTGTCATAGAGAGGGTTATTTTCTAGCACCGTTGGCACAGGGACTGGAAACGCCAATGATTCGTTGGGAGTATTTTTTGCCTCCAGTGCTGTTAGGCGGTAGGCGAGATGCTGGATAATTTGGCTAACTTCACCCAAGGTTTGGGTAAGACTTTTCACCTTTTCTTGCAAATGGAGCACGGCGGCGGGGTTGGTGGCTAAATCCTCTAAGGGTGATGATGTCTCGTCTATACCCATTGCCTGCTCGTTCAATGCGTCCAACTTTGTCTCTAGCTGCTGCACCCGTAGGGCTAAGTTTTTGTCTTCACTAGTTGGATCGCTCTTGATGCCTAGCGCTGACTTCAGCAAGGTCAAGCCATACTCACTGCTGCTGATGCCCTGCACTTTAGCTTCCTCCTCAATCCTTTGAAGAAGTTCTGAGGATAGACGGATCGTCATCGTTTTATCCAGATTTTTTTTAGCCATATCTAGCTTTATCCGTTTTGCACACTGAATTGTAGTGAAATTGGGGATGTCATCAGCACCGAGCGAGTTCGCCTCTGTACAAAATAACTGTTTTTTGGGGAGCAGTGACTCTTAGAGAAGCCATCTCGCCTATTTATCACTTCATAGCTCTGCAATAGAAAAAACCCTGGTGAAGGTACACTAGGGCATCAAGTAGTGAAGCAGTTGAGTTAATCCACAGAACTTCTAAGCGGTGTTGGTAATGACGCGATCGCCGCGTCACCTCTTTTTAAAACGATGCTTTAAGCACCAGGCATAGTGCCAGTTGAGCTATTACCAGCACCTCCTTCTGGCTTGCGATGCCATTGACCGCCCTCGCCTTCGGAATAGCTATTTTTCACCGAGTTCCAGGCGACTTGGGAGGCAGCTTCCTCACTCATGCCATCAGAAGACGCCGCATTAAAGGCTGCCATGAAAATCTGTTGAGCACCTTGAGGCAGCTTTTCTTTTACTTCATTTGGCAACTCTTCAGCTTGTTTGTAGGGCATATTCACGCTCCATCCGATTACTAACGTTATATATCAATCAAATAGTGCAAGAAAAGTCATAAAAACATCTCTCTATGGGTGCAACAAGTGTTATTTCCTCATTTTTGGCTATTAAGAAGGCAGCAGGATGTTTCGGTTTTCCAAAATTTTGCCATAGCCCCCAACCTACAAGTCAGCAACACCGAAAAACTTAAACCCACCATAAACATCTCCTAACCGGGGTCAGAGAAAATAACACTAGGGGAGCTTGCTTTTGTCAACTAATTCTGGCGTTCATGCTCCTCTGACACCTTTGTTCCGGATACTGACAGGACCAACAAAGAACCCAATGCAGACTACATCTGGGTTCTTTTTTTTATCCCCCGCTCCTGTCAAAACCGAGCAACTAAGTGCCTAGCCGCTGATCTCACCCCAATGCGGCGGCAAACTTGTCTGTCGCTTCAATTAGACAGGAGCGAATACCCGGTTCGCTCATCGAGTGTCCTGCATCTGGAACGATAATTAATTCTGTTTCTGACCAAACCTGATGTAGTTCCCAGGCTGATATTGTCGGACAGACCACATCGTAGCGTCCCTGAATGATGGTTGCCGGAAGGTGACGGATGCGATTGACGTTATCTAGTAGTTGGGTTTCTGGCTCAAAAAACCCCTTGTTGACGAAGTAGTGGCATTCTATGCGAGCAAAGGCATCGGCAAACTGACTCTCCCCAAACCTATGCATCAAATCAGGACTGGGTAGAAGTTTACTGGTGCTGGCTTCCCAAATGGACCAAGCACGAGCGGCTTCTAGTCGAGTTTGAGGATCTGGGCTAGTCAAGCGTTTGTAGTAGGCACTCAGGAAGTCAGAACGTTCGGTGATAGGAATCGGTTTAACATAATCCTCCCAAGCATCTGGAAACAGGTAACTCGCCCCTTCTTGATAAAACCAATGCAATTCTTTTTGTCTGAGCATAAAAATGCCGCGTAGGATTAGTCCCAGACAAGGTTGAGGGTGGGTTTGGCTATAGGCAAGGGATAGGGTACTTCCCCAACTGCCGCCAAAAACGACCCATTGCTCGATGTTTAAATGCTGTCGCAGTTTTTCAATATCGCTTACTAAATCCCAGGTGGTATTTTCCCGTAGTTCTGTATGGGGGGTACTGCGACCGCAGCCTCGTTGGTCAAACAGGATAATGCGCCACTTTTCTGGGTCAAAGTATTGGCGAAAAAATCCTTGACTACCGCCACCGGGCCCGCCGTGGAGAACGACGACAGGTAGACCCTGAGGATTGCCAGATTGTTCAAAGTAGAGCCGATGCAGTTCAGAAACTTGTAAGGTTCCTTCTTGATACGGTTCGATGGCTGGGTACAGTTCTCGCATGGCGGTAGTGTTTTGTGTTGCTTGTGTCATCGGTCATTAGTGTCTTGACCAATAACTTTAGCAACGAGTACGGATGGGATTGGAAAATTAGGTGTTTTCAGGTTTGGAATCAAAACTTCAGATGACTCGCCAGCGTTATTTTTTTCTTTTCCTTGCCTTATTGGCGATCGCGCTTTCTTGGTGGGGCATTTTTACAGGACGGGCGGGGTTAGTGGTGCGTTCTTTAGAACGAGAGGGTGTACCGCTGCTCTACATGGCACCCCAGGCTCCTGTAGAAAAGGTGCCGGGGGTGCTTGTCGCCCATGGCTTTGCGGGGTCAAAGCAATTAATGCAGGGCTACGGGCAGGTTTTGGCACAAGCGGGTTACGCGGTGATGTTGTGGGATTTTAGCGGTCATGGGGCGAATGGAACCCCCCTGGGTGAGTGGTCGTCCCTCCAGGGTGACTTGGAGGTGGCAAGGGCAGGGTTGCTAGAACAACCAGAGGTTGATGCGACTCGCTTGGCACTGCTGGGTCACTCGATGGGAGGTGGGGCGGTGATGAGTGCAGCTATTGAGGATGTTGAGCAGTTTGCCGCTACGGTGGCAATTTCAGCGACAACGGCGGCAGTGACGCCGACTGCGCCCCGTAACCTGATGTTACAAATCGGCGCTTGGGAAGGGCGTTTGCTCCCGTATACGAAGGAACTATTGGCGAAAGCGGGGGGAGAAAGCGATCGCTTGGCGCAGGGACGGGGGCGATCGCTTGTTGTGGTTCCGAATGCGGAACACATTACGATTTTGTTTCGCGATCGCTCGCACCAAGCGGCGAAAAGTTGGCTCAATGGGACGTTTAATCTCTCTCCTAGCAGCAAGTATGCAGACCGTCGTCTTGTTTGGTATGCCTTGCACCTAATGGCTTGGCTAGCTACCGGAGTTATCGTTGCCCCAGTTTTGATTAAATCTGAGGGGGCTGGCGATCGCCTCAATGGATTTCGACGCTGGGGCGGTTTAATTATTTCGCCGCTTTTAGGGAGTGGTGTCTTGGCGTTAATCACGGGTGTTGTGGAACTGCCAAATTTGGGTGGCTTGCTTGTTGGGAGTACGGTGGGGGTGTGGTTCCTCATTGCTGGGAGCATTTGGTTGGCTATCCTCTGGAAACTGCCGCGCCCGACGCTTCGGGGTGTGGGGTTAGGGGTGCTATTGTTTGCGCTGCTTTGGGTGGCTTTTGGGCTGATGGGGCAGGTGGTCTGGTTGCAATGGTTGCTGATTCCACAGCGCTTGCAGCTTTGGCTCGTCTTGTCTGCGATGTGTTTTCCCTGGTTTCTGGCGGCGGGGGTGGCGCAACCGCAGCAGAGGTTTGGCAGCCGTTTAGGTTGGTGGTTTATGGAAAGTCTGGCGCTAGTTGTGGGGCTGGTTTTGGCGCTATTTTGGGTGCCGGGGTTGGGTTTTGTGTTTTTGTTGCTTCCGGTTTTTCCGGTACTGATGGGGATTCTTTCGGTGGCGGCGGCTTTTTTGGGGGAGGCTTGGGGTTATGGGGTGGGGAGTGCGCTGTTTTTTGGTTGGATACTGGCGGCGGTTTTTCCTTTGGTGGGATCGGGGTTTTAAACGGGATGGGGAAGCAGGGGGTGGGGTATTTAACTGAAGGGTGAGAAGATTCTCTCTTCATCAGTCTCTATTAGAAAGTTATGGGTGTGACGGCTTGTTTCTATGCTTGGGGAAAAACCCGGATTGGGGGGACTTGCCCCCCCAGACCCCCCCATTGGGAGCGCAGCGCCGCCCCCAAGCCCCCCGCGCAAGGGTTGATCGCTGAATGGCTATAGGAATGGTGAAATGGTGAAGCTTGAGTTGGCGGGGGGTTTTGGTTCGGTTTTGGGAGGTTTACAAGCTTACGGAATCTTTGTGACTCTTTTTTTGAGGGTTGGGGGAGCGATGTAGGGGGGCTGTTAGATGAATGTTGGTGTCAGGTGTGGGAAATCGCTCAGAAAGTTGATGTTTGGGAGATTGAAGGGGCGATGGTGTATTTGAAGCTGGCGTTGACGGCGGTGATTTGGGGGGGGACGTTTATTGCAGGGCGGGTGGTGATGCAAAGTATGGAACCGTTTTCGGCGGCGTTTTGTCGGTTTGCGATCGCCTCTTTTTGCTTGTTTTTCCTGACTCGTCAATTGGAAGGGGGTTTACCGAAGCTGAAGCTATATCAATTTGTGCAGGTGACGCTTTTGGGATTGACGGGGATTTTTATCTACAATGTCTGCTTTTTTTGGGGGTTGAAGTTGATTACGGCTAGTCGGGCGGCGTTGATTATTGCCCTCAATCCGATCGCGATCGCTATTGGTTCGGCGGTGGTGTTTGGAGAAAGACTCACACCGTTAAAGTTACTGGGAATCGTTACGTCTTTGCTGGGTGTGGTGGTGGTGATTGCTAGGGGCAGTTTGACGGTCTTATTTGCTAGCGGTTTGGGTTGGGGTGAAGTGTTTTTGTTTGGCTGTGTCCTCAGTTGGTGCGCTTTTACTTTAATTGGCAAACAAACGATGCAAGTCCTCTCTCCTTTGGCAACAACGACCTATGCCTGTTTAATTGGTGGCATCGCGTTGTTATTTCCGGCTTTGGGAGAAGGGTTAATGGGTGAGTTGACGCAGTTTTCTCTTGTAGCTTGGTTGGGAATACTGTATTTGGGGTTTTTCGGCTCGGCGGTGGGCTTTAGCTGGTACTACGAAGGGTTAAAGGCAATTGGGCCGGCAAGAGCTTCCATTTTCATTAATTTAGTACCTGTATCGGCGGTTCTTCTAGCCGCTTTGTTATTGGATGAGGAACTAACGCCGACGTTAATCGCGGGAGGTGCTTTAGTGGTGACGGGGGTTTTTCTGACGAACAGGAAATAAGCTGATCCAGGTCTTTTACTCGTTCTGTTTGGCAAACTCAGAAGGGGGGCGATCGTTACTCCACGCCCACCACACGTAACCACATTGACACTGATAAAACTCTTGCCATTTTTTGCGATACTCTTCTGTCATCACTGGGCTACGGCGGTTAATCCAAACTTTCTCTTGCTCGGCAGAAGACGCTCGACAACTGGGACAACAAAACGTTAAGGCGTGAGTGGCTGGCTCGATCCATTTTGGGGGAACGGGGGAAAACGCATCCATTGGAAAAACCTTTTAGTTAGTCATTGGCTAAAACTGTTGACAAATCAAATCCGCAAGCTGTCTAGTGCTTATTCTAGGGTGCTTACACAGGATCTAGCATTTCTGATTCAAGAGGTGGGAGGCTTTGTTTTGCATCAACCACACCAGGGTAAAGAGGCGCAGGCTTCGACGTGAGACTTCGGCGTGAACTTAGTCGAACGCTCAGTCGAACGCTCAGCCGAACGGGGGAGGGGAGGTTATCCTGGGTTTTGGTGCGATGGCTTTTGACTCAGTAGTATGATTCCTCTTGAGGGAATGCTTTACTTTTGAGAGATTGGCATTTCTTCATTAACTAGAGTTGACGCTGACGATGAATCCCGATCCTGAAATTCGCCGCCTCCTTGATCTCATGCCTGCTTCGGGTCGAATGTTGACTAAGATAATCAGCAAACCGCAGCAGCCGACGGTGATTGAAAGTCCGTTTCCGCTACCCTGGAACCCGGAACGACCGATTTATATCAATTTTGACTTATGGCGTCAGTTATCTAAGCCGCAACGAGACATGCTGCTGTTACATGCTGTGAGTTGGTTGATTGGAATTAAGTGGTTTAAGCCAGATTTGTATCAAGGCGTTGTTCTGGCGGGGTTAGTAGGGGGAGTGGTGGAACTGGTGCAGGGGGATGCGGTAGGAGTTGTGGTAGCGACGGGATTGAGTGCGGTAGCAGGGACGCAACTCTGGCGTTCTACTCGTAGTTCTCAAAAATATTTAGAGGCGGATGCGGCGGCGATTAAGGTAGCTGTGCGGCGCGGCTACAGGGAAACAGAGGCGGCGACTGGTCTTTTGTCTGGTATTGAAGCGGTAGCACAAATTGAAGGGCGTCCGGGCTTGAATTTTATTGAGTTAATCCGTTGTCAAAATCTCCGGGCGATCGCAGGTCTTTCTCCTCTCAGTGTCCCCGAAACCATCAAGCAAGAGTAGGACTTGTAGAGGCGGGTTTTGCCTATCTGATTTCGCTTTGAGAAAAAACCTTTCGCCAAGTCTTTTTAAGAGTTTAAATAAAGTTAATAAGTGTTTAATTTCTTTTCAAAAAACCCTTAAACTTCCAGTTTTGTCAATTAATTAATAAGGTGCCTGTAAACTATAGACGTGCTGCTGATAGAAATGTTCCTACGGAATCTCTATCCGTGTCTAAGTCTTACAGGTAGGTGATCCCTAGGTAGAGACAAACCTGATAAACATCTACCTAATGGTTCTAGATAAAAGAGGGACTCCTTCTATATCATGAACTTGCTGAGGGATAAAAACAGCATTTTAAAAAAGGTTGTGTAGTATATGAAGAACCCAATTTCTTCCCAAAATTCTTTCATTCCGTCTCCTATTTACGAAATAGCCGCTAAGGTGGCTAAATCTCATCAAATTACAGAAGCTGAAAAAAGCGTTTTAAGAAATAGCTTCTTAAAAAGTCCTTTGCATGAAGAAGAACATCGCCTGATCGACCGTTTATATCACTCCCTGCGCCGGGGAAAAATTACCCTGGTGTAGCGACCTAAAGGCAACGGTAAAGCTGATAATCGTAACCATCAACTGGCGTTTTCAAGATACTTGCCTCTTCTGCAAAGCAATTGGGTGCTTCTACTACGGGGGCTTTGAAGTTTACTAACCACAAGTCTAGGGGTCGTGGCAGTTGGGCTAAGGTATCTTGAAGGATAGCTACAGCCGGGCAGTTTGTCTCTTCACATCGCCCTTGCTTTTGATGAGCTAAGAGAAATTGCGGGTTCAGGAGTGCTTTCTGGGCGTTAGCAGCATGTTGCAGTTCCCAAGCGATCCCCATGATTTCTCCCGTCTGTACCAGGGTATTATGGGTTGTCGCAATCAAGACGGGATGGGATGAGGCGCGTTGCATGACTGACACGAGTAAGTCAGGACGATAGTATTTTTGATAACCAAGGTTAGAGACAACGGTAATGCCGCTGAGAAGTCCAACGAATCCAATCAGGGCGATCGCTTTTTTACCGTTGAGTCCCCAGGTGAGTTGGGAGTGGGTAGCTTTCCAGCTTACGGCTAGGCTGGCTCCCAGGACGGCGATGACACCGGGGAAGTAGACGAAGTTATACCGTGCCCCCCGTGTGAGGTCTGTCCCTAAAAAGTAGGTGATGGCGAAAAAAATCGCGATCGCCCCTAAAATAAATCCTCCCAAAACCCCCACACCGAGACGAGTTGAGGGTTGCTGGAGTTGCACACGGATGCCGCGATAAAGCAGAGGGATTGCCCAGACAAAAAAGGCAATCATCAAGGCTCCGGAAACAATGACTACGGGCAGCGAGGCAGCTTCAACAGGCAGTAATGCCAGCATCGTAATCCAGGCTGCTAAGGACTGAAAGAGGGGATTGAGCCATTCTAAAAAGTTGCGATCGCTACTTTGAATCCAAGCCGTCATCTGCGGGTCGTAACTGGACTGCAACACGGGAAACCAGATTAACCCACCAACCACGGTTCCCGCCACCGCTGCGTAAATTCGCCACCAAGAGGATTGGCGATGGGAATTTCTTTTGACGGGGTATTTACTTGCAGGAACGTTGGAGTAAATTTGCTCTCCTGCTCCCCTGCTCCCCTGCTCCCTCGCTCCCTCGCTCCCCATCTCCCGACGCTGACGCCACCACAGGACGAGCAAAACGATGATCTCGGCACAAAGGGTAAGGGTGAAGAAGTAGTGGGTGGCGATGCCTAAGCTATTCACGACTACCCAACTCAGGACGATCCACATGGGTAAAGGGCGGCGGCGTTGCAGGTGCTGTGCGGCAACGACTAAGCAACAGAGGGAAGCAATCACCCACAAAACCGCTAAGGTGTAATGACGGGCTTCTTGTGCCAAAAAGATGCCGTAGGGAGACACTGCCATCAGGGCGGCGGCAAGTTGAGCAACGAGCTGAGAGCGAAAGGCGAGCCAACTCAGTCCGTATAGGGCAGGGATTGAGATGACACCAAAAAGGGCAGGAAGCGATCGCGCTGCCCAAAGTGATACGTATCCCGATTGAGGAAAAAGTTGCATCCACCAGTGAACCAGCACAAAGTACAGGGGCGGATGGTGATCTTCGGCAAATAAATGACGCAACACTGCCGATGCTCCCGCCGCAGGGTCTGGTTGCAAGGGCTGCATAAGTAGATTTAACGGAATTGCCTCGTTAAGCGGTACCGTTTTAAAGCTATTGCCCAGGCTAAAGACTAAGGTGGCAAATTCATCAGTCCAGGGAGATTTTCCAGCTAGCTGCGTAAAGCGTAAACCTGCACCAATGGCGATCGACATCAATAGCAGCAGGGGAGGGAGCCAGCCTTTTGAAACAAGCGATTTCAACCGATGCGACCTCTACTCAACGTCCGTTACTCGCCAACTGAGCTTCAGATTAACCCAAAAGTTCCAAAGCGTAACAATCGCGATCGCTAGCAGGTTCGCAACATAGCGGTTGATGCCAAAGATATTAAAGAACACATTCAACAGCAAGACGTTGAGAATTAACCCACCCAGGCAGACAATATTAAACTTCAAGAATCGTTTCAACCGCTGACGTTTCCCCGGTTGCCGACGGGCAATATCGCCAAAAGTCCACATATCATTCCACAAAAAATTGTTAAGGATTGCGACCTCTGAGGCAATGATTTTACTGCGAGTCAAGGGCAATCCCAGAGTGCTAGGGTCACTGAGCAGGTAAAGCAGGATCATATCCACAAACACGCCTGTTAACCCCACTGCACCAAAGCGGAACAACCGCGCTATCGGCCACAGGGACAGGCGCAACTTAATTAAGTGCTGGAGATACTCAATGTATTGTTTCCAGGTAACTTTACTTTCTCCCTCTAGGCGCTCCTGAAAGACATAGCCGGCTTCCGCAATCCAGCGTACCTGTCCCCGCCCAATTACTTCAATCAAGATTTTGTAACCCACTGGACTCAGCGTCCGCCCGACAATGCAGCTACGGCGCACTAAAAAGTAGCCACTCATCGGGTCAGAGATGCGACCAATCACCTCAGGCAAAATAATTAGTCCTAAGGTCTGTGCGCCACGGGATAAGAAGCGGCGGATGATACTCCATTCACTCACACCACCCCCTTCAACGTGGCGGCTGGCAACTGCTAAATCCGCACCCCGCTCAATTTCATTCCACAGTTGCAATAGCACTTCTGGAGGATGCTGGAGGTCAGCGTCAATCACTCCTAAGACTTCACCCTGTGCCGCTTGCCAGCCTCGGATAACGGCGGTGGACAGTCCCCGTTCTTCAACCCGCCGCATCACCCGCAGTTGAGGATACTCTGGCATCATTGCCTGTGCCAGTTTCCAGGTTCCATCAGGGCTGTTGTCATCAACAACGATTAACTCGTAGGCTCCAGGAATCCGGCTATCGAGGAGCTGTGTTAGCTGCTGGACAATCTTTTGGACGTTTTTCCCTTCGTTGTAGGTGGGAATGACGAGAGAAAAACGAATCGGATTATGGGGACTAGGCTCAACCGCCGCATCAATTGTGGCTTCTGGGGCAAGGGCTACTGGAGAAATCTGTAAGGAACCTGAGGGAACTGGCAAAAAGAAATCAGGTTGGCTGAAGCTCATTGAGTAAACCTCAAGTTTTTAAAGAGAGGAGGTATATAGTTGCAGCGTGAATGGGTCAATTTCCATCGTTCCTGGCAACTGAACTGTCTGTTTCCGTTGCAGGCGATCGCTTAAGCGTTCAACAGCTTGTTGATGCTGCTGTTTTTCAGTGGCTGTTTCGAGCGTTCCCTAAATGGGACGAGCGCTATTTAACCAGAGAATACGCGAATATTGGGCAGATTCTGTCTTTAGCTTTGTTTGTAGATTGGGAGCTAGCTTATGCTCAAATACAATAGCAACAATAGTGACGAGGGTCGAAAACTAGCATAATGGCACTTAAGGCGATAATCCAGTAGGCAAATAGATAAAACGTCAACAATCCCGCCGCAACTGAGCCAATTAAGACCGAACTCCAGAGTCGAGAGAATCTTTGGGATTTTTGCTCAACAGCATAACTAAGCGCGATCGCAAATGCCGATAAGTTCCAACAGCGCCCAAGTACTCAGGGTTGTCTAGAGCGATCGCGATCGCTCCACCAGCCACCATTGAAAGCGAAACCGCCACAGGGAATTTCAAAATAGAAAAGTCTCGGTTCATAGCATTGGTTAAGGGTAAGGAGAAAACTCTCTAGCCAGTCTAGTCAATCTTTTTTGTAAATCTTTGATTTATTGAGAAAGCTAACAGGTTGTGATTTGCTTCTAGAGAAGGTTATAACCAAAGACAATTCTGCTAAAGACTAGGGCGTGTTTGGCTTGGCGTTAAAAATGTAGAGGCATAGGAGTCTTGTCTTGAAATTTAAAAGTGGTATTTTTCTGCTCGCAATTATCTGTATCGTGGCAACAGGGCTGGCAATGTACTTGCTAGGCGGTATAGATCCTGCGGACTTAAACGCATGGCTGAAGCAGGCAGGAATTTGGGCACCCATCGTTTACCTCGTCCTCTATACCGTGGCAACGCTACTGGTATTGCCATCAACCGCATTGAACCTTACAGGCGGTGCGCTTTTTGGCCCTTGGTTGGGTACGTTTTGGACAAGTCTCGCCGCAATTGTGGCGGCGGTAGTGGCGTTTGCCTTTACGCGGACAATCGGACGAGACTTGATCGCCGGGCGGTTAGCAGGACGTTGGGAAGCCATGGATGCGGAGATGCGTCAGGGGGGATTGTTTTATATGTTCGCCATCCGTCTGCTGCCAATTATTCCCTATGGTTTAGTCAACTTTGCTGCTGGTTTAACGTCCATTCGCTTTCGTGACTACTTGCTAGGAACTATTCTCGGCACAATTCCTGGCGTACTGCCCTTTGTGATGATTGGCAGTTCTGGACTACAAGCCATGAAAACCGGAGATGTTCTGCCGTTGATGGGATCGTTATGTTTGATGGGGGTGCTCGTGGGGGGAGCTACTTGGTATCGCCGCCGCCGCCAGTCTCCGCAAAAAGCCTTGGAGAAAGCAGAGCGGGAGCGTTTTTCGGAATCTTCTGATGTTACAGAGCCGGATTAACTCCTAAAACTTTGGCAAAACCTATTTTTAAAAAATGATTGAATATTAAAGTTTCAATTAGGATTTGATTGCCGCTGTAAGTCTATTAGTTTTCCTAGAAAATTATCTTGCTTTGACGTCTTTAAACTTAGACAAAAGGTTTAATTGCATCTACAGGAGGCGAGATTCTGACTTCTATCTGAATATCAAATTATGATAGAAATGAGCGGATTAATTGTGAAGTTCCAGTGAAAACAACGACAATTGACAGTATTATCTCTAACGCTTTAGAGGGAAAAGACCTTTGTCCCAGTGAGGGAGTATTTTTATTGCAGCAAACGGCACCGGAGGCGATCGCTACTATCCGCCAAGCAGCGGATATACTGCGTCAGCGACAAGCCGGGGACACCGTAACCTATGTAATTAACCGCAATATTAACTACACCAATATCTGTGAACAGCATTGTAGTTTCTGTGCCTTTCGGCGGGATGCCGGAGAATCAGGTGCCTACTGGCTAGACTGGGGGCAAATCTTGGAAAAGGCAACGGATGCTGTTGGGCGAGGGGCGACAGAAATTTGCATGCAGGGAGGGCTGAACCCCGACGCCAAGATTGATGGGGCGACGTTGCCTTATTACCGTAAGTTGGTGGAGACAATAAGCGATGAGTTTCCCCAACTCCACATTCACGCCTTCTCTCCCCAGGAAGTACAGTTTATTGCTGATCAAGATGGCATCAGCTACAGCGAAGTTATTGCTTCCCTGCAAGAGGCGGGGGTGGACTCAATGCCGGGAACAGCAGCGGAAGTGTTGGATGATCGGGTGCGGCGCATTCTTTGCCCAGAAAAAACCGATACGGCGACTTGGTTAGAGATTGTAGGGACAGCACTGCGCTTAGGAATGCCCATGACCAGCACAATGCTATCCGGGCATATTGAAACACAATCGCAGCAAATTGGGCATTTAGAAAAATTGCGATCGCTCCAACGTACTGCCAAAGAAAACGCCTATCCTGCCCACATTACCGAATTTATCCTGCTACCTTTTGTCGGGCAAGAAGCGCCCAAACCCTTACGAAACCGAGTAAAACGCGATCAACCTGTTCTAGAAGATGCCCTCTTGCTCACCGCCGTGGCACGGATTTTCTTAGGTAACGACATTACCAACCATCAACCGAGTTGGGTAAAACTTGGTCTAGAGGGTGCCACAGAAGCTCTCAACTGGGGCTGTAATGACCTTGGCGGTACTTTGATGGAGGAACATATCACCACGATGGCAGGGGCAAAAGGCGGCACCTGTATGGCAGTGGAAACTTTGCAAGAGGCGATTCATTCGTTGGGGCGTCCTTACCAGCAACGAGATACGCTTTATAAAAAGTTAAAGCAAACAGCCAACAGCACAACTTAGTGCTTGTTTTAATATCAACAAGTGTCGTTTCTTCCTCGGTTTTCCCCCTTGCCAAGAGTGGAAGATCGGTCAAAACTAATGTGTTGAGAAAACTCTAAGGCAAAAGAAACTTTCCTAGGTGACTGCATTAATGCCTAAGCACAATAAATCTTTCTTGCTGCTCGCCTTGGGAGCGGCTGTTTTGTTGGTAGGTGGGGCAGGGGTGACTTACTGGTTGCTCGTGCAGCGGAATTTTCTCCAGGGGAATATCCCGAACGGGGCAACTCTAATTCCGCAAGATGCCTTGATGACGATATCGGTATCGACAGATACTAGGGCATGGCAGCAGGTAAAAAGCTACGGCACCCCCGAAACCCAAGCCGCGTTAGAAAACAAACTTGGGTCACTCGAAGAGTCTCTCCTAGACGCCAATGGCTACAACTACAGCCGTGATGTTGAGCCGTGGTTGGGAGACACGGTGATGCTGGCGTATGTCGCAACGGGGGTAGTATCAGTAGCAACCCCCCTGCAAACTAATGTAATGGTGCTGCCGATCAAGAATTGGGCACAGATACGGGGACTGCTGGAAAAAACCCAGTCTCAACTTGGGGTAGTAGAGCGCACCTATAAGGGCATCCCTATTTATGAAAGCCGAAATAGCGAGGGGCAGCAATTTTCTGCTACCGTGCTGGAGCGCTTTTTGGTGGTGGCAGACACTCCCCAAGCGCTCGATCGCGTTATTGATACTTATAAAGGGGGGGCTTCCATTGCCACAACACCCGGTTATGCAGAGAATTTAGGAAAGATTAGAACGTTGGCACCCTTTGCTCAGATGTATTTTAATGTGCCCGCGATCGCGGCTACTGCTGCGGCTAATTCCACCCAATCCTTATCTGTGGAAAATGTCGCCCAAGCGCAACAAAAACAAGGCATCGCGACAAGCGTGATGTTAAAGCCAGAGGGGTTGCAATTTCAAGGTATTTCCTGGCTTAAACCCGATAGCCGACAAACATTTGTTGTGGAGAATACTCCTGGTACCTTGCCGCGACTCCTTCCGGCAGACACCTTGGTAATGATGTCTGGCGGTCATTTAGTGCGGTGGTGGCAAGATTACGTTAAAGGAACTCAATCAAATCCCCTCTCATTTTTTCCCCCTGCAACCCTACGAGCAGGAGTTAAGGAAACAACGGGTTTGGAGTGGGAGCAGGATTTACTGCCCTGGATGAATGGGGAGTTTGTCTGGGGTCTAATTCCGGCTGCTGCTGACACGGACTCGAACTTAGGGGCAGCAATGGTGTTTATGGTACAAGTTAGCGATCGCCGAGCGGCAGAACAGTCTTTCCAAAAACTCGATCAGGTAATGGCAAGTCGTTACCAATTCCAAGTTAATCAATCCCAACTAGGGGGACAAGCGGTTGTCAACTGGACATCGCCGTTGGGGGGAATTAGCGCCACCCATGGCTGGTTAGATGACAACAAAATTGCCTTTTTAACGATCGGGGCACCCCTTGCCCAGACAATTGTCCTGCAACCGAAAACCACCCTGACACAAACACCTCTGTTTCAGCAAATAGTACCGTCTCAACCAAAACCCAATAACGGTCAGTTTTTCCTAGATGTGGAACGTCTGCTGAGTGCGGAGAATTTGATGTTGCCCCAATTACCGCCGGAGCAAATAAAATTTGTCAAAGCGATTCGTACTATCGGCGTAACAGCCGCGATCGCTGATGAGCGCAGCAGCCGCTTTGATATTTTTGTGCAGCTCAAGTCTACCCGCACTTCCAATCCCTCAACCAACAAAGCGCCTGCTTTGCCTCAGCCTTCTTTTATGCCCTCTCCAGGTAGTTGAGGTGGGGAGCGGGGGAGCAGGGGTGCAGAGGAGCAGGGGTGCAGGGGAGCGGCAAAGAAGCAATAATCAACCCTATTCATACTTCACCCGTTCGGCTGAGCGTTCGACTGAGCGCTCACGCCGAAGTCTCACGGCCGAAGCCTTCATACTTCATACTTCATACTTTCTTCCCTACTCAGGACTCAGGACTCAAGACTCACCGACTCTCTTCACCCTTTAGCCATGAACAATGAGCAATTAGCATTTAGGATAAGAGTGACGCTGCAAAAATTAGTCTTTGAAAACTCAGTAGAGAGAATACTTTATGGATCTGGTTGTACTCCAGAACTCGCTGGATAACATTTCCTTTGCTGTCTTGTTTGTCACCATGCTGGTTTACTGGCTAGGGGCAGCTTTTCCAGGGATTCCCTTGTTGCCCACCTTAGGCACAACCGGAATGGCGATCGCTAACCTCTGCATTGCCGCCTTACTTGGCGCAAGATGGCTGGAAGCGGGCTACTTCCCGTTAAGTAATCTTTACGAATCTTTATTTTTCTTGGTATGGGGAATTACCACGGTGCATTTGCTGGCAGAAAATATGAGCCGCAGCCGCCTAGTGGGTGTTGCTACCGCCCCGGTGGCGATGGCAATTACCGCCTTTGCTGCCTTGACTCTGCCCTCGGAAATGCAAGCGGCTGAACCCTTAGTACCAGCCCTGAAGTCTAATTGGCTAATGATGCACGTCAGCGTGATGATGCTCAGTTACGCAGCGTTAATGGTCGGCTCCTTGTTGGCGATCGCTTTTTTAGTCGTCACTCGCGGTCAAAATGTCGAACTTCGGGGAAGTTCCGTGGGTACAGGAGCCTTCCGAACTAAAGATGGAACCTCTTACCAACTGCTCCGCAATGGTAATTCCAGCAACGAAGCTGCCCCCAATGGTTCGTCTCCTGTGACCTATTTGGCTCAGGACAACGGCGCGGCGGGCAACACCGCCACCCTAACCATGGTTGCGCCTGCTGGCTCCGGGACAGCAACTGTTCCCCTATCCCCTCAACGCCTGAGTCTGGCTGATACCCTCGATAACATTAGTTATCGCATTATTGGGCTAGGATTTCCGCTGCTCACGATTGGCATTATCGCCGGGGCAGTCTGGGCAAACGAAGCTTGGGGTTCCTACTGGAGCTGGGACCCGAAAGAAACTTGGGCGCTGATTACCTGGCTGGTGTTTGCCGCTTACCTGCACGCGCGGATTACTCGCGGCTGGCAGGGGCGACGCCCAGCAATTTTGGCAGCCACTGGATTTGTCGTGGTCTGGATTTGCTATCTTGGGGTGAATTTGCTGGGTAAGGGGTTGCACTCCTACGGCTGGTTCTTCTAAGCTTTCCGGCTCATTGGTGCAGTGCTTAGTAAATTATTCCTACGAGCGTCAGTAATTAACCTAAACCAAATTACTGACCAAGAAGTATCAAGGATGAAGGATGAAAAACCGGAGACAAGCCCTTAATTTTTCATTCTTTAGCCTTTAGTTGACTCTTTGAAAACATCAATCGAATCGGGGGACAGAGGCGTGGAAAATCAGTTCAAGCCACTTGCTGTTGGTGAAGTTCTATCAGTTAACGAACTGAATTTGTTTTTGATTGGGCACCGGACATTCCGAGTCGGTGAATTGTCCGAAGCCCTCCGCCAGCAGATGCAATATAACCTAGCCGAATGGAATGACGACAAGGATGGCTGGTTTAGTGAAGAGGGCATTGCTTGTGAAGTCTTGCAATTCACTGCCGGAGGCTGGCAAAAGGGTAAAGTCAGAATCAACCTGGAGTTTTGCCCGGATGAGCCGGGAACAGGCACGAATGTAGGTTCAGCGATCGCTGACGATGCGATCAAACAAGGCACTGCTAATACCACGGCTGATGACTTAGATCTAGACCTCGACGATTCCTCGTTCGGTATGGACAATGAACTAGTCGGCACCACCAGTGCTACAGCTAATGAACCAGACCTAGATATCTCTGACACCACAGACAATGAGTTAGACCTAGGTGATGCCCAGTTCAGTATGGACGAGGCACTAGAAACTCCCACCACTAGTGAGGAGGATCTAAATCTAGACGACTCTTCCTTCAGCATGGGTGAAGAAGAGGAATCGGAAGTTCTAATTATTACTGAAGAATTTGAACTGAATGAATCCCCCTTCAGCTTGGGTGAAGAAGAGGATTCGGAAGTTCTAATCATTACTGAAGAATTTGAACTGAATGAATCCCCCTTCAGCTTGGGTGAGGAAGAGGAATCGGAAGTTCTAATTATTACTGAAGAATTTGAACTGAATGAATCCCCCTTCAGCTTGGGTGAGGAAGAGG
>NZ_JCACLG010000026.1:88356-131778 GCF_059505785.1 Kastovskya adunca | reverse complement strand
ATTACTGAAGAATTTGAACTGAATGAATCCCCCTTCAGCTTGGGTGAGGAAGAGGATTCGGAATCTCCTGCCACTCTCTACGTTGAGATGGAGATGACGGAAGTGTCGGTACTAGCTGACGACGGGCTAGACCTGCCAGACTCATCAATGGGCGAGGAAGAGGATTTTGGTCTGGGAGAACTCTCTCAAAGCATTGAGAATGAACTAGAACTCGCCGAGTCAGCCGTAAGCGACGATGACTCCCTAGATTTTGGAGGTCTATCAGATACGAATGAAGATGAGTTTAACCTCGAACAACTGTCTGATGACGACAATGACAATATAGACTTCGGAGATATCTCTGCCAATGGTGACGAAGATTTAAACTTCGGAGACATCTCTGCCAATGGTGACGAAGACTTGGATTTCGCCAACCTATCTACCAATGATGATGAGGACATGGATTTTGAAGGTATGGCTCAAAATAATGACCAAAACACCCAAGACGATCCCAGCTCATTGTTAGAAGATGTCTGGCAAGACATCAATGAAGCAAGCTGGCAGAACAATCAGTACTAAAGACATGGGCGATCGATTCGAGTCACTGCCAAGCGGCTGTTTTGTCCATTGAGATTACGACTGTTGTATTCTTTGAGAACATTTTACGGACGCTGGGACTAGCGTTTATTAGCTGTGGAGGATACTCGGTTACGAGTCCTGCGAAGCAGCAAACTCTCAATCGTGAGTTTGGGAAGCCCTTGGTACAATCTTTGATTTACTGAGGGAGGATGTCACAGAAAGCTCTTAGGCAAGAGTTTTAGACAAACAATGCAGTTTCAGGTGTTAGAAACTTCATCTTCTGAATGGGGCACTTCCCCTATCTGTTGGCGGATGATTTTTGGCTAATTGTTTTTAGCTATGAACAATTAGCCACGAACAATTAGCAAGTCAGTATTCCAATGCCCACCCGTCCCCTTTGGACGCCACTTCATTCCAAGCTGCATCAAACCCTGCGGCACAGGAAATTACTACCACCGCAGCAGCTTGTTCTAATTGCCGTCTCCGGTGGGCAAGATTCCCTTTGCTTGAGCAAACTGTTGCTAGACTTGCAGCCGAAATGGGGTTGGCAACTTGCGATCGCCCATTGCGATCACCGTTGGCAACTTGATACCGGATTAGCCGCCCATGTTGAACAATTAGCTCAACGCTGGGCAGTACCCTTCTATCTGGCAACCGCTACCGAAGTCACCGAAACCGAAGCCGCCGCCAGAAAATGGCGCTATCAAGCCCTAAGCGCGATCGCCTCATCCCATGGCTATCTAGTAATTGTCACAGGACATACAAAAAGCGATCGCGCTGAAACCCTCCTCTACAACCTCATACGCGGTGCTGGAGCCGATGGCTTACAAGCCCTTACCTGGCAACGGCAACTCGCCCCTAGAGTTCAACTCGTGCGCCCCCTCCTAGAAGTTAGCCGTCAGGAAACCTGGCAATTTTGCCAGGAATTGCAGCTTCCTATTTGGGAAGACGCCTACAACCAAAACCTCAAGTATGCTCGTAACCGCATCCGCAACGAGTTACTGCCCTATCTTCAAACCCACTTCAACCCACAAGTAGAAACCGCCCTAGCTCAAACAGGGGAACTACTCCGGGCAGATGTCGAGTATCTTGAACAGGAAGCGCAAGTCCTAAGAGAGCAGGCAATGCCCCCCAATGCTCAACCAGGGCAAATCAATCGCCGCGTCTTACAAGGTGCTCCCCTTGCCCTAAAACGCCGCGCTATTCGCCAATTCCTTCAGGACACCCAAACCACCGCTCCTACCTACGAGCAAATCGAAGCCGTTACCGCTCTAATTGCCGCCCCTAATCGCTCTCAAACCTCATCCTTTCCAGGCGGAATGACAGTCATTGTCGAAGGCGACTGGCTCACCGTGAGGTCGGGGCAGTAGGGGAGTAGGGGAGCGGGGGAGCGGGGGTGCAGGGGTGCAGGGGCGCAGGGGCGCAGGGGCGCAGGGGTGCAGGGGCGCAGGGGCGCAGGGGCGCGGGGGAGCAGGGGATAACTACACTCACCCTTCATACTTCATACTTCATACTTTCTTGCCTACTCAGGACTCAGCACTCAGGACTCAGCACTTTCTAAGAGGCGGCAAACTCTGGCGACTGGATCGCGCTGTTGATGGTTTGCCGCATTTCTGCGATCGCTGTTAACTGATAGTCACCCGTTTCTTGAATGCGATTGAGGGCTTCGGTGATCGCTTCTAGCTTCTGCTGCATCGCATTGAGGTGATCCTGCACGGGTTGGAGCATCTCTTGATAAAGATTGATCTTCCCCCAACGCTCCGCGATCGCGGTTCGCTGATTTTGCCACTCTTGCTCCAACGTTTGCAGTTCGTTGCGTTTTGTCTCCTGTTCAGCCGCTTGCTGATTAATCATCTCTTGGGCTTGTTGAATACTGGAGCGCATTTGTTCAATTTCGCGTTCTAATGACCCAATATCCTCTATCTGCTGCTGTCGTTGAGCTTCTACCTGGCTCAAAACAGGTTCCAAATCAATACTTTTTTGGTTATTGGGAGCGCTACTCTCTGCTATCCCTTGCCGACGACGCAAAACATGCAGGTGTTGATTGAGAACTTCTTCTCGCTCCCGCAGGTTTCGCCGTTGACCAACCAGGGTTTCATCTAGCATCTGGTAACAGTCTTGTTCTTCTGCGAATTCTGTTTCCAGGCTAATGCGGTCATACTCACTGGCTTGGTCGATCTTAGCTTGTATTTCTTCAACCGCCTGACGCTGGAAGGTTAACTCTTCTTCCTGGTCATTGACAAAGCGCACAACCTTTTCTAGATCTTGCTGCAAATTTTGGACGAGTTCCTGTAACTCTCCCAGGGGCATTTTTTCTAGCGCTTCTAAGTCAACCTTCTGAGAAAGCCTGACATCGGCAGACGTCGTCGCTAAACGGGTGAGTTCCTGATACAGTTCCTCCTTATTCTGCAACTGAAGGTTGAGCAGATGCGCTGACTCTTGCTTCATCCCTAGGGCATTTTCCTGCACCCTTAGTTCTGTCTTCGCCTGCTCTAAGGAAGCCTGTGTCTGCTGCACCTCAGAGGAGCGCCTTTGTATCTCCTCGCCTTGTTGATCAACCGTTGCTTGCAACTGCGCCGCCTCATTTTGCTGCTGCTCTAGCTGTTGCCAATGACCATTGAGCGTTGATTGCTGCTCATCGAGCGCGTTAAAGGCTAGGTTGAGTTGTTCGCGGACTGCATCTGTTGGCGCTACCGCCGACGAGAGGCGATCGAGCAGTTCCTGTATCTTTGTCGATTGTTCACCATTGAGTCCGGCGGAGGATTGAACGTCCTCTTTGAGTTCGTCAAAGCGTCGCTGCTCTCCTCTTAGGTGCTCCCAAGCCCCTTCTAGCTCCTGACGGTTGCGCTCAATCTCTTCGTGTAGTCGGGCAATTTCCTCTTGCGTACCATCTAGTTCTTGACGTTGCTGCTCGAGCCGCTCAAAGTCCTCCTCCATGGTTTGCATCTGTTCTAGACGCGCTTCCATTTCCATTTCGCGGCGGTTCAGCTCTTGACTTTGATACGTCAACGACTGCTTCCACTGTTCGATTTCTTCTTCTTGGGTTTTCGACTTTTCTAGCAGACGAGAGAAATTTTGTAACATACTGACTAACCGTCCCCCGGCTAGCTCAATCTCTCCCTGAATTTGCCGATTCCCTCCCAGGTTGACCAAGACGAGCGACCCACCATTAAAGTTGTTGGCTTCGTCGGAGGCAACTATCTCGTCGCCCTGCACGGCACTCCAACTTTGGTCAGTTCGCTGACAAGCCAGCAGTTTGAGTTCGGCTTTACTGCTGCTCATAAACCCAGATTTCTGCTTTTGTACTTCTGCTAGATACAGCACACTGATGGTCCTCGCTTAGGTGTGACTTGCGGCTAATTTTTGGCTAAACCCATAGCTAGAGTTTAGTCGGTTTTAATAAATCCAGTTTAAAAAGACCGTTTTCACAAAACAAGAAAGCTGCTCATAATTTAACTAAGCAACGCTCGCTTCACGATTTCATTACAATCAACGACAAACAGCGATCACTTGACAATGCTTTTAGCAAATACAAACATCCCCAGGAAGCTACCCCTCACCCTCAAGGGTAGCTGTGCTTACCTAGCTGATAGCACCCCCCAAAGGACAAGCGCCAGTTGCTGCCCTTACAGATCGCACCCTGTTTGACTCGCTTCCCTACAACCCCTAATCTCTATGTTATTGCTGTCATCCTAACCTGTGCATACCCGGTTAGGAAAGGGCAGGGCGACAGAGATTAGTCAGATGAGTATTTGCCCAGCCATAGGTTCAAAAGCTGTGATTGGGGGTAGCGGTCGCCTTCCTCAAACTTAGTGACTGATCAGGGGTTGAAGTGTGAAAGAAAAGACAGATACTAGCCACAAGTACCAAATCTTCATTTAAACTACATAATATTGGAATTTCACACGTCAAATATTTCTGTGAAAACCTTGAGCCACTTAAAGCGTGCCTGTAACTCTTTCAACCATTGAGTTTGGCATTGTTTAAATCTTTAAGGATAGAGAATTAAGCAGGGTTGCCGTGAGTTGTGAAAGACATTTTTCGGCAATCAATGGGGGGTTTGACTGCGGATTTACCTCTTGTCAGTTAGAACCGGAAAGTCATTAATTATTCAGAGGAGCGAAATGACGCCAAAACGCACTCTTAAAGATGATACTTGATTCCCTAAACCTCAAGTCAAGGTACGCTTCAACTCGTTCTCTACCACAGCAAGGCATACAGTCTAGGAGGTTTAACCCTCACGAGCATCTAGTTTGATGAGTAATAAGCGCAAATTTTCTGGAAGAATTTTTATGTTAGCCAATTCTAGGCTAAAAATCTGAAGCCATTGACACCGCAGCCAAGGGCTGTGAGTTCAGTCAAATAATTTTGAGGAGCACGTTTTCTTGACATGCAGGGAACGTTAAACGAAATTGATATCCGCAGCATCTTGCAACTGATCGAGCTAGGTCAGAGGACAGGCGAGTTGCTGGTGGAGGCGTATGGCTCCAACGCCCATAGCGCTCTGAGCGAGGTCAGCCTCCAATCAATAAGCCCCCACTCTCTAGCACGGGAGGGAAGCGATCGCCGTCCAGGGCCCTTTTGGTTGGTCTTCTTCCTGAATGGGCGAATTGCCTACGCTGCCGACAGCGAGAGCAGTTTGTCGCGATTGCAAGACCATTTGCGTCGTTACAAAGTGAATACCGCCCTGAACAATCTAGAATTGTCAGCGATCGCCACAACCAACGCCCCAGAATACGGCTACCTCTGGGCACTCCTAGAAAAGCATATCCTCACCCCCGCCCAAGGACGCAGCATTATCGAAAGCATGGTGCGGGAAACCTTGTTTGACCTGCTCAGTCTGCACCAAGGAAATTTTGTATTTGAAGTCAGCCCCGCCCTAGAACCTCAGCTCACCACCCTAGAGATACCCTCCCTAGTCACCAAGATCATGAAACAAGTGCAGGAATGGAAACAACTCCATCCGCACATTCAGTCTCCCCAGCAGTGTCCCTTAATAACAGATGTACCGCAGCTTCAGGCTGCCTTACCGGAAAACATCTTTCGTCTACTCAATCGCTGGCTCAATGGGAAAACCTCTCTACGTCAGCTTTCCCGCTACCTCAATCGTGACATTCTCACGGTAGCAAGGGCGATTTATCCTTATGTCAAACAGGGTTCGGTACAACTACTGAGTGAAACCTCCGACGACCCCCCTGACCTGCGTGGAAGATGGCAACTTACAAAAGCCACACAAGCCCCTCGCGTTGTCTGTATTGATGACGACCTAGCTATTGGCAAGATGGTGGAGTGTATCCTGCAAGCCAAAGGCTACGAAGTGACCTCAATCCAGAATCCCCTCGAAGCCCTCAGCCGAGTCTTTCAACTCCAACCCGACTTGATCGTTTGTGACCTTGCCATGGCTAAATTAGATGGATACGAAATTTGTGGAATGCTGCGCCAGTCTACAGCGTTTCGGCAGACTCCGATTATCATGCTGACCGGGAAAGATGGCTTTATTGACCGAGTTAGAGCCCGGATGGTAGGGTCAACGGACTACTTAACAAAGCCCTTTGGAGAAAATGAGTTATTGATGCTACTAGAAAAATATATTGGTCTGGGCGCAAGCGCGATCGCTAATCCGAATGCCGAGGTGTTAAATCAATAAATTACAAACAGACAAGATCGCTAAGTCAACCCCGGCTTAGGGAAGGATAAGAGATACTTTAATCATTATCAGGTTGAAGCATGAACCCAGCAGGGATCGTTTCCATTCACACCGATCGGCCTTGCCACTCAAGTAAAAAGTTATGAGTACAGTTTTGGTTGTAGAAGACAGCCTTGCACAACGACAGATGATCTCAGACCTCCTCAAAGGCAGCGGGTTGACAGTCACTGTCGCCAGTGATGGTGTGGAAGCCTTAGAACATATTCAACGTTCTAGCCCTGACGTTGTGGTTCTAGATATTGTGATGCCTCGAATGAATGGTTACGAGGTATGTCGGCGTCTTAAAGCTGACCCAAAAACTCAAAATGTCCCAGTCGTGATGTGTTCTTCCAAAGGGGAAGAATTTGACCGTTACTGGGGCATGAAGCAAGGTGCAGATGCTTACATCGCCAAGCCCTTTCAGCCTACCGAGCTGATTGGCACAGTAAAACAGTTACTACGGGGATAAACATTCGTCTTCGTTTCTAGTTTTAGCAATAGACGAATGCCTGAAGGAGAAAAAATGGTTGGTAACCCGGACTTCTTAACTGGTCGTGGTCAAGATCAAGCCCCAGAATTTCAGGAACTAGAAAGCCCTGAAGGTGAATTACACCTGCGCTTTTTTGTCCCTTCTGGTAACGAATTTGCTTTACCTGCGATTGGCATTCGAGAAGTCATTGCTCAACCCCCTGAACGAATCACAGCCATTCCGAATGCATCCCCCTTGCTCTTGGGGACACTCAACATTCGCGGACGAGTGATTTGGGTTTCAGATCTTGGTCAGTTTTTAGGGGATATGGCAGTGTTGAATACAGATAGACCCGACATTTGTATCATTGCCGTTGAAGACCAAGATACGATGCTGGGGTTAGCAATCGACCGAATTGTTGGGATGGATTGGCTAGATGCCGATCAGGTGCAGGCATCAACTAATGTTCCAGACAGTATGGCTCCTTTTTTACGGGGCGAATGGATATTAGAGCCAGAAACCAATAAATATCTACGATTACTCGATCATGTCGCAATTCTTCGGTCAGCGCGGTGGGCAGCATGAAAAATAGACAAAAGTAAAAGGGCAAGTATAGAGAACTTTTTACGTTTGACTTTTTTGGGGAAGGCCAATGGCATCAAGTACAGATTTTGCTCAGGAATACGGACAAGCCGAAAAGGCTTACATGCAGTGCAATTATGAACAAGCCGCCACAATTATCGATCGATTAATTGAGGATTACCCAGACGACCCTAGTGCGCGACTTTTGCGAGGGCACATTTACTGCTACGGACTTCAGCAGTACGATGTGGCGCAAGAGCAGTACGAGTTGGTGCTGAATTTGACCTCTGATACCGAATTCATTAACTACGCCAACAATGGCCTAGAATATGCCCTGTCAAACCAGGGAGAAACTGGGGCTGGCAACGTAGTTGAGGAAGAGTATGCCGAGGCAGATGATTATGGGGATTATGGTAATTATGAGGAGGCGGCTCAGGAGACTGACGACCCCTACGGGTTGAGTAACGATGCTAATTTGGAAGATTGGCAACAACTAGATGCCAATGACGCGGGCAATAATTTGGACTTGGGCAGTCTTGATTGGAACGACAGTATAGAAGAGCCTGATTATACCGCCGGGTTTGAGGAGCCGCTTAACAATCCCTTTGGCACGGCAGCGGAAGACTATGGATTGGTAGAGGAAGAGTCAACCGAAAATCATGAAGACCCCTTTGTCTTAGGTGCAGAAACCGATTACGGGGACTACGAAAATTTAGAGGGAGATTCAGCTAATTTTCAGTTCTCTGACGACATTAATGAGTTTGACCCTAATGCAGGAGCAGACGAATTTTTCCCCGATGCCGGACTAGATGACTCAGAAGGGGCAACCTTTGTGATGCCGCCCCCCAGCAATGAGTTTAATCCAGCCCCAGCTGAGGAAGATTGGGATGGGGACTTTGATCCCCAAGCCTCCGTTGCTGAGGATTATTATTCCTCAGGTGAAGATTACTCGTCTTCTGGAATCGAGACGCCTGCCGCCAGCGATGAGGAGGACGAGCCGTTTCATTCCAATTATCCCGTTTTTGAAGATGAAACGTTGTTAATGGGGTCAGGAGAGTTTGATGAGCCCTTCCCCACCAACGGCAACGACTCCGGGTATAGCAGCACAGGTGGAGTAGAGTCTCCTTCCCCCTTTGAAGTTGAGCATGGGTTTGAGGAGGATGAGCCAAGCCTGGACTCAACCTACGACCAGAATGGCTTCAACTCCCAAGACAACTTCGACTTTGACACCTTTGATAATGACTACAGCAGCAATTCCTTGGCGATGGATGACGTTGCAGATTCTGAAATCGGAACGTCATCGGGAAGCTTCAGCCGTCAAAGCGGGACAGAGGGATTTTTAGAAGAATTTGATGTTTTTGACGACGATTTAGAGAATATCCCAGACTTTGACCTGAGCGATGCCGATGGCATGCCTCTCTCAAGTGGTAGTCCGTCTGAATTCGACTTTGTAAGTGGCACAACGAGTGGCTCAGTAGCCGATAGAGGTCTGGACACTGGCAGTGGCGTTCGTCCTCTGAGCGGTGAAGACGAGATGTTTAGTATTACCGGAACAGCTGAACAAGTCCCGACCTTCACGCAAGGCAGCAGCAAACTGGATGAGCCGGCGGTGAGTGTGGAGCAGGGATGGTTGGCTCCCTTTGAAAATGCCCCGCTGAAGAAGAAAACCTGGATTACGGCGGCAGCAACGGGGATTGTCTCCGCTGTTGCTGTTGCGGTTGTCACCTCTGTCGCCGCCACCACTGCTCCGAGTAATGGGGAAACCGAGGTCAGAGCCCACCTGCGGAATACAGGGGGGTTGATGACCTTAGCCGCTGGACTTGCTAGCTTTGGAACTACCTTATTCCTGGGGCGAGTGACAACCAAACAAATTCAACAGTCTACGGTCGATTTACAAACCCAGTTTGATGCTGTTTCCCAGGGGAATCTGAATGCCAGTGCAACGGTGTACTCTGAGGATGAATTTGGTCAACTAGCAACGGGCTTCAACCAGATGGCACGGGTGATTTTGACCACAACCAGCGAGGCACAACGCAAAGCTGAAGAGCAGGAACAGGCAAAAGAAGACTTACAGCGCCAGGTGATCCGCTTACTGGATGACGTGGAAGGCGCAGCGCGAGGCGACCTAACCGTGCAGGCGGAAGTAACCGCTGACGTGTTGGGAGCCGTTGCGGATTCCTTTAACCTGACAATTCAAAACCTCCGGGAAATTGTGCAACAGGTGAAAACTGCTGCCCGTCAGGTTAACAAAGGCTCGGCAGATAGTGAGTCTTTTGCCCGCAGCCTGTCGAGTGATGCCCTACGGCAAGCCGAGGAATTGGCGGTGACGCTGAACTCCGTGCAAGTGATGACCGATTTGATTGGGCGTGTGGCGGAAAGCGCCCGCGAAGCTGAGGAGGTGGCACGTTCTGCTTCAGCTACAGCACTTAAAGGTGGGGAGGCTGTGGAGCGCACTGTGGCAGGTATTCTGCAAATTCGCGAAACAGTGGCAGAAACCACTCGTAAGGTGAAGCGACTGGCGGAATCGTCCCAGGAAATTTCTAAAATTGTGGCGTTGATTTCTCAAATTGCCTCCCGAACGAACCTGCTTGCCCTCAACGCCAGCATTGAGGCAGCACGGGCAGGAGAAGCGGGTCGAGGTTTTGCGATTGTTGCCGATGAGGTGCGACAGCTCGCTGACCGAGCAGCAAAAGCCCTAAAGGAAATTGAGCAAATTGTGTTGCAAATTCAGAGCGAAACCAGCTCAGTGATGACCGCGATGGAGGAAGGGACTCAGCAGGTTATTGATGGGACGAAACGGGCAGAACAAGCGAAGCGATCGCTTGAAGATATCATTCAAGTATCCAATCGCATTGATGCCCTAGTTCGCTCGATTACGGCTGATACCGTCGAACAAACTGAAACCTCCCGTGCCGTTGCCCAAGTTATGCAATCGGTAGAACTTACTGCCCAAGAAACTTCCCAGGAGGCTCAACGGGTTTCTAGCGCTCTGGGTAGCCTGGTAGGAGTCGCCCGCGACCTACTGACCTCCGTTGAACGCTTCCGCGTTGAAGCGACAGATGGGAAGTAAGAATGAAGTATGAAGGGTGAAGGATGAAGTATGAAGTATGAGGGGTAAGAGGTTAGAGGTTATCACTTCTCCTCATCACCCCATCACCTCACCCCCTCATCCCCTGCTCCGGAACTAAGAAAATGAGTGAAACGACTCCCCGTTCAGGTTTAGGATTGTGGTCTCAGCGCTTGCTGGCAGCGACGCTCCTAGGTGGACAGGTGGTGTTGCATCTGTTGAAGGCAAAAATTCACCGCCGTAATACTCTTGACCAAATGGCAATGGTTGGCCCGGAATCGCTGCTGATTGCCTTGTTGACAGCTAGTTTTGTCGGCATGGTGTTTACGATTCAGGTGGCACGAGAGTTTCTTAACTTTGGGGCAGTCAATGCTATTGGCGGGGTGCTGGCGCTGTCGTTAACGCGGGAACTAGCTCCAGTGCTAACGGCGGTGGTCTTAGCGGGGCGAGTTGGCTCGGCGTTTGCCGCTGAAATTGGCACGATGCGGGTAACGGAGCAAATTGATGCGCTTTATATGCTCAGAACCGATCCGATTGATTATTTGGTGATTCCCCGCGTGATTGCCTGCTGTTCCATGCTGCCGATTTTGACGATTATGTCACTGATTACAGGCATGGCTGGGGGATTGCTGATTGCCACAACCTTCTACAATATTCCTCAAAATGTATTTCTCGATTCAGCGCGAAATTTTACAAGCATTTGGGACTTATGTAGTGGTGCGATCAAAGCGGTTGTCTTTGGCGGGCTGATTTCGGTGATTGGTTGTAGCTGGGGTCTGACCACAACGGGAGGTGCCAAAGGGGTTGGGCAATCAACAACGACGGCGGTGGTGACAGCATTGCTGGCAATTTTTGTGACTAACTTCTTCTTGTCCTGGATCATGTTTCAAGGGGCTGGTAGCGCAGTCCTGCAAAAAATTTGATGTGCAATCGGGTCAATCGGGATACAGGAGGCACAGGGAGAGACGATTTAGAATGGGATCAGAACTGACTGGTGTTTCAGCGATGAGGATTATAAGCTTGTGAACCCGACTGCCTCTACTTCTACACAAACTATTGAGTTGGCACCTAGCTACACGTTACCTTTAGTATTGATCTTCGCTGCTATGCCCCTATTATTGGTACAAATTTGGGCGGCAGGGGCGATCGCACTTTTTGGTTTGTTCCTGTTATTTCAGGCAGTAACGCTACGCCTGCAATTTACCCAAACGGCTTTGGATATTTACCGGGGAGAAACCTTGATTCGGCGCTTTCCCTACCAGGACTGGCTAAATTGGCGGATTTTCTGGACACCCGTGCCAATTTTGTTCTACTTCAAAGAAGTGAAAAGTATCCATTTTTTGCCAATTTTATTCGATCCCAAGGCTCTGAAAACTTGTCTGGAAGAGCGTTGCCCAGTCAAACAAGCCTAAGCGATGAGTTGTTAATTGTTAGTTTATAGATGAATTCCGACGAAGCCCAAGCCCCAGAACAAGAATACGAACAAGACGTAACGATTGACGCTACTGATGATGCGGACGACCAAAACTGGACTGAGGACGCGGCAGCAGAGAACCTATGGGTAGAACCAGACGCCGCCGCTAAGGAAGCCTCGGAAGTTGAGTCAGTGGCAGCCGCCATCGAGGTAACACCCGTAGAACCAATGGCAGCAACCATTGAAACTCCTGCTGTTGAACAAGACGAAGCCGAGCCAGCGGTAGCCGCCGTTGAGGCAACCTTAGTAGAACCAGGGGAGCAGCAGGATGACACTGAGCTAACAGCAACTGTGGCCCAACTGCGCCGTCAGGAACAAGAGCTAAGACAAAAAATTGCCGAACTCCTGGAAAATCACCGCCGGATCACTGACCAGTTGGTAGAAACGCAAGCCAACGTAGGGCAAATGGTACAAGAAGGGCTGAGGGAACTAGAGCAACGCAAGCAGGCTCTGTTGCTGTCAATTGAGCAGCTAGAACGTCGTCGGGAACGGATTCGGACGGAAATGCGAACGACTTTTGCCGGGGCTTCTCAAGAAATGGCAATTCGGGTGCAGGGCTTTAAAGATTATCTGGTTGGGAGTTTGCAAGATTTGGCGCTCTCGGCGGAGCAGTTGGAACTTACTCCCTCAGAAGCACCACAAAAACCAGTGGTTGAAGAAGATGAGCGTCCCCAAACTCCAACTCCATCTTCATCTCCATCTCCGAAATTCACCGAACAGGCTTTTCAAGACCAAGTTAGACAAATTCGCAACATCCTCGATCAATACCGCAAGATGCCGGATTATTACGGCCCCCCTTGGCAACTGCGCCGCACCTTTGAGCCTATTCATGCCGAGCGCGTGTCTAACTGGTTTTTCACTCAAGGCGGTCGGGGGGCACTGCGGTCGATGGGAAGCCGCTTGCAGAACATCTTAGTTGCCTCAGCGATCATTTCGGTATTGCGAACACTCTATGGCGATCGCCTGCGTACCCTTGTCCTTGCTAACACCCCCGAACGCCTCGGAGAGTGGCGTCGCGGCTTACAGGATTGTCTGGGGATATCTCGCAGTGACTTTGGCCCTGAACGGGGTGTTGTGCTATTTGAGGAAGCGTTGCCCTTGGTGCAAAAAGCGGAGCGGTTAGAGGAACAACGTCAACTATCACTGATTATCGTTGATGATACCGAAGACCAAATTAGCTTGGCACTGCTGCAATTTCCACTCTGGTTAGCCTTTGCGCCTGAGCCAGCTCAGATGACAAACTACCTCTACTAAACTCGGCGTCTCGTTAGAAAACTCCACCCCCGTACCACCGAAGGAGAGGGGTGATAATAAGAAGCCCACAGCGGTAAAGTCACTCTTGTATGATTGAGTTCACAACGGCTGTGGCAATAAGATTTACAGCTAAACGTGAAGGGAGGGAAACAATAATGGCTTTGGCATTGACTGTTAGCGGGCTGTTAATACTGACGGCTTACCTACTCGGATCGCTTCCCACGGGCTATTTAATTGGACGCTGGCTCAAGGGAATTGACATTCGCGAGGTAGGGTCTGGTTCTACAGGGGCAACTAATGTTTTGAGAACCCTGGGAAAGGGACCCGCCATAATGGTTTTAGCGGTTGACGCTCTAAAGGGAGCAAGTGCGATCGCCCTCATCAACGGCTTTTATACCTTCGCTCCCCAAGCAATAATTCCCCTGACGTGGAAACCTTGGCTGGTAGCACTAGCCGCTTTAGCCGCCATTGTCGGTCACAGTTGCTCGATTTGGCTAAACTTCACCGGAGGGAAATCCGTCGCGGCGAGCTTAGGTATCTTACTCACCATGTCTCCCGCCGTTGGCTTAGGCACCCTCGGTGTCTTTGCCGTCGCATTTGCCTTGTCCCGCATCGTCTCCCTGAGTTCCATCAGTGGAGCGATCGCCGTTTCTCTATTGATGCTTCTCTTCAAACAGCCCCTACCCTACTTACTGTTTGCCCTTAGTGCAGGAATTTACGTCGTGTGGCGTCACCGCAGCAATATCCAACGCTTACTCACAGGTACCGAACCCCAAATCGGGCAAAACATACCGCAAGAACCAAAGGCTAGCTGAATCACAAGTAGTTGTAATTCTTCTCCCACCCACCTCGGTTGCTCCTAGCGATCTCCGGCATTAACTTCATACTTCATACTTCACCCTTCACCCTTTCTTCCCAACTCCTCAGAGCGTGCCGTCGCTGCTCGTACCGCCTCAATCAACGCCGAGCGAAACCCAGCTTTCTCCAACTGCGCCAAACCTGCAATCGTCGTCCCTCCCGGACTCGTTACCCGGTCTTTGAGCTGTGCTGGATGCAGCCCCGACTTCTGCAAAAGCTGCGTCGTTCCCAACACGGTTTGTAACGCCAACTGAGACGCGATCGCTCGCGGCAAACCGGCTGCCACTCCACCATCTGTCAGCGCTTCTACCATCAGTGCTACATAAGCCGGGCCCGAACCGGATAACCCGGTCACCGCATCCATCAGGTGTTCTGGTACCTCCACCACTTCCCCGACGGCTTGAAAAATCGCCTTTGCCTGTTCCATGTGATGGGGCTGGATGGCTTTTCCAGGCGCGATCGCCGTTATCCCCGCTCCTACCGTTGCGGGGGTGTTCGGCATTGCCCGGATGACTGGCTGACCCACAAATGCCGCCTCTAGCTGGCTTAAGGGCACCCCTGCCAAAATTGAAATGACAACAGGCTGTTGATTGCCTGTTGCCACGGCAGCATCTACGCCGGCTGTTAGGTCTGGGACTACGGTGGCAAACACCTGCGGCTTGATTGCCAGTAACACGACTTCCGATGCTGCCGAGGCTTTTCGGTTATCTGCCGTCACGCAGACACCATATTCCTGAGCCAGAAAATCCCGCCGCTGTAACATGGGATCGCTGACTATGACGCGATCGGGGTGATAAATTTCACGAGCAATCAGGCGGGATAATAGTGCTTCTCCCATTACCCCACCGCCAATCAAGCCCAACTGAATTGACACCCTGACCTCGCTCTTATTAACTGCTACTAACTTACTGGGCCATGCGTTCTTGTTCTGAAGCCCAAGCGGGAGCCGGAGCAGCAGGACGGTTAGGACGCACTTGCGCGGAGGGAGCTTCGTGAACCACTCCCGTTTGGGTGCTGACTTGAACACAGCTTGGTGTAAACAAGAAAATACTTTCGCCAATGCGCTCTTGGTGCCCATCAATGGCGTAGGTTCCACCCGCAACAAAGTCCACCGCTCGCTGCGCCTGGTCGGGGTCCATAATTGTCAGGTTCAAGACAACCGACTTGCGCTCCCGTAGCGCTTGAATTACCTGCGGCATTTCTTCAAACGAACGTGGTTCAAAGACCACTACTTCGGAAAGTCCATTCACCGCTCCAGGCATACCAATTACATTGTTCATTGACGTTGCCCCCATTGCAGGTTCTGATGTCATTACTGTCCGTTCCCGAATCCGACGCCGAGGAGAACGGTCTTCCTCTGGTGTTGGTGCGGGTAGCTCTTGCTGTTGATAGAGATTTTGGTAGGTATCCCCCCCATCCATCTCCTCATACTCGTATTCGTATTCTGCTGGTTCATTGAGACCAACAAAATCTCGTAGCTTGGTAAAAATATTGTTCACAGTTCACGCTCCATCACAATTTTGTTTGACAGCGGGGAAATCAAAACTCTAGAGAGCTTAGAGGGCTTCAGTGGGAGAGTTTTCCGTAAAACGAGTAGCCAAACCACCAAAATGGTAAACTACGGCTCCAAGCTTTTCCTCCACCGCTTAAAATAACGCCAAACGGGTACACTTTATCCTCGGTAGTCAATCGTGGCATCAGTACGCCAAGAAAAAAGGCTTAAGTACAACACGACGACAATACCAATGATATATTTTGTTTTGGCAATATATTAGCCCATGCTTTAACTCACAAGAAGCACTGTAGATAAATTTTGTGTAGCAGTTATGCCCGTAAGGCGAGAATCAAAGGTTAGGGTGTCCGTTCACCAAAAATAGTTCGCCCCAAGCGTATCATTGTTGCGCCTGCTTCCACCGCTAAAGGGTAATCATTAGACATTCCCATTGATAATTCCTGAAGGCATAAATTCGTCTCAGCTTGCTGGTTAATTTTATCAGCCAAGTTGCGCGTGTTCTCAAAGACTGCTAGCGTGTTTGATCTTGACAACCCTAAGGGCACAATTGTCATCAATCCTTGAATTTTTAAGGACTTGCAAGCTTCAAGTTGTGGTAAATCCGCTAACAGTTCCGGAACTATCCACCCGTACTTATCGGGATCGGGGGCAAGTTTAACCTGAAGACAGACTTGCGGTTGACGAGATAACTCAGCGGCAAGTCTATCCAGTCGCTGGGCAAGTTTCAGGCTGTCAACGGAGTGAATCCAGGTAAAAAGTTCCAGTGCTCTTTTTACTTTATTGCTTTGGAGATGCCCGATCAGATGCCAGGTAATATCGGGTAAATCTTGTAATTGGGCAATTTTCTGGTCTGCTTCCTGAATACGGCTTTCGGCGAAATCTCGCACCCCCGCCACATAAGCCTGGCGTATCGCGTCCACTGACACCTGTTTAGTAACGGCAATCAACCGGACATGGGGGGGTAGTTCTTGGCGGATTTCGGTGATGCGTTTTGCTATTAAGCCAGTCATTGGAACGTTTGCTTATGAATAGTCTTAAGCTGCTCAAATTCCGGGGATGAACCAGCACGACGAAGCATCCGGAGACGAGTTTCCACCATAAGGCGAGCGTCTGAACGACTGATTGGTTCAAAAGCCAGACCATTAGGTCCAGTCGTCACCAGAAAAAACAGGCGTTGGGCATAGAGAGTGGTGAATAATTCCTGATTATTTTCGATCAGGCAAACTCGATAAAGAAGACCAAACGTCGGGTGATCCAGGTAGGTTTCAGTGTTCATCAACATCCACGCTGCAAATACCCATCCCTAGTTAGGGGAGTGAAAAAAGAAGTTGCCTATATATTTTGCCTCGCAGGCTCCGCATACGAGGAATTTCAAATTATGAAAGGCTGACTAAACCATTTAAGCACTTGTTTACAACCTGAAGTTGTTAATAACAGAAATGTTGCCTCAAAAACTGGCAATAGTTTGAAAAATCTACCGTTATTAAAAGCCACTGCCGAGTCACTTACCCTGGAGTTATATGGTATAGGGAAATTTGCGGCGACAAAAAAATATAGATGATGCCCGCTCGTAGTCAAACTTGCTCGTTTGCCTTGTCTTTACAGGCTGAAAATTTTGAGTGCTGCCAGTTGAGCCTGAGCTTTGTGGAGTGATTCATACCACTCATGTTCTGGATCGCTGTCGGCGACAATTCCCGCTCCTACTTGACCCCAAACGTTAGCTGTAGGTCGCTGATCCGTTCCTGATTGCCTGACATCGTGAGGACTAAAAAGGAGAGTGCGAATCAAAATATTTAAGTCTAGGTTGCCGCGAACATCCAAGTAGCCGCAGGAGCCATAGAACAAGCTGCGGCGCACGGGTTCAAGTTTTTCAATAATTTCCATACAACGCACTTTAGGACAACCTGTGATTGTCCCACCGGGGAAGAGGGCGCGGATCAGATCAACGGCGTCATATTCAGTACAGAGAGTCCCCCTGATGTTGCTGACGAGGTGCATAACATGGCTGTAATGCTCAAGGGTGAATAATTCGTTCACTTCCACCGAACCCCACTGGCACACCCGTCCTAAGTCGTTGCGCTCTAAATCTACGAGCATGATGTGTTCAGCTCGTTCTTTGGCATTGGTAATTAGGTCTTCTTCCTGTTGTCGATCCGCTTCGGTGGTGGTGCCACGCGATCGCGTTCCAGCAATGGGTCGAGTTTGTGCCTGATTGCCTTGTATCTGCACCAATCGTTCGGGAGAGCAGCTGATTACGTCTCCCCACGGCGTCTGCCAGTAGCTGGCAAAGGGAGACGGGTTAATCTGCTGCAAGGCGCGGTAAATTTCCCAACTTTCGGCGGTAGTCGTTGTCTCAAAACGTAGGGAAAGATTGGCTTGAAAAATATCTCCTGCCTGAATATAGTTTTTTGCCTGCACAACGGCGGCTTTATATTCAGCTTGGGACGTGAGGAATTTTGGGGCTGGGGAAGTGGGATTGGCGAGGTGGGATTGGCGAAGTGGGAGGAAGTTTTCTAGGCGTTGCTGGAGATGGTCGAGTTCTGCTACATCGGTAGCGGCTAACCAGAGGAGTTGTTGCTGGTGATCGAGGATGGCAAAGGCGGCGGGTTCGTACCAGAAGGCGACGGGGAATGGTAGGAGGTCGGATTTGAGATGGGGTAGGCGCTCAATTTCCCAGGCGAGGTCGTAACCCAACCAGCCTAACCAACCGCCGAGAAAAGGCAGGTGAGAGGGTGGGGTGACATTCTCTCTATCCCCCCATTTCCCCATCTCCCTATTTCCCTTCGAGGCAAGTAGGCGACGCAGGAAGGGCAAAATTTCCCCAACGGCAGGCGTCCACATCTGCGAACGTCCCTGTCGATTTCGGGGCATTCCGGCACAGATAGAGTAACGAGCTAGCTGGGGTTGGTCTGGTGGGGGTGGGTCGGGGCTTTCTAGGAGGGTGGCGATCACCCCTTGATTGCGAAACAAGCAGTCGAACACCTCGGAACCTGTGCGATTGTTTAGAGGCAGCGATCGCCAAGACCAGGGTTGTAAATCCTTACTCATTAATCCTTAGAGAAGGCTAATCTGAATAGTGCCATCAGCTTCAATTATTTTGCAAAGCTTGATCAAGTATTGATTGAACGTTGGACACCGGACAAGCTCTAAATCGTTCCTCCCCAACCAAACCGCACGCCCCAGAAGACCGCCAAACTCACAAGGGCAACCCAATCGATACCCCGCAGGCGCAATTGATGCCACTGTACTCGATGTTGGTTAGGGCTAGTAAAGCCGCGCACTGTCATCGCACTGGCGATTTGTTCGGCGCGTAATAATAAATTTTCTAGCAGCTTTTCTGCCACCATTAACCAGATTTGCAAGCTTTTACGAATGCCTAGCTTTTTCCAGTTAATGGCTCGGGTGCGGATAGAGCGGGCAAGGTTCTGGACTTCTTCTAGCACTAAAGGAATGAAGCGCAAGGATAAAGTCAAGGTAAGGGTGATTTCCGTGACGGGCCAGTTGAGTCGCCGCAGGGGTCGCATTAAGCTTTCCAGTCCTGCTGTGATTTCTTCCGGTGCCGTTGTCAGCAGGAATAAGTTGCTGCTGTAAATCAAGGTGAAGAGGAGGGTGCTGATGCGAATTGCCAAATCAAGGGAATGGCGAGTCACCGTAACGGGTCCTCGCTCAAACAGTATGTAGTTATAGTCCCCTGGCTGGGGAAGGTTGAAGTCGGTGGGGGGGAGTCGCGGTTGATGGTTGGCAGCGAGTCCATCGGGAGCGAGTGCAGTTAAGATAAACACAAAAAATGCCAGCATTAACAGCCAACCCATCTGCTGACGCCACACCCGTAAGGGAATAGCCGCGCTGAAGGTCAAAACAATCAGCATCACCACCAGCAGGATTCGCCAGACCGGAGGAGCTAGGAGGGGAGCCGCTAGAAAGCTCATTAACCAGGCAAATTTGACTCGGGAGTCGAGGTGATGCAGCCAGGTTACAGGTTGTTCGAGATACAGCCCTAGAGGAAGCGATCGCAGTAAATCCATTGTTTGTCAATTTTCCGTTGTCAGTTGTCCATTGTCATGGTTAGTTAACAAAGGACCTAGACGTGGTAGTTAAGTGATTAGTTACGAGTCGGTTCTGTAGGTACGGCTTTCACCTGACCTTTAGTAACCTTCCTCAACCCGCTTTCTTTGATTCCCCAAGTCCCTATTTACACGCGAGTTGCTCGGTTGTTGCTGTGATCCTCAGCATCCCGCGCTTTTTTGCCCCGCCACAACAGTCTAATTGGCGTTCCGGTAAAGCCCAACTGTTGACGGAACTGACGCTCAATATAGCGGCGGTAGTTTTCGTTGAAGCGTTGCGGCTCGTTAACAAATAACGCGATCGTTGGGGGCTGACTTTTGACTTGGGTGCCGTAGTAAATTTTGCCCTGTCGTCCTTGACGGTTGGTGGGAGGCGAGTGCCAGCTGATCGCTTCCTGCAATACTTCATTAATTACAGAAGTACTCACCCGCCGTTGGTGCTCCTCAGCGGCACTATCGACTAAATCGAAAATCTTTTCGACTCGTTGTCCCGTAAGAGCGCTGACAAAAATAACTTCTGCCCAATCGATAAAGTGCAGGCGGTCTTTGATTTCTTTTTCGTAATCGTAAATGGTGTAGGAGTCCTTCTCAACCGCGTCCCATTTATTGACGACAATAATAGCGGCGCGACCATCCTCTTCAATTCGTCCTGCTAGTTTTTGGTCTTGTTCCGTCACCCCATCCACCGCATCAATCACTAGTAAAACGACGTTGGAGCGACGAATTGCTTTGAAGGCACGATTGATCCCAAAGAATTCTGGGCCGTACTCGACATTTTTCTTTCTGCGAATGCCTGCCGTATCAATTAATCGGTAAGTTTTGTCCTGTCGTTCTACCACCATGTCAATTGCATCACGGGTAGTTCCAGAAATTGGGCTGACAATCGCGCGGCTTTGACCTGTAAATGCATTCAATAAACTGGACTTACCCACATTTGGGCGTCCAACAATTGCTACTTTCGTTTCTGGAACTTCTTCAACATCTTCCACGGAGGGGATGAGAGTAATCAGTTCATCCAATAACTCTCCCGTTCCGCCACCATGAATACCAGAGACGGGGTAAGGTTCGCCTAACCCCAGTTCCCAAAATTGTGACGCCTGAATCATTCCTTGTTGGGGGGACTCGCATTTATTGACGGCAAGTAACAAGGGGATGGATTGTTGTCGCAACCAAGCGGCAATTTCGGCATCAGCCCCCGTAGGACCTGTTTGTCCATCAACGACAAAGATGGCAGCGCTGGCTTCTGTCAGGGCGGCGGCGGCTTGTTCCCGAATTAGAGGTAAAAACTCGGTATCATCATCAAATACTAGACCGCCTGTATCGACAATCTGAAATTCACTGTCTTGCCAGAAAGCTAGGCGATAGGTGCGATCGCGCGTTACTCCCGGCTCGTCATGCACGATCGCATCAGTCACGCCTGCCAACCGATTGACAAGAGTAGATTTGCCCACATTTGGGCGTCCAATAATAGCAACAATTGGCAGAGCCATAACCGTCTTCCTTCAAGCAGGGAAAAGTGCCAGACGTAACTATTACGCTGGTACTCTTTAATTGTAGCTAGCAGCTGCGATCGCCACTGCTCCAGATCGCTCAAAAGCACAGGAAGATTTTCGGTCACATCCTTATTGAGATTAACCGAATGAGTCGGTACTCTGATTCAGCATCATTAAATAGCGTTCACTTTACTAGCTTCATTGACTTTTAACTTAGTTCACCAAAGAGAATCAAGGCTGCCATCGGTAGAATTTACATAGCACTTCGTAGTTATACCCAAGCTAGCTGTACAGTATTCAACGGAGTGACTCGCATAAGGATTTTAACTGTGACCTTGCAAGAATTTGGTCTGCTGCTTATTTCGCTTCTTGCTAGCGTATCTGGGCAATTTTTGTTGAAGGCAGGAGCCTTAAAGTTAGGAAAGGTCACTACTGATAACTTAATTAGTCATGTATTAAGTATTGTTTTCACGCCAGAGTTAATCGCAGGTTTAGCTTGTTATGGACTAGGGGCAATCTTTTACATTCTGCTGCTGACTCGTGTGAAGCTCAGTATTGTTGGTCCTTCAGTCGCTGTGGTATATGTCTTTTCAGTTTTACTTGGCTATTTCGTATTTCACGAGCCAATTCCTATAAGCCGTGTGGTGGGCTTGGGATTTATCGTTTGTGGAGTAGTTCTAGTAATTTGGCAGCGCTGAAAGTGGGCTGAAGTTGACACTTTGCTGTAACTTAATCATCCCCACAGTGTAATAGTGTTGGATTTAGAGATATTGCTGAAGAACCTTTGCAGTAGCTGTTCCGGTTTTTTCCCAACTAAATTGACTAGCACGGTTGAGGCTGAGGAGGTGGAGACGCGATCGCAAATCCCAATCCCTCGCTACAGCTTGCATCGCTTCAGTAATTTCCCCTGTGTTGTAAGGATTAATCAGGATTGCGGCGTCACCTGCAACTTCCGGTAAAGAAGAGAGATTAGACGTAATTACAGGAGTACCACAAGCCATTGCTTCCAATACGGGAAGACCGAAACCTTCCCAAAGACTAGGGAAAACCAGAGCAATGCTTTGGTTAATAATTATCGGTAGCTGATCGTAAGGAACGTAATCCAAAAACTTTACCTGATTTTTTAACCCTAGTTCATTGACTTGTGCCTGTAGTGTTGGAGTGTAGCGTTTGTCAGTGGGTCCAGCTATCCACAACTCATAGTCAACAACATTGGGTACAGCAGCAAAAGCCTCTATCAATCGGTGCAGGTTCTTGTATGGGTCGTGGCGTCCAATATACAGGAAGTAATTACTCATCGGTAAATTGAGAAAGCGAAATTGGCTAGCGTCGTGCGCGAGTAGAATTGGCGTAATTTTTGCCCCTGAAATCCCGAAGAAATCAGTAATATCCTCAGCAGTAGCCTTAGAGTCACAAAGGATGTGCTGTGCTTGGGTTAATACTTGAGGGACGTAGTAGCGGTAGTAGGACGTGAGGGCTGAGAAGCGTTTGGGAAAACGCATCGGGATGAGGTCGTGGACGGTAACGATGTAGCGGCAGTTAGTGTAAAGAGGCGCTTCGGGGATGGGGGAGAATAGGAGATTAGCTTGCCGTTGTTTGTAAATACGCGGTAACTGCCGCTGTGCCCAAATCAGACGACGCAAATGACCTTTTGCACCTTGTTCTGCGGTTTGGTTTGGGGGAACCCCATGATGGTTATAGGAAGGAATTGGTTTAGATAGGAGCAGTGTTGGCACCAGGAAGCGTAAGTGAGGGAGAAGGTTAAGCGCGTAAGTCGTGGTGCCTGTCGGTTTGTCTAGGAGGAACGAAAGATTAATAAGTAACTGATTTGACTCGATCAAGTTTCTTTACTGAAATTAGGTTTATGCAAACTTAGTCCAGCTACCCAGCCTACCTGAATACCTTCAATAGACTGTTTAATGTAGTTCAACAATATTGAGCTAGGGACATTATGGGTAAATTTAAGGCGGATAATTCTTAAGAAGCAGCGGCGGGTTAGTAATAAACTTAGGCGTGTCACTAAACTTAGAAAATTAGTTCGTTTAAAACCATGTTTTAAGGCAAAGTAAGTGGTATTTTTAGCCAAAGAATACCAGCAAGTTAAATGCCTTTGGTCTTTCCGATTATGATTTGGCTGGATGTAATGCTCTACCGTAACATCAGAATGATGAATTTCGTAGCCTGCCTGGATCAGGCGTAGGCAGAGATCTGTTTCATCTAAAAAATATTCAAAAAACTCATCGAAGCCGTTGATTCTTTCTAGCGCTTCTTGACGATAGGATGAGTTGGCACCCATTAGTCCGTTATACCAAAAACCCTGCGGTTGATTGTAATCGGAAGCATCTAAAGAACGGACAGAAATCGTGCTACTGATAACATTTGTAATTCCACGACGAAATTGTAAATGATAATCAGGACGAGTCATATCTCTGACTGCGCCACCCACTCCCGCACAGCGATCGCCATAGCGCGAGTAAACTGATAGTAGCTGTTCTATCCAATCCGGTGGAGGAATAGCATCATCATCCAAAAAGACGACAACTGAGCCTGATGTTAATTTTAAGCCGACATTACGAGAGATATTTATATTTTTTTGTTTAACCGTTGTAAACTTTATCGGAAAACAAAAACTACTTGTTATTGCATCAATTAATTCAGCCGTTTCATTGGTTGAGGACGCATCAACCACAACAACTTCAATAGTTCGATAGGTCAGTTGCTCTAAAGATTGAAGCGTTTTTTTCAAAGAGGTAGGGCGGTCAGATGTACAGATAAGGATAGATACTAGCTCGACCATACTTTATAAGTTCTCCCATACAGACTTTGCGCCTCAGATCCCCGACTTCTTCAAGAAGTCGGGGATCTGAATTTAGCTTATTTTAGTGCTATTCATCTATAACACCTTCTTCTTTGTGTCTTTGCGTTCGACGCTTCGGCAAGCAAAATTTCCCGTCTATCCGGTTCAAAAACATCAACATACTTCACACCCCATGAGAACGCCTATATACCTGAATTAGCTGATAAAAAGTTTGGAACATCGCTCTAAGCAAAGTTATAGCGTTAACCTTAGTTAATACATAGCCGCTTCCTGTAAAAATATAGACTTGTTTAGCCAAATTCATTCCATAAAGATTGGGATGACGGCAGGTCACTATTGCTATATCGACAGGCTTCCAGAACCAAGATGATAGCCATAAACCCAGCTTAAGTACTACATTTTCACTCCCTTTCCAATGCAGCAGTTTTTTGTCTGATTGAAGACGCTGAAGGAGGAAACTTTGATTTTTATCTTTATAAATATCGGCTTGAACGAATACTTTTAAGGGAGTATTAATAATTTCTTCTAAAGCATATTCTTTATAGGGCAGTACCCCTGGCATCTTACCACGAACGCCTTTAATGAAATCTTCAAAGCCTCTAGTAGAAACTTCAGCCCAAAACGCTCTTCCTGTAGCTGCATAGTAGGTTAGTCGTGGCAAACTTACTAGAACTCGTCGGGATACAAGTTCTGGTCTATGTTTTTGCCAGCAGTAACACAAATTGCGCTCATCATAATAGCTAATCCAGGGTCTACATTTGAAATCGGGGGAGGCGTGCCAAACAATTGACGCGGGATTAGCTGCAACTACCCAGGATGCTTGCTTTGCTCGCAAACACCACTCTACATCATCGAAATGGATAAAGAAGTCTTCCCATACTCCAATTTGCTGCACAACTTCACGACGTACCAACAAAGAAGCCGCCGCACAAGCATCGACAGAAAGGTAGGGTTTCCCTTGTAATATTTCTGATGTTGAGATTACAGAAGCATTACCAAAGTTGATTTTGAGATGCGCCTTCTTAGGATAGATAAAACTACCGATTTCTTGAATCGTTTGAGGGTCATCTAGTTTTCTGATTTGAGAACCGACTAAACCTACTTCAGAATAGGTTTGTAAGGTTTCTACTAATGCACATAAACTCTGAGTATCTAGACGAACATCATTATCTAGCAGCCACAGGTAATCATACTCAAGTTTGCTAACGATCTGAAGACCATAGGAAAAGCCGCCAGAACCACCCAAGTTTTCTCCTGTTTGTAGAACCTTTACTTGAGGATAGTGCTGTTCTAAATACGCTGGCGTCTCATCTGTAGAAGCGTTGTCTACTACATAAGTATCAAGCTGGATATTATCAATGTTTAGCTTGGCGACATCCGCTAGCAATAAACAAACATCATTCAGTTTATTCCAGGTGACAATAATAGTTGCTACTTTAAGCATTCTCTATGTTGTCGCTATTGACTGATGAACTCCCCTTGTTACACCTGGCTCTATTATTTTTACAAACGTTCATTTTTTTGCTTCTTAGCTATATCAAGCTTCTTGCCTACACTCAGTTTGCGAACCAGAGCCATACCATAGTTAAAAGGACTTGTTTTTATCTCAACGAGATCAAAATGAGGATTTCCTTTAATATACTTACCGATGACGTATCTGGAATCATCCCAACCTACACACTTCAGGATAAATATGGTAGAACACGATATATCCACCATTTAATTTAAGCTTGAGCGTGAATAATTAAGTGTTTCAGAGCAGCAATTAAGTATTTCAGCAACTTTATTCTACTTTAGCTTATTTCAAAGAAGTTAATTATTTTCCGGATACTTCGTTAAACTCACTGTAAGTAGTTTTTGCAGAAAAACCTCTGCTGTAGCTCAGGTAGTATTTTTTCGCTCAAGTTCCCTTGACTCTAAAAATTTAAAGGAGAGTTTTCTTAGCGGGGCAAAGTTGGTGCATTTTAGAGTAATATTTGTAAAATAACTGTACAGCTAAAAGGTTACAACTATGTATGATGCGGTGTTAAGTCCAGTAAATGCACTCCTTTGGTTAAATAAGTATAAAGGTATTAAATCTGAGCTAGCCAATCTAGTGTTAGATATAAAGACTGATTATTCTTATAATGAACGCTTAGTACATGCAACCGATGGAAGCTTGAAGTTTTCGGATGCCTACGTGCTTAAGAGCCTTCTTTATCAATACAAACCAGCTAGAATACTAGAAGTTGGAAGTTTTCTCGGTTTTTCTACACGGTGGCTACTTGAAGTTTCATCACAATGGGGTGCGGAGGTAACAGCAGTCGATCCAAATGTTCGTCATAGAATTTTCGACGACCCTCAGTCTATTTTAAAAAAGCTCAATCAAAATTTTTATCCAGAAAATCTAGAAATAGTGCAAGGCTTTTTCGGCAACTATGGTGACTGCACTTACTTTGATTATGAAAACTATGAACCAAAACTGAGCAAAAGCGATATCGATAAACTAATGAAGGAAAGAAAAATTATTGATGAAAACTGGGGGAGAAAGTTCGATTTTGTTTTCATTGATGGCGATCATGAATATAAAGCAGTGATGGAGAATTTTGCAATTGCTCTTAACTTGCTTAGCGATGGAGGATGCATCGCTTTTCACGACGTTCTTACTTGGAAAGGTGTAAACGATGCTCTTCAGGAACTGAGTTTAAAATACCAAAGTAAAGCAGAAGTTAAAATATATGGAAAGCTTGACAAACAAGTTTTAGAACGTGTATTTAACAAAAGCAACGATGGTATCGGTTCTTTTAGATTATTGTAACCAGCAGAATTTTAGGATTAGTTAATTTTTTAGCCAGAGAAAGCTATAAAGACTTTACAAGTAGCTCAATCAAGCATTGGCTAAATATCTATTAGAGCTTACTAATCCGATTTTCAAATACAGACAGAGCGGCAGCAACAACCTGATCCATGTTGTAATATTGATACTGGGCTAATCTTCCTATAAAAGTCACCGACTCAAGTTTTTCTGCTTCTTGTTTATATTGTTGAAACAAGGCACGATTTTCAGGTCTAGGAACTGGGTAATAAGGATCGCCCTCTGCTTGAGGATACTCATAGTATGTAGTTGTTTTGTGATGTTTTTGTCCCGTAATATGCTTAGACTCTACTATACGGGTAAAGTCGTATTCATTCGGATAGTTGACTACAGCAACAGGTTGAAAATACTCCTGGTCATGAGTTTGAAACTCAAAGCGTAAAGAGCGATAGGGAAGTTTGCCGTACTTGTAGCTAAAGAATTGATCGATTGGTCCGGTGTAGATTAGATGATCGAATTTTAGCCAAGACTCAACTTCTTGGAAGCTGGTGTTGAGCATGACTTTGATGTTGGGATGAGCCAACATTTTTTCAAACATCCGGGTAAAACCATGCAAGGGCATTAGCTGATATTTATCGCCAAAGTAACGGTTGTCTCTGTTAGTTCTTACCGGAATCCGAGCGCATACGGAAGCATCGAGTTCGTGAGGCCAAAGTTCCCACTGCTTATGGGTGTAATTCTTAAAGAACTTTTCGTATAAATCACGACCTACTTTACCAACGACAGCTTGTTCTGAATTTTCAATGCGATCGTACTTTTCTCTAACTTCTGCATAAAAATTTTGAAGCTCTTGGCTACTAAGATTTAAAGCATAAAGCTTGTTAATAGTATTAAGATTAAGCGGAATTGGATACAAATCACCATCTACAGCAGCAAGCACTTGATGCTGATAAACTCGCCATTGGGTAAACTGTGAGAGATAGTCAATGACTTTTTTGCTATTAGTATGAAAAATATGAGCTCCATAATTATGGACTAGAACTCCGTCAGGGTTATAAGAATCGTAAGCATTACCACCAATATGATTGCGAACATCAATTAACAAAACTCTGCGATTCAGATTGGTGGCTATGCAATTGGCTAGAGTACATCCGGCAAAACCAGCACCGACAATTAAAAAGTCAAACATTTTTTTGATTACTGTATTTATCTACTTCTAAGTAATTTTCCCAAAAAGCCTTGTTGGTGAGTTCAGGTAATGTCTGTCTGTAAAGACTACTGATTGTCGGAAACTTAAACAGTAGGATAAACGCTAATACGACTATATTTTTAAGAATTTTAAAAAATTCTCCTCTCGCTAACTGAACTACAAAACCTTCTTGAGTACTTAAATTGTAATACAAAACTTTTTTAGCTCTAAAAGCGTTGATAGGACGATACCCCTGTATTGGAGCAATTTTATATCCCTTCTCAACTAACCTTTGATCGCTGTAGAAAAAAAACGAAGGCAAAAGATGACCGTTTAATGTTATTAATCTAAAAAGACGATGAATGGAGTTTTCAGATTCATGTATACTGTCACTATATTTCCCATAAATAAAGGGCATATCAGGATTCTTTACTGCTTTTTCTCCCATTTTTAAAATTTCTAGATTTTTTTCTTCTGGGTTTGTATTTTTTAAATAATCAGGACCCTGTAAGAAATCAGAAGCCGCCTTGAGAGCCAGTTGTGCGCTTTTGTATCTATAGCATAAGGCCTCTCGAAGACTCAATTTAACTAAATGCTTTACTGCATCTGTTTTGCTAAACACTTCAGGATACAAACTACCAAGAATTAATTCATTTCTCCGGAAGTAGTAATTAAGACTAGGGGAATATTTGCTTTCTAAAGGTTCATGCCATACACATATTCCGTTGAGAGTTGTAATTTTTTGCTTTAGCCTCATAGGAAATTCCATGTCATCCATTTTGATGAAAAATGGATAAGGTAGATTAAACTCATCTACCGTTGACAGAGGAAAACAAAAAAGCCACCAGCCATTATAGTTAATGTATTCTTCGATTTCATTAATTAAAACATTTTCTAAAGATCTTAAGTCTAGGTTGGCTTTTAGGCTAACTACTCCACTGTTCCATATAGCACCATTTTCCTGCTGAATATACTGAGTATCTAACTTTAACATGCTACCCCCAACGCAGAGGCTTTGATCGCTACTTGCTCTCAGAAAGTAATAAAATCTTTGAAAGACTTCTGGATCTACTACCACATCATCATCCATAAAGATGATGTGCGAAAATTCGTTTTTTTTGTTTAAAACTTCTATGAGCCCTCTAGTGTAACCTCCACTTCCACCTGCATTTTTATTTCTGATTAAATGAATTTTGGAGTTACTAAATTTTTTTAAGGTTCTACCATTGTCAATGATAAATATTTCAAAGTTAGCTGCCACATCTGAATTGTTAAGTAAATAATTTTCTATTAAATGAATGTTTTTTTCAATGTAGAGTTCTCTTTTGTAGGTACATATAACAATAGCGAACTTTAATAACTCTGTTTCGGGAAGATTAGTAGGAGCGTAAAAATATCCACCACTTAATTGACAATCATCTTCTAAAACTTCAATTTCAACATACAATAAGCCTTCATAGGAAGATATATCTATGTTTGTTATTATATTTTCTAAAGTTTCTTCTTTAAAAGAAATGACTTTTTGATCTACCAATTTTACGCTTTGAGAAAAATTAGTTTTATTTAAAAGCTTAACTTTAAATTTACCTTTTAAATTTAAAGCAACTCCCAAACTTTTAATTGTAGTATATTTTTTCCACTTGCTTACTGAAAATAAATTAAAGTAAGTACTAAAAGAGACAACTTCACCCTTATAAAATTCCAATTTATTGTTTTGGTAATTAAAAAAACTTTTTCTATTTCCTCTAAAAAACAGTTTATCAACAGTACATGTTCCCGACCTAGGTAGTGCTAAATTTTGTAATTTAACTATAGTAGTTGTGTCAGGAATAGCTTTAGCTGTTGAATTTAGTAATCCTGTCATATTATTTTCCTTATAGCCTATTAATGTGGGTTTTTAGTTAATCCCAAAGTTCGTTTAATGATAAACCATTGCTTCCTAAATTTCCAGAATTTAGAGGATTCCATAGCCTGTATTCTTTGGGCTAGTTGCTTGGATTCCAACACTGAAGTATTTTTCTCTTGCTCTAGAGACTTTTTCTGCTCCCATAACTCTCGATTTTCCCAGAATAGTCTCCCCTGTTCTTGCTCTAAGTGTAGATATTCCACGGCTAAGACTAACATTTCCTCTGCCATTGCTGAATCAATCACTGGTTGAGGGTTGTTTTTATGGATTTCTAATGCCTCTGCGAAAATAGCTGACATTTGTTCAGCCATTGCTTGTAGTGGAAACAACTCAACTACTCGCTGGCGAGCTAGGGAACCAACTTTATGGCGTAAGCCTGCATCCTGGATTAAAGGAGTTAGAACTTTAAGGTATTCCTGAACTTCCTCGATACCACCTTTAGCCTTAGGAACTAGAAATCCCGTCTCCGGTGTCACTAACTCCCTCTGCCCTCCAACATCTGAAGCTACTATTGGCAACTGCATTGCCATAGCTTCGTAAATTGCTACAGCAATTCCTTCATACTCTGTTGGCAATAACAAAATATCAGCAGCAGAGTAGAAACTCAGCATTTCTTCTGGCTCTACGGGTGGCAAGACATGAAAAACTGAATCCAAATTAAACTGCTTAATTCGCTCTTGGAATTGGGAAAGTAAGGAACCGTTCCCTAGAACAACAACCTGAATAGGCAAAGATTGATTGACTAATTCTTTGACAATGTCTACTAAAAAAAGGGGGCGCTTTTGAAACTCTAGTCTCGCTGGAAATAAACAAACTACTGCATCTTCAGGAATTTCAAGCTTACGTCGTAATCTCTTTCTTTCTTTTAAATTGAATTGCCACTTATTGCTGTCTACATTTGTACAACAAATCCTCAATTTATCTTGTGTGTTAGGATTAATGGTTTGATAATACTTAGCCAGATACTTAGAAGTTACTACTTGGCAATCTAGAAATTTACTGAGTTGACAGGAAATTCTGGGAAAACCTATACCACGCCAGCCAGGGTCATCTGTATGAACAAAATCAACAAAAGCTACATGAGGAAATTCAGCTCGAAGTAAAGGCAGAAAATAGTAGGCTATGTAAGAGTTAGCAATTAAGACAGTGTCAATCTGACGAGATTCAATAATGTATTTTGTAAATGCAAGCCAGTGATGCTCACGTAAGAAATTGGGTAAGTGAAATATATCGGGAGTGAGGGCATCAAAATGCTTGTGCCAAGGATGGTTAGAACCGACAGTTGTAGCAATAGTAAATTTGTAATTTTGCTTTGTTAGCAAAGTAACTAAATCTAGATTGAACTTGTTGGCTCCATCTACTTCAAGCCAAAAAAAGAAACAGAGAATTTTTTTAGAATTTTGATTGCATGGAAGCTGATTCTGAAGCAAAAAATTAAACTTTATTTTATTTGTATCAAAATAAGATCTTTTTAAAAGGTAGTTAAGTATATTATCTTGCAAAAAAGAATTTTTATACTGCGATTGAATAAGTTTAGCAGTGTGTTGTTTTTCAATAATACTGGTACCTGATTTTTCTAATATACTTGAATGATTGCGGTAATAACATAAATATTCAGGTATCGTCCACCCCTTTTGATCGCTTGTTATTGCTCTTAACCATCTCTCCCAATCTTCATAAAACTTTAAGCCTTCATCAAATCCACCCAAGGCATCAAAATCTGCTTTTCTATACAGTAGCATTGAAGCGAGCCATTCCTGTTGAATAAATTGAGTGGATCTTGTAAAACCTTCATTAGAATAGTACTCTTCATCGTGAAATCCAATTTGATAAGAATTAACGAAGGAAAGTTCAGGATGAGTTTCTAAAAGTAAAACACACTTTTCTATATAAGTTAAATCAACTAAATTATCAAAATCTAAAAAAATTAAGTACTTACCTACAGCTTGAGCAACAGCTTTGTTACGAGCAGCAGCTAAGCCTTTACTTTCCTGATGATAAATGGTTTTAATCTTCAAAGAGCGGTGAGGCAGAGAATCAAAAATAGAAATTGCTGCTGGCTCGGTCGAGCAGTCATCAACAATAATCCATTCAAAGTTTTGAAAGCTTTGGTCGATTACTGACTTATAGGTTTCTTCAAAACAGATGTGAGCGTTGAAGAAGAAAGAAATTATAGAAACAACCGGACTGGTAGAAGTTGAGGAATTATAAAAATTATACTCTCTCTGTTTGAGTTTATTTATAAAGGTATTGAATTTTTCGCTGGGTTGAACTAGGGACATAAAACGAAACTTTCTAGATGGTAAAATTGTTCAGTGATTTTTGAGGAAATTACCAGCCTTTTCACAAGTTTCTAAGTTAAGTACTGTCGCTTCTTTACTCATTTTTTCTTAATCCGGCAGATTGTTTCAATCGGAACCATGCTTTTCTCAACTGCCAAAACTTACTACTCTGCATTGCGACAATCTGCTGTTGCGATCGCTCTAAGTTTACCTGAGTTTGCTGGAGTTGGGATTGCGACCAATCGAGTTTTGTCTTAAATTCCTGAATATACCCACCTAGCTTTGAGGCAGCAAGGGTTAAATCTCGATTTCTTCCACGCCAGCCATCCAGAAATTTGCAAATTTGTAGCGTATAATCCAAATCTAGGAAATTCCGAGAAATAAAATAATTAAATAAACCCAATACGACTCTATCTTCTAGATTACGTTGCTCTAAATCTGCTAGGTCTAACTTATTAATAATGTCATCCCAAACCTGGCTAACTTCTGTGAGGTAATATAGATCGTCATATTTTTGACTCTCGTTACTTTGGTGCCATCTGTAATATCCCAATACTTCCTGAAGAAAGTAGACATCGGCAACCAGACCCACTCTCAGCCACATTTCAAAATCGCCAACATAGGAATAGCGGCAATTAAATAGTCCTACTTTCTCTATAACTTGTCTTCTCAAAAAGACAAAGGGACAACAGATGTCATTGTTCGGGGTAACTTTATTAATCACCCACTCTCTTGCTGGTTCTAAAACATCTTCAGAATACTTTGCCCACGGCCAGTTCAGTTGATTATAATCATCATCAATGACTTCTACTGAAGACGCTACTAGACCAACACTAGGATAAGAATCTAGAATATTAACTTTTTCTTCTATGTTTTTGGGTAACATGACATCATCCTGACCCAGAACATTGATGTATTCGCCAGACGAGCGTTCAATACATTTATTGAAGTTTGCAAATAGTCCTACGCGGGTTGGATTTTTGAAGTAACGAATTCTTTGATCCTTAGCTGCATAATTAGCGACAATTTCAGGGGTTTCGTCTGTTGACGCGTCGTCTGAAATGATCAGTTCAAAATCCTGAAACGTTTGATTAAGAACGCTGTCTATGGCTTGAGAAAGAAATTTTTGCGAGTTATAGGTGGGAATTCCCACGCTCACTTTAGGCATATTGTCAATATTCTATTTGGGGCAAGAGAAACTTAATAGGTAAGTTACATGATCTGGATTTGGCAATCGTCGCCAATCATAAACCTTAAAGCTTTGGGGCGTCTGGGAGCAACAGTTAGGGTGGCGCGTTGTCCAATGACGCTATCAACAATGCGTTGATGAATGTCCGCGACTTTTGCGTCTTGTAAGATAACGCTATGTTCCAAATCAGTATCAATCAAGGTCACTCGATCGGCGATGCTGCTGTAGGGACCAATAAAGCAGTTTTCTAAGTGGCAGTCTTCTCCAATAATTACTGGGCCGCGAACGGTACAATTAATCAGTTTTGAGCCAGAACCAATTTGGACTCGTCCAATTACCTGAGTCTGGTCATCAACTTGACCCAGTATACAGGGGGTAAGTTGGGTATCCAGGATGATTCTGTTGGCTTCTAGCAGGTCGTCTTTTTTCCCGGTATCCAGCCACCAACCTTCGAGTTTGCAGGCTGCTACTTGCTTTTGCTGGTCGATTAGGCATTGAATGGCATCAGTGATTTCTAGTTCGCCTCTAGCAGAGGGTTGGATGCAGGCGATCGCATCATGGATGATCGGGGAAAAGAAGTAAACCCCAACTAAGGCAAGATTTGATGGGGGAACGAGGGGTTTTTCGACTAACTGCAACACGCGCCCTTTTTCATCTAACTTGGCGACACCAAAGGCGCTGGGATTGAGCACTGGACGCAGGAGGAGCAAAGCGTCGTGGTTTTCTTGGATAAATTCTTTAAGAAAGTAAGTGAGGTCGCCTTGTTGGATTAAGTTGTCGCCTAAGTACATGAGAAAGGGAGAATTTTCCAAAAAAGACTGGGCGACTTTGACGGCGTGGGCAAGTCCGGCGGGTTGCTCTTGCAGAATGTAGGTAATCTTGGCTCCGAAGCGATCGCCTGTTCCGGTTTTGGCTTGCACTTCTTTGCCCGTTTCGGGGCTGATAATGATGCCAATGTCGGTGATGCCAGCAGCGACGATCGCTTCAATGCCATACCAGAGGATTGGTTTGTTGGCTACTGGTACTAGTTGTTTAGCACCAGTATAGGTAAGAGGTCGCAGGCGCGTGCCTTTACCGCCGGAGAGGATAAGCGCTTTCATAGGTACGGGCGTAAAGTTCTCTGAGCATCTGCCTTAGTCCCTGTCGCCAGTGAGGGGGATAAGTTCCTAAAATCGTTGATATTTTCCCACAGGAGAGGACAGAATAGGCAGGGCGACGAGCGGGAGTGGGATATTCTGCTGTGGTGATGGGGACAACCTGCTGAACTTTCAAAGGAAAGCCTAGTTGTTGGGCTTCTTCAAAGATAGCAATAGCGAAGTCGTACCAACTAGCAACACCGCTGTTGGTGTAGTGGTAGGTTCCGGCAAGTTCTGAGGTCAGTTTGGGTACGAGTTGGGCGATCGCGTTTGCTAAGTCTCCTGTCCAGGTAGGGCTGCCAATCTGATCGGCAACGACGCGGAGTTCCTCCCGTTCGGCACCCAATTTGAGCATGGTTTTGACAAAGTTACTCTTGCCGTGGGTGCCATAAACCCAGGCGGTTCTCAGGATGAGGTGATGGAGGCAGTTTTCCCGAACGGCTTGCTCGCCTGCGAGTTTGGTTTTGCCGTAGACGCTTAGGGGGTTGGTTGCATTGCTTTCTCGGTAGGGGTGGCTGTGGTTGCCATCAAACACGTAATCCGTGGAGATGTGAATCAGGAAGGCTCCCAGTTTTTGGGCTTCCTGGGCGAGGATGCTGGGTGCGATCGCATTAACCGCTTTGGCAAGTTCCGGTTCGCTCTCAGCTTTGTCTACAGCCGTATAAGCAGCAGCGTTAATAATTAGGTCAGGTTGGATTTCGTCAACGAAGGAGCGGAGGTTGTCTGGTTCGGCAAAATTAACCCTTTGGCTACCTACACCAATTACCTCTCCTAAGGATTGAAGAGCGGGCTGTAACTCCTGTCCGAGTTGACCTGTGCTGCCAAGCAGTAAGATACGTTTCATGGAAAGACTTCAGCCGTTTTGAGCAGTTTACCAGCTTGGTCTTTGGCGGATAGGATGGGTGGAGAGTCTAGCGGCCAATCGATGGCGAGGTCTGGGTCATTCCAAAGAATACAGCGATCGTGTTGAGGGGCGTAGTAGTCGGTCGTTTTGTAGAGGACTTCCGCTGTTTCTGAGAGGGTGAGGAAGCCGTGGGAAAAGCCAGGAGGTATCCAGAGTTGGCGTTTGTTTTCCGCACTAAGAATATAGCCAACCCACTGACCGCATGTGGGGGAGCTTTTGCGGATGTCTACTGCGACATCAAAGATGGTTCCCGCGATCGCTCTTACCAGTTTCCCTTGAGGTTGTTGAATCTGGTAATGCAGTCCTCGCAGGACGTTTTGCCGGGAGCAGGAGTGGTTGTCTTGGACGAATTGAGCTGTGATGCCAGCTTTTTCGCTGAAGGCTTTGTAGTTGTAGCTTTCGTAGAAGAAGCCGCGATCGTCAGCAAAGGCTTTTGGCTCAATGAGTAAGAGATCGGGAATTGCAACAGAAATAATATTCATTATTCACGATCGTCTATGATAGTAAGCTAGTACAAGTTAATACTTTATCTTGTTTATGAACCCAGAAGAATATTTATCAAAGCTCTATGCTAATCGCTTTGACTACAAGCAAAGAAAAACTAAGCTTACCTTATGGAAAGTTCTGGTTAACTTTTTTTTACAAAACCATGTAGGACGAGACTTAATTGTTCTAGATATTGGAGGAGGATACTGTGAATTTATTAACCAAATTCAAGCCAGAGAAAAATACTTAATTGATTTAAATCCTGACTCTAAAGAGTTTGCAAACTCTGATGTTAAAGTAATAAATATTGATATTTTAAGTATACAAAATCAAGATTTTATGCCTAATTATTTTGAGGTAATTTTTATCTCAAATTTTTTTGAACATTTAAATAGCAAAGAAGAGTTAATTGAGGTTTTACGATTTTGCTTTAACCATCTTAAGCCTGGAGGTTCGCTCTTAGTGATTCAACCAAACTTCAAGTACTCGTATAAGGAGTATTATGATTTTATCGATCATAAGCTACCGATAACTCACATTTCTCTTCAAGAAATCATGCAAACGATTGGCTTTTTCATTAACGTAATGATACCAAGATTTTTACCGTTTTCTACAAAAGGCAGACCTGCTTCACCCGCTTTACTTAAGTTGTACCTTAAACTACCATTCCTTTGGAACTTTTTAGGTGGACAGATGTTTATTAAAGCATCTAAGCCCGTTTAGTTACCTAGGATTTATAAATCTCGTCAAGTATATTTTTAAAACTTTAGGTGTGATGCTCTGTATAGAGAGCGATCGCCAATATCAGCATCATTATTAGTAACAGTGACTACCATACCTGTCCTTTAGAAATTTGCACTTCCCTGTAGTTGATGCTGATTTACTAAACTTGAAAGCAAACAGAGTTAAAAGTCTTATTGCAAAACTGAGCTAAGAATCTCTTCATGTTCAAATATCCACTGATAAATATCCCGTAAAGCAGCCTCAGGATTGATTGTAGGTTGCCAGCCAGTTTTTTCAATGACTTTAGAACAGTCGGTAATGAAAAGAGGAATGTCTCCTGGTCTTCCTTCTGGTAATGGCTTAATCTGGGTAGTTTTTTTAGTGATGGCTTCGCATAGTTGGGTAGTCTCAACTAAAGAAAGACTGTTACAAGCTCCACCACCAACGTTTAGTACCTCACCATCCAGAGCAGAAAAATTTTCTAACTGATAGTCAACAAGCCTTAACAAGTCTTCGACGTGCAGCAAGTCTCTAACTTGCTTGCCTAAGCCACCATAGCCAATGTAGCTAAGTGGTTTTTGAAAATAATGGGCGGCGACCCACAGAACAAAAACGCCCTGATCTACTTTGCCCATTTGCCAAGGTCCTGTGACTACTCCGCATCGGTTAATAATCGCGCCAAGGTTGTAGGCTTGCCTGTATTCCTCAATTAATAGTTCAGAGGCTAGCTTTGTCGTTCCATAAAGCGAACGATAGCCTTGCAGCGGAAAATCCTCAGAAATGCCTAATTGTGAAACTCCAGGTATAGTCTGGTCGGGTGCAATTTCAAACCTTGTCGGCAATTCTCTTGAATTTAATGACTTAAGCGTGGCAATTGGGTATACACGACTGGTAGATAGAAACAATAAACGAGCCTGTGTTTGTCTTGCTAATTCCAGGATGTTGATTGTCCCCAGTAGATTCGTCTGAAGCACATACTGCGGTGAAGTAAAACCAGCTAATACAGAAGGCTCGGCAGAGCAATCTATGATAGTTTCCACATTAAGAACGCTTGGGTCAAGGTCAGAGGGAGAGCGGATATCACCATGAACAAATTGAATTCCCAGATTTTTTAGTCTGGGAAGATTTAATTCAGAACCTCGACGCCGCAAGTTATCTAGGCAGATTATTTGCCAACAAGGATGAAGCTGCTTTAGTCCAATTGCTAAAGAACTACCAATGAAACCTGCTCCACCTAAAACTAAAACTTGCTCAGACATTCGATCTCAACCCAACTATATTTTTGCTTCGGTGGTAATCTCCACGAGCTAGATGCTTTTCTATCCAGACATAAAGAACAATAAACAGATATCGGCTGCCCATTTCTTTAATTTTTAGTTTAGAAATCCCCGTTTTGCGGTTATACCATCTTATGGGAATCACTGTATGAGAAAACCCTCTAATTATTGCTTTCAGAGGCAATTCTACTGTCAAATTAAAATGATGGCTGAGAAGGGGCTGTAGTCCATCAATAACTTCTCGGCGATACATCTTAAAAGCATTAGTAACGTCATTGTAACGAAGACCAAATAGGACTTTGATAAACCAGTTAGCTAGGCGATTAATTAACAATTTGTGGCGGGGATAATCAACTACTAAGCTACCTTTGACAAATCGTGAACCGAACACGCAATCGTATCCTTCTTTGAGTTTGTAGTATCCTGCTACCAAGTCTTTGGGCTCGTCAGAAGCATCAGCCATCACAATGGCAACGGCATCGCCCTTGAACTCAGCTAAACCACGTCGTACGGCGAAACCAAACCCATTGGGAGGCTGATTGTCAATATATCGAACGCTATTAAACTTATGTGACAATTGCTGGCAGAGTAGCAAGGTGTTATCTGTACTGTTGTCATTGACTATGAGGATTTCATGGGGTATTTTTGCCTGCTGGAGTGTATCAACAATATTACTAACTGTTCCATACAAACATCCCTCTTCATTATGTGCAGGTATGACAACTGAAATCTTCATCACTCCTCCTCGATTGCTTTTCTAGAGATTGTACCTTAGCAGGTACTGGCAACTCACTTCGTAAAAAGCCTAACGAATTTCCACCTGATAGGCATTACCAAAAGGGATGGCAGTGTTTTTTGTTGGTTCATATATCCATGCCTGTACCTCATGGATACCTCTCGGCATCACTTCTGAGCTAAATTCTACTCTCCATCCAGAGTTCACAGAATTACTGTTCTCAAGAGCTTCAGCAACATCTGGTCGAGATTGGCCAGTGCCCGTAATTGCTACTGGAGTATTACTTAAGCCATACGTTAAAACAATCCAATGCTTCTGTTTTGTTTTTAATGTTAAAATGGCCCATCCGCTAGCTGAAACTGTATCTCCTCTTTGTATAGACTTATCACCATCATTACTTTGAACAGCATCCAAATACCCCACATACTCAGGGTTTGATTTAGAAAGAAACTGTATTGATTTTATTGGTGAGTTATCACTTATAATATTTACTTTAAACTCCCCATTCAATTTAATAAACTGATTTTTTTCTGGATCGTGAATCCAGGATTTTATTTTAGTTTCTCCCGGCGGAAGTGACTTTAGTAAAATATTTGCCTCCCATGTAGCTTTTTTGTACTTACTTGAATTAAAAGTGTTTTCTTCAGTTGAGCTATCTGAATGCACAATAGTATTCGCAAAGAATGATTGGTTGCGCCCCCATGAAAACAGTACTGTTTGAGGGATTTGGTTATGAGTTGGTACAGTAACCAATCCAGATAGGTTTACGCCGCCACTTCTGGATAAAGTAATAGACTGATCGTTTGCTGAGGGAACATTCATGTGCCCATAATTATTAATTGGTTGAGTTACGAAAGCAATGTTTTTAAAGTCCCTAAAGCCTAAATTTTGAAGAGATTTAGTGAAATCTTTTAACTCGGCTGGTTTGGGGTAAAGCGGTAAGCAGCTATCAGGCAAATCAGTAACTGAATCATCAAAAAAATACACCCATTCTAAGCAATTTTTAGCACTATTCTTTGCTAGCCAAATCTGCTGTCCTTGTGTAATAGCATTAGTAGAGACAGATATAAAAAGTGCTGTCAAAATACCAGCAACAAAATAATTTGCTGGAAGAATATATGAATTATTTTTGAGCCATTTTTGGTTATAGCCTATTAATAGCCGCCACATTTGCAAGCAGGCAATAACTAATAAGATAAGGACGGTTGTATATCTTGACGAAGTAGATTGCTCAATGCCAAATCCAGCTCTACCTAGAGTCGTAACTAAAGCAAACAGGGTAGCAAACCAACCTAATGATAACCAGGGAGCAGCATCATAAGCAAATCTTGACTTATAGTTTTTGATCCAGTAGATGTTAAAAGATAGAAAGGTTAGTAAAATAACAAATCCAGTAACAGCAGCAGACCAAACTAGCCTGCTTAGGGGAGATCCTAAAATCGATAAAAAGTAAAGCCCAGTAGTTAAAGGCTGCTTGAGAAAGAATAATGTATCAGGATGATGACTTGGTTTTTGATAACCAATGCTGTAGATAGCACTAGACAAAGCAAAAAGCATTATCCACAACAAAAGCCTAATTCTTTTCTGTGTGGTTGTGCTTTCAATAGAAGCTACTGAAGGAATGACAGCTAGCCAAGAAAACAAACCATGAGCTAAAGAGAAGCTAGCCGTAAAACAGCATATCGCTGAAAGGCTTAGTCTAAGGTAAGGAGGCCAGGTTTTAGGTACACTCAATATAAAGACAGTTAGGATCACGCAAGTATTAACAAAAAACCAAGGAATTTGAAATCCCCACAGCCAATTTTCATACTGAACCAAAGAAAAAATTAAAAGACAAGTCAGAATATTAAACAAGTGGAATAAGGATTTATTTGTACTCTTACTGGCAGATGCAATTTTGTACATTAACCAGAAGTTGACGACAGCGAAAACAAAACTGAAGTATAATTCAAGTTTTATATTCCATCTTGAAGAAAAAGCGAGAAGAGCAAATAATATTTTTGGGAAGAATATTCTATGTTCATTATGTTGAATAAAAAAATCTACAAGATTAATATTTTTTGATGCAATTTTTTCAAAAAAGCTTACTAGTTGAAACTGATCCCAAACAGGTACATTTACACTGTAACTGGTGATGAACCACACAAGAAGAATAACGGGTATACAATAAGCAGTAATCAAATATTTATAATGACTAGAACGTAGCACTATACTTACCTTTTGTACTGTAACAGTAGCTTACAATTGCTCTACATTAATAATTTGGGGATGCACGCAATCTTTTTTTCACTCAATTTCTGAAAAGCCGATTGTCCGCCGTAAGCGAAACCACTGTTTCCTCAGTTTCCAAAACTTGCTGCTCTCCATTGCCGCAATCTTAGTTTGTAAGCGATGAACTTCAAGGTTAAGAAGGTGCATCTGATAGTGTGATTTTTCCAGTTCAGCCGAAATATGTTGCTGATGTAATTGCCCTGGCTCAAGTTCTATATCAATTGCAAATCCAAAAACTTTATCTAAATCATTATATCTATTAACAAGAGCAGCGAATTTATTCTGAAAATATTTTGCTACGCTTGCTGTATATTGATTCATAGTATGAATTTGAGACGAATTATGCACTCTATAAGCACCTACAATTTCAGGAAGTAGCTTACAAATATAATTGTACAGTCCTAGCTTTAACCACAGTTCGTAATCTTCCCATCCCAACCAGCCATATTCTATTAATTCGTTGGAGTAGTACCCTAGCTTAATTAGCACCTTTTTATCAAACATTGCCATAGCATCAATATATGGCGCTCTGACTAACTCACGAACATCCCACTCAAAGCAGGAAAGAAAACCAATTCCTTCTTTAGTATTATTGTCAAATTTATTTATTATGCCATATACAGCTGCATAATTAGAATTGTGAATAGCATTGTATAACTTGGTTAAACAATGTGGATAAATCCAATTATCAGCATCCATTATGAATACATAGGGCGCACGGGCAAGCTTTATTCCTGTATTTCTTGCATCGGTTGTACCAGTATTAAAAACCTTACTAACTAAACAAATTGGAAAGTCTGATTCGGCAAGATACTCCTTAACTAGGTTCTGAGAATTATCTGTGGAACAGTCGTCAATGACGAGAATTTCAAATCCTCCTGGTAATCCAGAAGTATTTGATTTACAGATGCTACTTAAACACTCGTATATGTAGTTAGAATAGTTAAAAAGTGTAATTATTATAGTTACAGATGGTGCTGTTAATTCCTTATATGCAGAGTTGGCTGTACATACCCAAGGATTGGTGCCTAAGAATTCCGATAGCTTTGCTATATGTAACTTGGTAATTATCGAACTTCTGCGTACTTCCAAACTGTCGAATTGCATCGTTAAGTTCCTCACGTTTCATCGGCTTAATTTACAGACTACAAATTGCTTAACTTATTAAGCAAAGAGCTGCAAAGTATTTGTGCAGTATAGTTGTTAATAACAAAGTCGTAAGCTTGTTCTGTTAAACGATACATTTCGCTTTCATTTTCCAGATAATACTGACACCTACAAATAATATCTTCAATTTCCGTCGTTACAAAATGTTTTCCATTCACTAATGGTTCAATATAATTACTAGGCTCAGAAATCATTAAACAATGATTACCAATAGCCATCAATATCCGATGCCATTCAAAATAAGTTCTCTCAGCAAAATGAATATTTATGATGATTTTGCTAGACTTTAATAATTCATTACGCTTCTTGCCTGAATAAAAACCAGTGCTACTCGGCAAGTTGGGTTTATCAATTCTAGTCATCACAAAGTAACAATTGTATTTACTGAAAAAATCAGCGTTTTTAGACAAAAACATTTCTCGTCTTTGTGAGTGAGAACCTATAAACAAAATATCTATTTGTTTTGATATATTCCGATTGAAATTTTCAGCTTCAAAAAATAAAGCTTCATATCCTAAGGGTGTGTGAAGTGCTGGAACATCTCGTTTATTAAACTCGTTAACTCCTTGCCAATTTATGTCAAACACACCTTTGGCATTTTTAGCTGTTTCATACGCAATTTCAAACCAACTGCTCCCGGGTTGTTCGACATTTAAAACGTAAATATTTCGCGAAACTTTTAATACTTCAGATGGTGTAAGTTCTTTTTCAAGATATAGAGGATAAAATTCATGAGGAGCAACAACGATTTGAATTAAATTATCTTCTACATTTATTTCAGGTATTTCATCTGCAAGCAATTCTACTGAGACACCATTTTTTCTAAAGCCTTCAGCAAATATTTCGGCAATTTCAAACATAAATTGATTGCCTATAGCTGTGACAAATAGCCTGACAGTATTTAGAATTTTATAATTTGACATTTTTACGAACCTAAAGCTAATGTAAAATTGCAATTGTACTTTCAGCTACTGTTATGTACTTAACACTACCACTTCCAAAAGCTTAAGCCTTAATGATGGAACTGGAGTTAATATAACTGAGGTTAAGTTTACGGTAGTTGCAATTATGATTGCCCGACTCAGCCTGAGATGATTAACGTTAAATTGCTGTCGCTACATCCTATTTTTGAGCCTAGTAACTGCCATTTCGGATAGTAGATTTTACATAAAATCCCTCTAGTTTTAGACGCGTAACAGATAAGCGAAATTTTCGTGATAGTTTGTATTTCTGATTGATAACATTATAGTTCTGTTTAAAGCTACTACTGGCCTATTTTACTCGTCTGTTTCTAATCCCAGCATCCGTTTCATGCGAAGCCATACCTTTCTGAATTGCCAGAATTTACTGCTCTCCATTGCTGCAACCCTTTGTTGAGAACGCTCTAATTTTGCCTGAGTGTGTTGTAGTTGAAACTGTGATTGCTCTAGTTCTGCCTGAGTGTGTTGCTGTTGAGACTGGGATTGCTCTAACTCTGCCTGAATGTGTTGCTGTTGAAACTGTGATTGCTCTAGTTCTGCCTGAGT
>NZ_JCACLG010000026.1:0-88256 GCF_059505785.1 Kastovskya adunca | reverse complement strand
ACTCTGCCTGAATGTGTTGCTGTTGAAACTGTGATTGCTCTAGTTCTGCCTGAGTGTGTTGCTGTTGAGACTGGGATTGCTCTAACTCTGCCTGAATGTGTTGCTGTTGAAACTGTGATTGCTCTAGTTCTGCCTGAGTCTGCTGGAGTTGAGACTGGGATTGCTCTAACTCTGCCTGAGTGTGTTGCTGTTGAAACTGTGATTGCTCTAGTTCTGCCTGAGTGTGTTGCTGTTGAAACTGTGATTGCTCTAGTTCTGCCTGAGTCTGCTGGAGTTGAGACTGCGATTGCTTCAGTTTCCATCTATCTTCTAGAGTCTGACGATGAAAGAGTAATAAAGATTTTTCTCTGTCTAAAGGTGAATCGCTATCGGTTAGTTCTAAGGAAATTTTGCTGGGTACATCAGCCATTTGCTCCAATTCCTTCAGTAATTCAAAATACTGGGGAGCCGTATGCTGTAAGATTCGGACACTTGGGTGAGCCAAATCTATGTTTTTAAAAATTTTACTTTCATATATCTTTTGAAATTGGTGTTGAACCTCATTACTAATTTCTTGAGTAATTCCGAATTTGTCTCTTAGCAATTCAATTAACTGCTCTGGCTTCTGAGTAAGAGCATTTATACTGACTAGTACACAGCGTTTAGAATGTTTCTTATAAAATTCAACTATATGTCTATTATAGAAAGACCAAATTTTAAGAGCATAATAAGGATGTTGGGCAAAAAGTTTTGTAAAGCCATTGTTGGCAGAGATACTAACCCGGAAGATCGAGTCAGCTACTTCCCAAGGTAGACGGTAGACAAATATATAGTGTGCATCAGGAAGTAGTTCATCCCAGAAGTTTAGCATCAAAGAAGTACGTGGATCTTTCCAACCCCATATCTCCGCTTTCAAATAGCGATTATTGATTAAAGCTTTAGCTTCATCAAGATAGTTTTGAAACTTGTTATAGTCTAGAAATTCGCTTTCTGTCCAACCCCAATCTTGCCATCCTGGTTCATCAGTTCGACAGCTGTTTTGAAGAACTGAGCGTTGAAATTCCAAGAACTCTACATCTTCAAAATATCCCTTTACGTTAAAGCAGTCAGCTTGAAGAAGAACTTCTCCTAATTTAATACCAGCCGCTTCCAAAAATGAAGCAGTTAGAGAAGTACCGGAACGATGCATTCCTGTGATTATGAGAGTCTTTGGCATTTATGCAATAACTTTTGTTCTATTTTTTATATGCAAACTCTATCAAAATAATGAAACTGATTAAAGTTTACATTTACAGATAGTTATTTTATTTTGTTAGAATTCCTGTATTTTACAGTAAAAACATCTGCTCCTTTAATTACTGAGTAAAAATTACACTACTAATTTTGAATGCTGATTGTTAGATGGTGTAATAGACTTAGAATTAACCTTTGAAACGAAAGCTTCAGTTTGAAAATCTATTATGAGAGTTTCCAGTACATCATTTTCTGCCTGAACTCTAAACATAGCTGCATCAATAATACGATGAAGATATACTTCGGCTTCATCTTTTAGTCCATGAACTCCTGCATTAAAAAAATAAACTCCAGGCTGTAAAAAACATCTAAATCTAAATTGAACTTGGAGTATACTGCCCTGTTCTACACATTCAATTGCGTTTTGTGTAGTGTGAGACATAGCTCCCCCAATTTCTAATCCACTTACTGTTTTAATTAGCATTGCAAACCTAACTTTATATGAGGTCTGGTCAAACTTTATAGAGTAAGTATAAATATAGTCCTTGCGTCTGACCAGAAGGTTGACCTTCTTTCCCTCAAGCGTAGTAATATAAGGTTGTTTAATCTCTACACCACAAAGTACATAGGAGATTGTACTCTTAGGAACCATATGGGGATCGTATAGAGCCTGTTTTCGTAGGGGAAGGGAAAGTTTAGTTTCCGCATCCTTGGAATAATTTAATGATTTATTTTCCAGGTCTTGATGATCCATGCTAAGTAACTCTTGACGCAGAGTCTCTACTTTATCTGTTGGTGCATAAATTAATTTGTGATAGCTGGATACGACTAACTTAGGATTGCCTGATAAAATTAAATCTCCTTGATCTATCAAAACTGCTGAACTACAAAGTTCTATAACCGAAGTCGCTGCATGAGAAACAAAGAGAACTGTTCCACCTCGCTCTTGAACAGAGTGAATACGAGCAAAGCATTTGCGCTGGAAAGCCTCATCACCTACAGCAAGAGCCTCATCTACCATGAGAATATCAGGCTCGACACTAATCGCCACTGCAAATGCTAGCCTGATAAACATTCCACTAGAATAAGTTTTAACTGGTTGATCGATAAAATCTCCGATGTCAGCAAAAGCAGTAATGTCATCAAATTTTGCTTCTATCTCTTTCTGCTCTAAACCAAGTAAGCGACCGTTAAAAAATACATTTTGTCTTCCTGTAAATTCGGGGTTAAAACCGCTGCCAAGTTCTAAAAGAGCGGACACTCTTCCCTTTACCTTTACTTCTCCAGTAGTCGGTGTCAGGGTTCCCGCAATGATTTGCAACAACGTACTCTTTCCCGAACCATTTCGCCCAACAATTCCTATTGTTTGCCCCTTGGGAACTTCTAAATTAATGTCCCGCAGCGCCCAAAATTCATCTGCCCTAATTTTTCCGGGTAGCAAAATTTCCTTCAACCGATCTACCGGATGAGCATATCTCTTATAGCACTTCGAGACATTCTTCAGCGAAATGGCAATCTCACTCATTACACTACTATTGTTGAGCAATACCTAAAGGACATCAGCAAACGCTGGACGCAAACGTCGGTAAACCCATAAGCCGCAACAAAACGCCACCAAAGCAACTATTGAAGCAACTCCCCACTCGCCCCAGTGGGTAACTTCTCCAACTAATATTAAGTCGCGATAGACTTCCGCAATCGCTGCCAGTGGATTTAACCAAAATATCCAATATCGAAACCCTTCCGGAATCAGCGAGGCAGGATAGATGATTGGTGTTACATAAAACCAAAGATTCAAAACTACCCCTAGCGTCTGAGGGATATCCCGCAAAAACACGGTCAATCCTGCCGCCAAATACCCCAAACCAGCCGTCAATAACAACTGCGTTAGCCAAATTAAGGGCAACAGTGCCAAAGTAGAGTGTAAAGTTTGTGTCGCTACTGCCACCAACACAATCAACGCTGCCAAGCCGAGCGAACTTTCGATGAACATGGACAGAATTGGCACCAACGGCAACAAGGCTAGCGGAAATACTACCTTCTTCACTAAATTCGGCTGATTCACCACGGAACTAGCTGCTTGAGTTAACCCACCTGTAAATGCCGTCCAAGGTACCAACCCTGCAAACAACCACAGCCCAAAGCCAAGGCTACTATCTTCTGGCAGCCCCTTCAGACTTAATTTCACGTTCAAGACAATCGAAAATACGTAGGTGTAAATCAGCAATTGTGATAGCTGATTAACTATAGGCCACAAATTCCCCAGAATAGAGCCTTTATAGCGTGCCTCCAAGTCTCGGCGCACCAACGTCCGTAGCAGGTCAAATTTTGCCCACGTCTGTTCGCTGACAGGCAACCAACGTCTCGCCCTGCCAGCTTTACGGACAACTGTCTTCATCGACCTGAGCAACACTCAATCCCTCACTCGCTACCACCACACCAGTTTGCTTTTCCTTAGGAAGTAACAACAGATATTGAAGTTCCCACAATTAAGTCTGAGCAAGCTAGTTAAGATGAGTTAACATTACCGTCGCTAAGTCTAAGAGTCTACAAGAAAATCAAGAAAACGCAAGCTCTTTTCTCATTGATTTGATAATCGCTATCCAACTTACTCTCTTAAGCCTACACAGTATCCGGATCGACTCCCAGCGATCGCAACGGCTCTCCGTCAACCTGCCGTTCTTTCTGCCTATGACTTATTTGGACAGTTCTGAGTGAGGAAAGATTTTCATTTTGAGCGTTGTGAGCCAAACTCAGGAGGCTAGTTTGATTTTAGTGACCTTACTTAGTTCTGAAAACATCACTACCTCATAGAGGATCTCCATCGGAGGACTACCCCCCTAACTACTACCCTCTGGAAATAAATCCGTTGGAATCTAGATAGTCTAAAACTTTCTTAACAGAATCTTCTATCTCTTCCTCGTGAGTTTTCAGCCTCAAATCGGGTTGAGTCGGGATTTCATAGGGAGAAGAGATTCCGGTAAACTGGGAAATTTCTCCGGTTAGAGCTTTTTTATATAACCCCTTGGGATCTCTTTCAATACAAACTTCTACCGGACAGTCTACATATACCTCAATCAGGTTGGGCAAAGTCCTTCGGAGTTGCTCGCGAGCTTCCTGGTAAGGTGCTATCAAGGCTACCACTGCACTGATTCCATGCTTGTTGAGTAACTGACAGACAAATCCCACCCGCGATACATTGAGATTCCTGTCTTCTCTTGAGAACCCCAATCCTTTAGAAAGATTTGTCCGCACTACATCCCCATCTAGGAGTTCGCAGGGAACTAGCAACTCATCCAACGCTTTAACCAGTTCTACGGCGATGGTTGACTTACCTGCACCGGGTAAACCTGTCAGCCAACAGGTGAAACCTGAAGAACGAGATTTGTCCATTCAAACTCTGCTCGCTTATAGATGAAATGCTTAAACACTCAGATAACGCCCACAAGCTAAAGCCTGGGGCTACAGGTACAAAGCCTGCCGACCCAGGCTAGGTCGTTTTAGAAGGCAGGCGGGCTTTGAATGCAATAGCCCAAGGCTTCGACGCTTTAGGCTTAAGTTCTCCAAAACCCAAGCAGGATTTTCACACGACTCGGTCAAAATTGCTATAGCTGCCCTGCTTGATTTGAAATGTATAATTCTCGCAAGGATGGCTAATAATCCCCTAAACTGGGGGATGGTTTTATCACACTGTGAATTTGGAATGGAAATTGGGCAAAAAGTAAAGGTCTGTCGCCTTAGAGATCGAGTCTCCCCTGGAATTGTGAGTAAACTGGGAAAAGTGGGCACCATCAGAGACTTCAGGATGACTGATGGAAGCGGTGTTGGCGTTATCGTGCAGTTTGACGACAACTCAGCGACCTGGTTTTTTGAAGACGAACTGAGACCCGCCGAATAGGGCGAGAGGCAACAAGTAAAAAAGGCGCATGATTTTAACGTTTTTAGGTAAGGGCGGCACAGGTCGCACAACAGTGGCGATCGCTGCCGCCAAACAGCTAGCTAGCCAAGGAAGGCGCGTCCTTCTAATCGGACAAGACCCCAGCCCCACCTTCGGACTCCTCCTAGGGGCAACGGTGGGGGCTGACCCGCAAGAAGTTGGCGCTAATCTCCAGGCAGTCCAGTTACAGTCTACGGTACTGCTAGAACGGAGCTGGGAAGAGGTTAAACAGCTAGAGGCGCAGTACTTGCGATCGCCAACGCTAAAAAATGTCTACGGGCAAGAACTCAGCATCTTCCCTGGACTAGACCAAGCCCTGGCAATGAATGCGATCCGCGAATTCAACAATCTCGGCAAGTACGATGATATCGTCTACGACGGTAACGGCGATATCTCTACTCTGCGGATGTTAGGAATGCCAGAAAGCATTAGCTGGTATCAGCGCCGCTTTCAGAAAGTATTTCAGGAATCTGACCTGGGCAAAGCAATCTCGCCCTTCATTCAACCGATTACCAGCACGATCCTCAATGTCTCGTGGACGGCTGATAACCTCTCTCAACAACAACCTGCCAAACAAGCTACCCAACTCATAGAAGAGGGGAAAGCTGCCCTTGCCGATCCTAGCCGTGTTGCGGCTTACCTGGTAACAACAGACGCTCCAACAGCGATCGCTACTGCCAAATACCTCTGGGGTAGTGCTCAGCAAATTAGTCTCACCGTGGGTGGAGTTCTCCTTAACCAGGCATCGACCGTTGAGGCGATCGAGACAGAATTTGCTCCCTTACCTCTGAGTTCTATTCCTTCAGGCAATGGCACAGACTGGCAACCCCTGATGGATGCCCTGCCAGACTTTAAGCAAGCAATTCAAGCCCCCAAACCCCTGAGCATTGACACGGCTGCGCGTCAGGTACGCCTCTTTTTGCCAGGGTTTGATAAAAAACAAGTAAAGCTAACTCAGTACGGCCCAGAAGTCACCATAGAAGCCGGAGACCAACGGCGTAACATTCTCCTCCCTCCTCCCTTGAGCGGTCAACCTGTCAAAGGAGCAAAATTCCAAGACGGGTATTTAATTATTTCCTTTTAGTCATTGGTCAAGATTCGGGTAGGGGTGCACGAGGAGTGCGCCCTTACTTAAGAAAGACAAACTCGCTCATTAGGTCAGGATAGAAACAATCAATCCACGCAATTACACTCGTACCTAAAAGCAGTTGATAACCTTCTAGAGAGTAAAGGACTAACGACCAATGACAAACAACGAAGAACAGGCGATCGCGGACAAATCCGGCGATCGTAACGCTAGAACCCGGCAGCTACTAGGTATGAAAGGTGCTGCCCCCGGCGAGAAGTCCATTTGGAAAATTCGCCTGCAACTGATGAAGCCCATCACCTGGATTCCCCTAATTTGGGGGGTGGTCTGCGGTGCGGCTTCTTCGGGGGGATACACCTGGGCGCTAGAAGATATTCTCAAGGCGGCAACTTGTATGTTGCTGGCTGGCCCCCTACTGACGGGTTACACCCAAAGTGTGAATGACTTCTATGATCGCGACATTGATGCGATTAATGAACCCTACCGTCCGATTCCCTCTGGGGCAATCTCTGTTCCCCAAGTCGTTACCCAGATTTTGGTGCTGTTATTAGCCGGAATTGGTATTGCTTATGCCCTGGATTTGTGGGCGGGGCATGAATTTCCTACCCTCACCTGTCTAGCCTTGGGCGGTTCCTTCGTCGCTTACATTTACTCTGCCCCACCCCTAAAGCTGAAAAAGAACGGTTGGCTAGGCAACTATGCCCTTGGTGCTAGCTACATTGCCCTCCCCTGGTGGACAGGTCATGCCTTGTTTGGCGACCTCAACTGGACAATCGTCATTTTGACACTGTTCTACAGTCTGGCTGGGTTGGGTATTGCCGTTGTTAATGACTTCAAAAGCGTGGAAGGCGATCGCCAACTCGGTCTAAATTCCCTCCCCGTGATGTTTGGCGTCGGTACCGCCGCCTGGATTTGCGTGCTGATGATTGATATCTTTCAGGCAGGAATTGCAGGCTACTTAATCAACATCCACCAAAACCTCTACGCGGCTATTCTGCTGCTGCTGATTATCCCCCAAATCACCTTCCAGGATATGTACTTCCTCCGCGACCCCTTAAAAAATGACGTGAAGTACCAAGCCAGCGCCCAACCCTTTTTGGTTCTAGGAATGCTGGTTGCAGGATTAGCCCTCGGTCACGCTGGGGTATAAAAGTGCTCATAGCCTATACCTAATAATAAGCAGGCTGCCTATAACAGCCTGCGTAGGCAGACTTAGTTCCTATAGCCGAGACTTGAGTTGTTGGTGGGCTGGTATAAGCGGAAGTTCCCCCTACTTAGTAAGAAATTTGACGGTAAGCCTGAATCATTTGTTGGGCGATCGCCTCCCAGCTATAATTCTCCAACGCATACTTCCGAGCATTCAATCCCCGTCGCCTACATTCTTCCCCATCCAACAGCGCCTCTCGTAAGCGCTGCGTCAGCTCATCCACCTCACAACTGGCAATCCATCCCGCTTCTGCATCCCGTACTTCCTGCCAAATATGTACCTGGTCAGAAATTACCACAGGCGTCCCTGCCACCATGGCTTCTGCTACAGCAATGCCAAAGTTTTCATAGTAAGAAGGTAAGACAAACAGGTCAGCCGCTTGGATTAAAGCCGCTTTCAATTCACCTGACACAAAGCCTGTAATGGTTGTTCTCTCTACTAGCAGCGATGCCTTCACCCGTTGCTGTATCTGACTTTCGTAATCTGGATCTTGGGGATTAGTTCCTGCCAGAACAAAGTGAAAATCTTGCCCCTCCGCCAACAGCTTCTCCAAGGCTGGTAAGAGTAAATCCAACCCCTTTTTCGGGTCAATTCGGGACATGAACAGGACTAAAGGCTGTTCTGGAGGAATACCAAATTGCTCACGCACAGGAACAGGAGAGGATGCGGAAGGATAAACTCCCAGGGGAATCACTAAATCCGGTGTCTGAGTCCCAAAGCGTTCGGAAATCTTTGCTTCTTGGTCGCTAGTAAAGTGAATCGCCGCCGCGCCTGCTAAATTTGGTCGTTCCAGCAAGGTTGCATAAATCTGCTTCAATTGCCGTTTTTTGCGTAAATCCGCCGGGTCAAGGGTTCCTAACGGTCGCAGGATATAAGGTAAGTTCTTGTTACGCGCCACCGTCGCGGCTGCCGTACTTACAGGTGAAAACAGAGCGTGGATATGGGCAAGGTCATATTCCTGAGCGTGAGTACCTAACCAGCGCAGCAACTCCAGAGAGAATTTATAGCGACGGAACGGGCTGCAACGAAAGTATCGCACCTGATAGCCATCCTGCTCAACGGGTTTATTGAGGGGCACATCTAGTGGTGCTTGCCCGGCATCACCATTGGAGTCCGTTGTCAGTACCGTTACCTCAACCCCCTGGGATGCTAACGCTGAAGAAAGCCCCATGACCATCTGACTGGGGCCACCGTAAATCAGAGAAATTGAAGGGACAATTTGTAGAACCCGCATAGTTGTCGTTAATGGGGGATGGGTGAAGGATGAAGGATGAACGACTAGGCATGTTTTCACTCCTGCCACGTCCGATTCAGATCCCCCTTAAAAGGAGAACTTTGACTAAATTCTCCCCCCTTTTTAAGGGGATCTCTGGGGCAAGAAAACAGACCCTAGCCATTAGCCAACAACTGCTTGTAAAACTCTAGCTGCTGTTTGGCTAATGCTTGATTGGTGTACTGGCTCATCGCTTTTTCGTAGCCCAAATCTCCTAGTTTTTGAGCTAATTCTGGCTGTTCTATGAGTTGTCGCAGGCAGTTTTGCAGGGCTTGAACATCCTTTTCAGGAAACACTAAACCTGCCTCGCCAATTACATAGGGAATTTCTCCAGAGTCTGAGCCAATGACTGGTACTTTGGACGCCATCGCCTCAATCAGCACATGTCCAAACTGTTCCTTCCAGCCTGCTGCTGTGAGGGTTTTGAACTCATAGGTAGTCTCTGAAGGCAACACCAGCGTATCCATCACGTTGATATACTTAGGCACTTCATCATGAGGCACGCTTTCGACTAAAACAAGCTGGTCTTTGATGCCCCACTCGGCGGCTTTGTCCATCAAGACTGACTGCAATGGCCCTCGTCCTAACAAAAGCCACTTCCAAGGAAGCCCTTGCAGCCCTGCTAAGGTTTTTCCGAGGGTGAGCAAGCCCTTTTCTTCCACAAACCGCCCCACAAACCCGACTACAAATTCATCGGGTTGGATGCCCAACTGCTGTTTTAATTCTGGTTGCGATCGCGGACAAAATCGCTGTTCATCTACCCCTAATTGCGGCATCACTTTCACGGCACCCTGATAGCCGTGCTGCCGTAGCACCTCCACCCCATCCTGATTGCCAGAAATCAGTCCGTCAGTATGATGCAGGTTGTAGCCTTCCAATAAGGAGATGGGGAATTTCACGTCATAGGGCAAATTCCACCAGGTAAAGAAGACATTTTTCGCCTGTAGCCCCAACAACTTATTTAGCGTAATTAGTTGGGCGTAGCCTAATGCCTTTGCCCCTTGTTCCACTTGAATAATATCAGGGCGAAACTGGCGCAATAAAGCAACAATGTCTAATCCAAAGGTGAGCAATCCCTGATTATTTTGACTGAAGTTGGAAATCGGTACAACGCGAAATGAGCCTTCCTGACGCGGCGGCGTTTCAATAATTTTGTTCTGGACGCCACCGGGACGCCAGCGACGCGGAACAACCACCGTCACTTCAATTCCCGGTTCCAATCGGGCTAGCGCCCGTAGCTTCTCGCAGTTAAGGTCAACGATGTAAGAATGGCTGGCAACAAGAATTTTCATTGGTTTAGAGACTAGGAACTAGGTAGAAGACGAAGCCGCAGCAGTTTCCTCGCCTGTTGCCTGTTGCCTGTAATTTGTTGCTAATTTGTCAAGTTGCGTATAGTGTTGACCGCGATCGCCACTAGATTTAGTCAGAGTAATCAGGGCGTTGAGAAAGCCCAGAGTGTAGAAACCACCACGGCTAAGAATTTTGACCGGAGAGCCGCTTTTGTTGCAGGGGGGATGTCCTAGGACGTGGCAATCGAATAAACGACCATATAAGCGTAAGGCTTGGGATGGGGTTAAATTCTTCATCCCCAGCAAGAAATGGTTGTGGTAGAAGGTGAGTTGGTATTTGAGCGATCGCGTACTGATATCGTGACAGCCACCAGTCTCTTCGCCTAAATGCACTAAATGCGCTTCCGGGTCGTACCAAATCTGATACCCGGTTTTTCGCAGGCGCAAGCAAAAATCTGACTCTTCCCGCACGGCACTGCCTTTAAAACGCTCATCAAACCACAACCCGTGTTTGGTAAAGATTTCCCGGCGGAAGGACATATTGCAGCCCCTAGCAGAAATCACCCGTTGCGGCTTTACTGTATGCACCAGATCGATGTGATACCACGCAATACCGGGGTCCATCGCTTCCGGCGGCAAATCCTCAATGGTGAGCTTATTTCCCGAATCCGCTAACTTCATGCGGTCAAACACCCGTCCTGCCACCGCTCCAACTTCCGGACGCTGGTAGTTCCGCGCGTGGGTTTGCAGGTATTGCGGCGGTAATTCGACATCATCGTCGATAAATAAAATGATTTCGCCAACTGCCCGCCTAACGGCGTAATTCCGTGCTCCGGGTAAGCTTGCCCAATCGACTCGAAACCACTGAATTTTACCAGAAGCAGCTAGCTGTTCTAAATCAGCCAGAGTTTCCGGTTCGTGGGTGGGGGTTTGATCGACCACCAGCACTTCCAAAGCAGGATAGTCTTGCTGCAAAACATCCTTAAGCGTATTCCGCAACGGTTCTTCCCGTCCGTAGGTGGGAATGATCACCGAAATTAAAGGCGAGTTCACGGGTTTTCTTGCTCCTTGTTAAGTGCTGAGGGATGTTGGGATTGATTAGCGATCGCCTAAGATACCGCCTTGCCAAGCGTAGGTTTTTTCCGTTTCTTGACGCCACGTTTCTTTTTACTAGAAAATTCCGCCTCTTGCAGGGCGATTAACTTTTCTCTTTCTTGTCGATCTATCACTGGCAGTTTTAAAGCCACTCCAGCAAAAGCCCAGTAATACACGGCTACGGGGTCAACATCGAGGGGGTAGTAATAGGTGTTATAGCCTAGGCACAAAACAAACACCCAGAAACTCGCCCCAAAACTGCGGATACTTTTATCTCGCAGCGATCGGTAAGTTTTAAACGTGATTACCGTCAAACTGGTCGCCAGCCCTAAAAATGCTAAAGTGCCAAATGGTCCAACTTCGTAGAGCACCTTCGGATAGTAGGTCTCTACAAGTTCTGTATCACCGAAGACACGGGTAGAATTAGTCGCTCGTCCCAAGCCTCTGCCCAGAAAGCCTCTTTGTTGTCTAAATGCCCAATGAAATTGCTCTTCAATAAAAGCTTGAGGAGGTGAGGCTTCCCAGCGACTGGTAAAACTATCAATTCGCTCCTGAACGAGCGCCGGGTTACTTGCTGCGGCAATGCTCAATACCATTGCTAGCCCTACTCCAATGGGAATAAAACGTTTGAGGTTCGCCACTTGACCTGTCAGGATCAACAGAATCACGATGACGGTGGGTACCAGTGCTAAGGCAATGCGCTGACCAGAAATTACCGCATTGACAAACACCGCTGCCATCCCCACTAAACCGCCGATCCGCCAGAAGAGTGAGGGGTCACTAAATGCCGTCGCAAACGTGGTAAAAGCATTGGCAATCAAAAACCAAGCCCACTGCCAGGGTGCAACAAATGTGCCGGGTAAGCGAATCATCCCTTGAGAAGGACTATAAACCAGAGAGCCACCCACTAAACATTTCGCATCGAGTGTGGCTTTAAATAAATCGGCTCCGACGAGATGGTCAGTTCCCTGACACCGCCCGGTGCGGAGCATCATGTACTGCATAAAGCCTAGTACGCAGCAAATAATTGCTAGGACAACATGGACGCGGGTAAAGTGCAGCAGATCCTTCTTGTCTCGAATCAGGTAGTAGGCACAGAAGATTAAGGGAATATATCCTACAAAAACCTTTAGACCTAAAATTCCCTGCAAGACGGGTTGTCCGTCTTTACAAACCAGCCCTCTGCCACCATCTAATAAGCTTTCGCAGGCGGGAGCAAATTGCTGGGAGCCATTAACAAACAGCAGCGTCAGCAGGCACATCACCAGGAGAATTATCAGCGCTGGTTTAAGCTGTTTGGAAACCAGAATCGGTTGTTTTCTGCGGCGAATGTCTTGAACGAGTGCAATGAGTGCCGGAATATAAAATCCATCTTTGGCTAACTGAAACAGAGGACTGCCTCCCCCAATCCAGTAAGTAACGGTACCGCTAAAGGGCATGTAGATGAAAAAAGCCCAAAGGGCGGCTCTGGGATATTTGTACGCAAACGCCAGAGTTGGCAATCCGACTCCGGCTGCTACGCCCAGTTTCGGATCGACTGCCAAGCTCACAGGTACGCCCAAGGCGATCGCCATAAAGATGCTGACGAAGATAAATTGCGTCAGTTCTTTGCGATCCTGCTGAACTTTGCGCTTTTGGGCTAACTGCTCTTTGGAGCTTAATGTTGGAGCATCAGATGTTTTTTTCCCTTTTGTTGACTTTTTCTTGGACTTTGATTTCAGCATGGAAAGCCCTATCAAGCTGGCGTCCCATCGATTTTGGCACAAGAAAGTTAGAAATTGGGGAGTGGGAAGTGGCGAAAGCTGGGAGTGGGAAAGTAAACAAGGGCAGGTTTAGGGAAGGTCTCGGTGACAAATTTGTTGCCAGTCAGCCAAGCCCACCCTGAAACCAAAAACAGACAACGAAAAAGCTATTGCAAATGCTGCTCTACCACAGCTACTAGCTGGGATGCCCACCGCTCGGCGACTTGAGCATCGGCGGCTTCTACCATGACTCGGATTAGAGGTTCAGTACCAGAGGCGCGGACGAGGATGCGTCCGTGATCTCCCATGGCAGTTTCCGCTTGGGCGATCGCATTTTGCAAAGGTTCGCAATCTTGCCAGTAACGACGGCGCTCGCGGTCTTCAACTCGCACATTACACAGTAGTTGCGGGTAAGTCGTAAAGCTTTGATCTATCAACTGGGATAAAGAAGTCCCCGAACGCCGCACCAAGCAGGAAAGATGTAACGCTGTCATTAAGCCATCACCCGTCATCCCATAGTGGTGGCAAAGGATATGTCCCGATTGCTCGCCGCCCAACATCGCTCCCGAACGGATCATTTCGGCATAAACATACTGATCGCCCACGGCTGTCCGGACAAAGTTTCCCCCCAGATCTGTCCAAGCCCGCTCAAAGCCCAGATTTGCCATCACCGTCGCGACAATCAAATTGTCTGGCAATCGATTTGTCTGCCGCAGGGTTTGACCCCAGAAATAGAGAATATAATCCCCATCCACCACGCGACCTTGAGGATCGACCGCCATCACGCGATCGGCATCGCCATCAAAGGCAAAACCCAGTTCAGCGTTGTGCTGCTGAACCGCCGCTTTCAGCGCCCCAAGATGGGTTGAACCACAGTTAACATTAATCCGCGCACCATCGGGTTGATCGTGCAAGCAAATCACCTCTGCCCCCATCGCGGTAAAAACCTCAGGGGCGAGCTTCACCGACGCTCCCCATGCTAAGTCCAGCACAATCCGCATTCCCTGCAAGTTTATATCACCATGCAGCGGACGCTTCAGAAAATCGGTATATTCTCTCGTCAACTCTGGTCGATGGTAATGCTGTCCCCACTCTCCATTCAGGAGCAGGTTCGGACTCATCCCTCTCAAACCCGCTTCAATTTGCTCTTGCAAGTGAGAGGGCAACTTAGTTCCTTGAGAATCAAAAAACTTAATGCCGTTATCTTCCGGCGGGTTGTGGCTAGCGGAAATCATCACTCCACCTACCGCATCGGTCACTGCTGCCAGATAAGCCACACAAGGCGTCGGACATAAGCCGAGATTCCAGACTTCCAGTCCGGCTGAGGTTAATCCTGCCGTCAGTGCCATTGATAGCATATCGCCGGAGCTTCTGGAATCTTGCCCCAGAATCACCGGGCCGTTTTTGGGTGCTACGGTTTGTAGGACTTGACCTGCCCAAAAACCAATTTGCAATGCCAACGGCGCAGTCAGTAAATCGCCGACTCGTCCCCGAATGCCATCGGTGCCAAACAAAGGAGTTGCGGGTAGCGATAAGGGATAGGGAGCAACGCCAATATCTGAGCAAGGTAGCTGCCGTTGAGGCGACGACGGTTCTACACGTTGAACACCCTGAGGCCGTACAGAAGATGTAACCATAATTAAACTTTCCTCACACAACACACTCTCAGTGGAGAATAACACTTTCTTAAAATTTGTTCTCTCTCTAATTAGGTAGTAAGACAGCTGATTAATGTTGATTGGCTAGGGTAAGCAAGAACTGCATGATCTTTGATGCCTTTAGCCCCGATTATTCTCAAAAATCAAGTCATCTCTGCCGGGGTTGAGATTAATCCTAGGCACAGAAGTGTTGGTTAATCTCAAGGCATTGACATCCTCCCCACCCTAGAAGGGATAGGGATTTCTAGAGATAGGAACAGCTAAACCTGCTCATATCCCAAATTAGGTCAAATCATCTTGAATAAAGAGCGATCGCTCGCTAAAATTCCCCAGGAAGCCGACTCTGAAGTTTAGCGAACGTTACCGCTGAATTATGCCGATTCACAACTAAGCATAAGCAGAGAAAGTGGGATATTTCGGTTTTTTAAGGCAGAGTGAATAGTAAACATTGGGTTCGCTGCACATTACACCGTCCTACTTCGCTGCAATAGGATTATCCGGATAAGCGCAGTAGCTACCAAGCCGTATTTCCTCCCCACCCCGATCTTTCTAGACTCCTACCTCTGATAGGATGCCCTGCATGACATCCCAGCTTATTCCTTGTTGTATATAACGCGGGGCATCAGGATTATAGGGACTAGCGGCGCGGTCAATTGAGACAATCTTCGCGTCCTCTGGTAGTACAGGAGTATCTGGATCAAAAGCAGTCGGGCGCATCAACGAACTGGAAAAGCCTTTGAAGATAGCAATCTGGTCTTCTTCTCCAGCAATCTCTACGCTGACAAGTAAGACTTCTTGCGGACGCTTGCTCGTGTATTCCTCTAGACGCCGCCCGATGGAATTATTCATTGACTGCTGTTCTCTTAGCAAATTGTCGGCAAGCCTACTTGCCCGTTTGAATTTGAAATGCAGAGGGCAAGAGAGGTTTACGCACTAGGTAACAGAGGGATTCTGCCGTAAATCAGTTGAAAATTCTTACTGTTGGATGGCAGAACGTCCCTGTCTACCTAAGCGCACCAGGATGAAATAGCTCAAGCAGATGACATAGATAAATAATCCAGTCATCCCCAAAAAGCCGAGAAATTCCGGTCGGGAAGCTGGATGAATATATTGCTTAAACAGGAGAGATGGTTCTATCCAAATGCGGCAAGAGGGGGTTTGGATGGCGCGTTCAACAAAGGCACACCGCAGGAATGGGAGGGCGAACAAAGCACCTAACGTGCTGTAAATCGTTATTGCCCAACGCCAGGACGTAACTGCCAGCTTTAAGGGGCGCGGCGGCTGGTCATCAATTTCTTCGTTTAAGTCGGCCCAAAACCACAAGGCGATGGGAATCAGGAGGCGGGCAAAAAAGCCTGTAGCGAAACCGATTGGCCAAGCGGCAATCAGTATATAAATGGTAATGGCGAAGAGACTGGAAACCCGCCAATAGATGATTAACAGGCGCTGTATGAATTCCGCTCTTTGTACAAACGCCCAAATCAGCAAAATGATCGGGATGATAACAGTAAATAATAGCGCTAGTCTGTAATCTGTCCAGACGAGCGATCGCAGTAGTCCCTCTTCCATGCTTCTTGCCAAAATGACTTCTATCTATGTTAGGGCAGGAAGGGAAATCGAGGATAAGCCGTTATACAGATAATCCCTCGTCGCTTCCCCAAAAAACAAGCAGCTAGCATCCGATGGGGAACGTCTAGCTGCTCAGGAATCTATCTCGGCTATCTAATCAAGGGATGTGGCTAAGTAGCAACCCTCAACACCTTTAGTTATCGTCGATCCGGCACTCAGGAGCCTCAGGATTATCATCGCAGTACCGCTCAAGGGAGTTTTTCTGCTTGCCTTTTTTTTGCTGGTGTGAAGCTTCAGCTTGCAGTTCTTCTACAGCGTCCCATGCCGCAGCACAATCACCGGACTCTGAACCTTTCGTGTCGCAAACGATACGAGCTTGGTCGCGCTCTTGTTCGATTTTGTCTTGAATATCACTCATTGTTTTTTGTTCTAGTTACCTTACTTATTCAGTGTAGGAAACCTTGTTTAACCTTTTTGAAGATTTCCAACCAATTACAGGTTTAGCGTAGTGGCTCAGTTGGTGAGTGCTACTTAATTTCTGTCTTATCGCAGAACAGTAGCTCTTTAGAAGAATAATCTCTATCTTTTAAGATTTGACTAACCTTCAGTCTCTTCGCCTGTCAGCTTACACTGAACTGACTTTACTATCTATTTACATATTAACTTGTGTTAAGGTGTGTTCTTTGTAACTTAAGTTGTATTCGCCCCACTCTCACCTTTAACCACCAGGAGGCTCCCGTCATCATTCTTTGATTTGATGAAGGGAAGGCGTTACAAGATGATCCTTCAGTCTCTGACCTTGGCTCCAGAGGAGCTGTCATCTGGAGTTATCATAAAGTTTTGAAGTGTCTGCCAATCGCCTCAGTACGCATCCGCATCGGGAACGAATTTGGTAAAACCAATGGCTAATCCAATCCAGTGGGTCAATGCTCTCTCCACCCGTCCGTCATTGGAAGCAGCAGTTGAGGAAGTTGTAGACCGCATCCAGAACAGCTTGAGTGCCGCTCCGGACTTGGCTGTGGTCTTCATTTCCTCGGCGTTTGCTAGTGAGTATTCCCGATTAATGCCAGTCATGAAGGAGCGGTTGTCCGTACCTGTGCTGATTGGCTGTGGTGGAGGCGGTATTGTCGGCATGAACCCGGAGGGGGAAGCGCGGGAAATCGAAGGAGAACCGGCGCTCAGTGTGAGTGTGGCGCACTTGCCAGAAGTAAGCGTTCGCGCTTTTTACCTACCCGCCGACATCCTACCGGACTTAGATAGCTCTCCTGATACTTGGGTGGACTTAGTCGGTGTTGATCCTCAAGAGCAGCCGCAGTTTATTTTACTTGCCGATCCGTTTTCGTCTCGCATCAACGACCTGCTCCAAGGGCTAGATTTTGCCTATCCGGGTTCAATTAAGGTCGGCGGACTGGCAAGTACTGGCATGATGGGCACCCAGACTGGCTTATTTTGTAACTATCACCTTTACCGCGAGGGAACCGTCGGAGTTGCTTTGAGTGGCAATATTGTGATGGAAACAATTGTGGCGCAAGGTTGCCGTCCGATTGGTCAGACCTACCAAGTGACTCAAGGGGAGCGGAATATTCTCTTAGAATTGGCAGAGCCGGAAAGCACCGAACTGACAACTTGCACGACTCAAGCCCGCCCGCCGTTAGAAGTTTTGCGAGATTTAATTCAAGACCTAAGCGAAAGCGATCGCGAACTGGCACAGCACTCACTGTTCATCGGAGTAGCGCGGGATGAATTTAAACAGCAGTTGGGTCACGGAGACTTTCTGATTCGGAATGTGTTGGGGGTAGACCCACGACTAGGAGCGATCGCCATTGGCGATCGCGTTCGTCCCGGACAACGGATTCAGTTTCACCTCAGAGACGCCCGAACATCGGGAGAAGACTTAGAATTGCTCCTTCAAAGCTACCAGCAAGAAGCCACTAATACCTCTAGTGCTGGGGCGTTAATGTTTTCCTGCATGGGGAGAGGCGCAGGGCTTTACGGTGAACCAGATTTTGACTCCAACCTCTTTCACCAATACCTAAACAACGTTCAGTTAGGCGGCTTCTTCTGTAATGGGGAAATTGGCCCAGTTGCTGGCAGCACATTCTTGCACGGCTACACCTCTGTCTTTGGAATTTGTCATCAACCTTGATCAAGGATGAACAGAGCAGGGGAGCAGGGGAGCAGGGGAGCAGGGGCGCAGGGGCGCAGGGGCGCAGGGGCGCAGAGGAGCAGAGGAGAGGAAGAGAACCAATAACCGAATTCACCCTTCATACTTCATACTTCATACTTCACCCTTCATACTTCATACTTCATCCTTTCTCCCCAACTCAGAACTCAGGACTAATGTAGCGTGATTATCAATAAAGGCAGGTGTACCGTCCCTGGTGATGGAGCTAAATGCCTCAAAGTAGCGGCGAACCTTGGGGGGAAAGTCAGGGAAGTCAAACAGGACATCCCCATTGGCAATGTCTGCCCAGAAGTAGCGTAACTGCGGGGCAAATTGCTTCGCTTCTTCAAGCGGTAGGCTTAAGGGGGGGTCAGTGAGTAAACGCAGCATAAAGGCATAAGAGCGATCGCCCATCCATTCCCGTGACATTTGGGATAAATCCTCCCATCCTGGTACTGATTCAACGCGATGAGACTCGATTTGTAAAAATCTTTTCCCCTGCTGATCGGTTCGGAGCTGCAAAGTTCGATAAGGGTGAGGATAGCTGACCAAAGACCCGGTCGTGATGTCATAGATGCCATCCTTGTAGGCGACATCCTGCACATGCAAGTGACCTGTAAAAACTAGGTTAACCCCCGCTTCTTGCAACATCTGCCGCAGTTTTGGCGCATTATCCAACATATAGCGGCGTCCTAGCGGGTGGCGAGATTGTCCGGGTAGATGTTCCACCACGTTGTGATGTACCATCACCAGCACGAATTTATCTTCGGCTTCTACCAGTACCTGCTGCAACCACTGTAGTTGTACCTCGTCTAGATAGCCTTGTTGTTTGCCATCGCTATCAAACTGGTTAGAATTTAGCCCGATTAGCTGTACTCCTGGGAGGATTTCGCAGGTGTAGTAAAGGCGATCGCAGTTAGTATAACCGCAGTGCTGATAGTAGTAGGGAAAATCCTTCAGTCCAATCGACTGCTCATTCGGCAAGAGACTAGGGACATCATGATTGCCTGGGATAACGTACACCGGAAAAGGCAGCTTCTTCAAGCGATTAGATAGCCAGGTGTGGTTTTCTGCTTCGCCATGCTGCGTCAAGTCTCCAGGAAGCAGGAGAAAGTCAAGGGGCTGCTGCTCTAGATGCTCAAAGGCTAGTTCTAAGGCGGGAATGCTAACTTCTACTAGATGGAAGCGGCTGGGATTATCCCAGATTGTGTGGGGTAGCCCGATATGCAGATCGCTGATCGCTGCAAAGCGAAAATTAAGATTCATGGAATGTCAAAGGAAAAGTTAGATTAAGGAAATTTCTTTAAAATGTTGATTGGCATCGGTGAGGAGATGCCTGTAGTTTTGGTGTGACAACTCAAGACAAGTCTGCCGTTGAGTATAACTGCAACGAGATTGCACCAACTATCCCCAATTAGCTTAAGTCGAGGAGACAGTCATCAGTTAAAAGCCTCTAAGAGAAAATCCGCGCCAAGCGCGACTATTTTACAAAACATCAGCGGTTAAAAAGCCCAAAACAAGAGGAACCCAAATTGCCTAGAGTCCGAGTACGCCAGCACGTTAATCCCTTAAGCAAAAAGTATTCTGAGCCTATTTTCCCTCCCAACTGGGAGAAAGTTTTTGCCCAACCCAATCAGCCTTTGCATCTTGATATTGGTTGCGCCAGAGGAGAATTTCTGTTGCAGATGGCACAAGCAGAACCAGACTGGAATTTTTTGGGAGTGGAAATTCGAGAACCTTTAGTAGAACAAGCAAACCAACTGCGAGAGGAACTGGGGATAAATAACCTTTATTACTTGTTTGGCAATATCAATAACTCTATGCCCTCTCTGTGCAATTCTTTGCCTGCTGGGATATTGCAGCGCGTCACGATTCAATTTCCTGACCCTTGGTTTAAAAAACGCCAAGCCAAACGCCGAGTAGTGCAGCCAGAATTAGTTGAGGATATAGCAACATATCTAGCTGTTGGGGGTATAGTTTTCCTTCAGTCTGATATTGAAATAGTTGCCCAAGAAATGCGCGATCGCTTCGACGAACAACCCGCCTTTCAACGACAGGGAGGAGAATCCTGGCTTACTAACAATCCCTTTCCCATCCCCACCGAACGCGAAGGCTCTACTCTCTCCCGCAATGAACCTGTTTATCGCGCCTTGTTTGTCAAGAGCGATGGAATTAAGGATGAAGTATGAAGGGTGAAGTATGAAAGGTGAAGTATGAATAGGGTTGGTTATTTTCTCCGCCGCTCCCCTGCTCTCCTGCTCCCCTGCTCTCCTGCTCCCCTGCTCCCCTGCTCCCCTGCTCCCCTGCTCCCCTGCTCCCCTGCTCTCCTGCTCCCCTGCTCCGCCGCTCCCCTGCTCCCCTGCTCCGCCGCTCCCCTACTCATGACTCAGTACCTTCTTCAAACCCACGACCGAAACCACATCCGAAGTTGATACTGTCCAGAAGACAAAGGTAATCCCAAATAAATTGGCATCCAGAACCAAAAGGCAAGCAAAACTAGCATCACTACGACAATACCCATGATCCGACGACGGGGATGGCTGCTTTGTAGCCAGCGGTCAACAATCCAAGCAAGCCCCATCCCTGTAAATATCGACGCCCCCATATAGTGGTACAAAAACGTGCAGCGACTGACCCGTATCCAGGGGAGCCAGTTTGCTGTCCAGTTTGCGATCAGATAAAGGGCTACCCAGCTAGAGGGAGTAAAGGGAATTTTCCAACCCGCGCCTGCTAACAATTGCTGAGATAGCAGCAAAATCAGTAGTAACATTGCCCCTGCTGATAGCCACCAGAGAATCGGGTTGCCAATGGCATGGACATCATAAATTACATCCCCAGTTCCTACAGGTAGGGGGGGATAAGCGGGAACTGTCTCTGTGGTGCTGCGAGCGGTTTGATAGAAATAGGCAACGGGGCGAATCATCAAGAACCAGCTATACCACCGAGAACAGTAAGGATGTACATCCGAACCGTCGCCGATTTTTTCGTGAAATGTGAGAATGTCTTTTTGTGCCTGCCAGAATCCCGGCGTCGGGTTCATGATCAGGTGAGGAATCCAAAGCAGGCTATAAGTAATGACAGGAATAAGGGCAAAATTAAATATAAACTGGGGAATTTTGATCTGAGTCAGATTTTCTAAGGGATTTACTATTAGTCTCGAATTGGGTTTTCTTATTCCTGAGTAGGGTGGCTCTAGACGGGGTTGGGATTCGGTATAGGGGCGTTGCGATCGCATCCACTGCATCACCCAAGCTACCGCCCAAAGCATGTAAGCTCCCAAAAGGAACCATAAGCCATTCCACTTAATGCACATGGAAGCTCCGAAAAACACTCCCGAAGCAGCAAGACTAATCCCCCGTTCATGTTTAGGTTGACTGAGGGCAATTAAAAGGAATAATTGACCCAGTAGCCCCAAAATAACGAGGTAGACATTGTTGAGAGCGTAGCGAGATTCCACCAAAAACAGTCCATCAGCAGCGGCAAAAAGCGCAGCAATAAAGGCATAGCTACGACGGTGATTCAGTTGGTAGGCAATGGCGGCAACAACCAAGGGAATCAAGGAGCCAGTTAAGGCATTCAGCCAGCGGTAGCTCCAGGTTGTCCGCAAGGAACCGGTTAAGCCGTTGAGGTTCTCAGTCCCGAAGGGAAGATGAGAACCCAACCAGATACCGATCGCCAGGATGTATTGGCTTAAGGGAGGATGGGCATTGAAAAATTGCGTTCCAGTTAGGTAGTTATTGGCAAAGATTGCGTAATAAACTTCGTCAAAGACTAAGGTATTGAATCGACTTAATCCCCAGAAGCGTAGGATAACTGAGCCTAGAAAGACACTGGTAATACCAATGGCAAACCAGGGTAGAGGCAATGGGACGAATTGGGAACTGTGGGCGGGGAATTTTAACTTCATCATCTCAAGCTGGACTGCATTTTTTGCCATGGCGGAAATTAATCTTGGCGACTTGATCGTAATTTAGTAGACCCGGCTCTCTGACTGATGATGCCTGATCAGGCTGATTGAATAAGCGACTACCTATTGAGTTTGCTCATCCAAATTAACTACTTTTTGGCATTGGGGACTGGGGACTGGGTAATAGTTGTAACAAATATAAGATAGTAATTTCATTTATTTTCCCTAATTCCCCACCGCCGATTGCCAATGCCCCATCCCTATTTTTAATTCCCTCGAACCTGACATCAAAACAAAAAATCTGTGTCTCATGGTTCTAAACATCACGCCGTTAGACCTTAATCTAAGGGCAGCGTGTTTCCGAAGGGCAGCAATGAGCAAGAACCAAGCCAACCAGACGAATCAACCTGAGGCGGATTCTACCCTCGATCCCGATAGGCAACAAGGAGCGATCACCCGATCCTTTAAATTTGGATATTATCAGAGAGATCTCCGCACGGAGGTGCTGGCAGGAATTACCACCTTTATGACGATGGCATATACTTTGGTCGTCAATCCTGGAATTTTGTCAGAGGCGATTTTTTTGACACAACCCCAGGATTTATTCAATGAATTGGTAATTGCCACGGTGATTTCCGCTGCAACTGCTACTTTGACTATGGGCTTATTAGCAAATTATCCCTAGTGATTTTTGTGTAAGTCCTCTTGGTGTAAAATTCCAGGCATGGAACTGAAAGTTATCAGCTTCAATCTGCGCTATGACAAGCCCGACCCTGGCGATCATGCCTGGACAGTTCGCAAAGCAGCAGTTGCAGAGTCAATCGCCCACTATGCACCAGATATCATCGGCACCCAGGAAGGGATGGCACACCAGTTGCTAGATTTGCATCGGTTGCTGCCAAATTACCAGAGTGTGGGAGACGATCGCACAGGTGTTGGTATGGGTGAACGTTGTGCCATCTTTTACCGCTCTGGACGGTTGAAGTGCCTCAATAGTGGCAACTTCTTCTTAAGCGATACTCCTGAAACTCCTGGTAGCATTAGCCCTGATTGGGGCAATCGTGTTCCACGGATGACTACCTGGGCTGTCTTTGCTGTTGTCGGGGAGGAAGAAACGATTACAGTTTTTAATACCCATCTCGACTACAACAGCGCCAAGGCGCGAGAACTAGGAGCGAAATTGGTATGCGATCGTATAAGTCATCTCCAGCCCTCTGAGTCTTACACTTTTCTTACAGGCGACTTCAATGCTGCCCCTGGTAGTGTCCCACGGGAAATGCTGGGACATTCTTTACCCAATGGACTGCACCTCTACGACGCCCTTGCTGATATTGAACTAGAGGAACAACAGACCTTTCATGACTTCACAGGAAAAGCAGTTGACGCCGTAGATACGATCTACTACGACAGCCGCGTCAGTCTCCGGAGGATTGAGATAGATCACCGTCAGTGGCTAGGTGTTTTACCTTCAGACCATTTCCCGGTAATGGCAGAGTTTAGAAGTACTGGCAAATAAAAAGGCGTTAATGCCCCCCGACGCGACGCTTGAAGTGTTCAGAACAGAGGTTTTGAGTTATAAAAAGTTAACTCCAGTCAGCTAGTTGAAGAGTAACGTCCCTGAAAAATCTTCCCCATCTAATCCCCAACCGCCAATGTCTAACTTTTCTCCTCAGTAGCATTGGTCTTTTTCTCAGTGTCTGGATTGTGATTCCTGCGCCGACGATGCGGCTACTGCCACTGGGGGTAGGTGCGCCAGAGATTAGTCCGTATCTGGCGATCGCTAATGCGGTCATTCTTGTCGCATCCATTGCTAACCCACGGCGGCGGGGAAAAAGAGGAAGACACCATCGCCTGCAATCCCTCGCCATCATTGCCAGTTTGGCTGGACTTTTGCTTAGTGCTATGCCGTTGGTGCAAGTACCTGCCACTGAGCAGCAGTTTGCCGAGGTGATGCAGAAGCAATTAGGAGCAGACTACCTGGCGCAGGTTCCCGATCGAGTGAAGCGCCAGATGCGATCGCGTCCCTTTGTTCTGGCGGATGTATTTCGTCCGATAGCACTGGGGGAGAGTCGCTACACGGCTTATGTTCCCTTCGCTACAGCGGATGGGGTAGTACTAAAGATGAATGTCTACCGTCCGCCGCAGATCGGAAAATATCCGGCAATTGTATCCATCTACGGAGGAGCATGGCAAAGGGGCAGTCCCTTGGAAAATGCAAAATTCAACCGCTACATGGCAGCGCAGGGCTATACCGTCTTGGCGATTGATTATCGCCATGCACCGGATTACCACTTCCCTGCTCAAATCAACGATGTTCGAGCGGCATTAAGCTTTATTCGCCAGCACGCGGCTGAGTATGAGGTCAATCTAGAGCGCGTTGCCGTAATAGGGCGTTCGGCTGGCTCTCAGTTAGCGATGCTAGCCGCCTACTCACCGGAGATAGCCTTTCCGATTCGCGCCGTTGTTAGCTACTATGGGCCAATTGACTTAACCGCCGGTTATCGCAATCCCCCAATTCCTGACCCCATTAATTCCCGCGCTGTCTTAAAGGCGTTTTTGGGGGGGACGCCTAGCCAGTTACCGGAACTCTACCGCAACGCCTCACCTATTACCTATGTCAAGCCAGATCTGCCGCCGACACTGTTAATTTATGGCGATCGCGATTATATTGTCCAAGCTAAATATGGTCAGAAGATGGCAGAACGATTGCAGGAAGCAGGCAATACGGTTGTTTTCTTAAAAATTCCTTGGGCAAATCACGCTTTTGATGCCGTTTTTAATGGTCTTAGCAATCAAATCGCCCTTTATTACACAGAACGCTTTTTAGCTTGGGCGTTGCGTTGAGCAATTCCTTTCGTACTGTGGCAAAAACATTCCCGCCTCGCTTTGGCTAATCTCTGGATTTTATGAGTGATCTTGGGAATCCACCTCCATAATCTTCGATTTTGAGGTGGAGGATGTCAATTGTTTGAGCCGATGCTGAATAGCCAATTCTTCGCTGCTACAAATAGTTTCTAAAGTCACAATGCGTTCGCTTAACTGCTTAACGTTGTTCTTCAAATCAGAATTATTTTCAACCCACCGCTGAGAAGATCGCCAAACAACAGCCGTACTCATATTTGCTCCCAAAACCACTGCTAAGGGCAGAATTACACCACCTTTCATGATTGATACAAGGGGGATACAAATCGCCAGCATTCCTGTGGCAAAGCTCCAAATAATTGCAGTAATAGCAATCTTCGCCCCGGTGTTTTCAGCCTGATACACCATCAGTCTCCTCAAACTAATAAAGCTTATGATCGACAATGTGTCATGGATTAGCGGCGATCGCATTTGCCCTGACTCTGGTAATTTTCTTTCCGGCTGCCCTTTCTACAACAAGCGCAACTGAGAATCCTGTTTTGATGGTGTTTGTTGAGGCTCGGCTGCTTCTGAGGCGCTCTCGTCGCTGAGTTCTAACCAAACCGGATCATCACCAGCCAGCAAGCGGTTTGCGGCTTCCATGATCTCTGCCGAAATATCCTTGAGGTCTTCCCGATTTCCTAGATAAGCTTTCAAGGCTTCCATCGGGTCCATAGTGTTGCCAACGCCTAGTTCTGGTAGGCGAGGACGGGCTAGCTGACTGACTAGTTCTGGGCGAATTGTGTAGTTGTGGGCATCATTTAGTGCTTGGTGTAAAGCGGCGTTGTCGATCAAGTCCAGCTGTTCGGAACGCAGTCTATAAATTAGGCGTACCACCGCGTCTTGAATCTCCTTTTTGGCGATCGCTTTCAGGATGGCTTTCTGAGGATCATCTGCCTCAGACACATCCACCTCAATTGTGCGGAAGGGACGCACGGGTAGGGAACAAAATTCCCAATTCGCCTGACCCCGTTCCAGTTCGACCATTACATAACCTTTCTCTTCCTTCTCTTCGCTAAAATCTACTCGCTCAATGCTACCGGGGTAGATGATGGGCGGGTTATTAGACTTATTGAGATTTTGGTGCTTGTGGACGTGACCTAATGCCACATAGTCAAAGCAGGGTCGCGTCAGCATCGATAGGGGAATTGTGAAACCCTTACCCACTGCCAAAAAGCGTTCCGCCCCCAAATTGGCGCGGTCTGCCATCAAGTGCGCCAAGAGTACCGTCGGCACCTCTGGATCGAGTTGGCGAATCTCGCCTTCTAACACCGGGTCAAGGCGTTGTGTCAGTAACTCATTCACCTCTGCCAGTGCTAACCCTTCTGTTTCCGGGCGCGTCAGCAGCGCAGAACGAGTCAACCAAGGTAGAGTGATTACCTGTACCAGACCGTTACGGGTTTGGATGTGGTGAGTCTCGATGCGATCGCCTACCAAAAAACCGGGTACTCCCAACGTCCGATAGATACACAGACTTGCCCCACCCTGTCCTTGGGAATGTTGGTCGTGATTTCCTACCAGCAACACCGTGGGGATGTCTGCATCTACTAAGCGGCGAAACTGGCTAGCAAAGGCTTCCTGCACAAATGGCGGCGGCGTTGCATCTGGAAAGGCATCGCCCCCAAAGAGAACTAAATCGACAGGTTCGTTAATAGCACGGTCGATACATTTAGCCAGGGTATTGACAAAATCCTCCAGCCGTGTACTTAATCCCGTTGCCGGATTAATCCGCCCGTGGGAGAAGCCACTCCCCATGTGGATATCAGATAGGTGCAGAATTTTAATCATGTATCTCCTAGGGATTAGGGATGGGGGAAGTGGGGTGGCGGGGAGAAATTAGGAAAGATGGAATTTAATGACAGGCTTAAGAGCGATCGCGCCATGAATCATTAGCAAATAGCTAAGTAGGATCTGTAAATATTATTGGTTTGTAGTCAGGGCTAAATGCCTCAAAATCGGTTCCAAGCCCTGACTACGCAACAATTTTAAAGTTTTTACACGGCAACATAAAGTTTGATTTATTCTCGCCTACTTACCAAAAACTCACCGACTGATCGCAGCAGGTAACTAACAATAATTAACCAATCACCTCTTCTAAAACTTGGCGAATAACTTGCCGTTGTTCTGCATCGTAGCCCCAGCGTTGAAGAAACTTTTTGTAATGCCCTTCTCCGGTAGTGGCACTTCCCTTTAACTTTTGGGAAAGCTCCCGCACCGCCTCTAGGTCAACTTGTTCGATGAGATTGACAGTGCGCGATCGCACTCGATCCGATCCTTTCGCCGCTTCTTCGTTGCCGTGGCGACGATGGACAACTGCCATCGCGGCTGACATTGCCAGGTTTTTTACCAGCAATTCTGCAACGGTACTTGGTGATGATTGTAGTGCCTGGATGACTTGCGGGGAGGGATTATCCGCCAAGGTTCCTTCACCAGTGAGGTAGGTGACAAAAAAACCTCTGGCACCCGTTTGAGTTTTCACTAAACTGGCGATCGCGTGTGAGGCTTCTGATTGAGAGAGTTCCCCGTCTACCATTTTTGCCATCAAGGTCTGGGTAAGGGCGATCGCTTCTTCAAAGGTGACTGCTGCTGGAATAATCACGCGAATTCTTTGGGGGTTTTGTGCAGTTGGATCTATATAAGAGGATGATACTCAATTGCTGTGACAATCTTCCTCGATCACTCCCCTTGTCAAGGTGTTTTTCTGGAACGGGAAAAATTCCAAAATCTGAGAATTTCATTGAGTGGGTTAGTCACTCGCCATACCCACTGCTCAGAAACGACTGTGCTCACACAGGTAGGACTGACGCACTGACAACGAAATTGCGTCATTCTGAGCGATAGTGAAGAATCTCAAACCCTTGTTCTCGCGTTACGGTACGTAAGTCCTAACAGCTATTCTCAATTCATGCTGTCCTTAGACAAACTCGCAGAATTTTTAAATCAATATTTTGCTATTCATCGCTTCAATGATGACCCAGGCGGAGTGTATCGCCCCTCAAACCGTGCGATTCAGCGAATTGGGTTAGCGTTGGAGCCTTGGCAGCAATTACCCCAATGGGCAGAACAAGCTCAGTTAGACGCTCTATTTTTGCATCGACCTTGGAAGCTGAAGTTAGAGCAACTGAAATCTGACGTTGGTGTCGTCTCCTATCATCTAGCGTTTGATGAACGGCTGACTTTGGGCTTCAATCCTCGCTTGGCAGATGCCTTGGGGATGTCAGCACTTTTGGTTATAGGAGAAAAAGAAGGGCGACCGATTGGGATGAGCGGTGAAATGTCACCCCAGTGTTTCACCCGCTACTGTAGGGATATAGGTGAGGTGTTTGGGGGACAAGATCAAACCGAACCAGGGGAGTGTAAACAAGTCTCGCGGGTGGCGGTAGTTGGAGCCATGACGGATGCTTTGGTGCGGGAGGCGGCATCTAGGGGTGCGGATGTCTACGTTACAGGACAGTGGCGACAGTCTGCAAAGAAGGCGGTGCAAGAAACTGGAATTGGTGTAGTTACAGTCGGTCATCGTCGTTGTGAGGAGTGGGGATTAAGAGCGTTGGCGGGGTTACTACAGGAGCGTTGGTTGGGGTTGAGGGTGGTTTTGCCACCCGGTGTTGAGGAGTGCTGAGTGGGGTGAAGAGTGAAGTATGTTTGGCGAAGCCGTTGCCGGAGGCGCTTGGTGAAGTATGAAAAAAGTTAGTTGTTCTTGAGAAAAACCAAGCTTGGGGGGCTTCCCCCCAAACCCCCCACTCTTGGGATGAGTGCCTCCCCCAGACCCCCTGCACAAGGGTTGATCGGTTGTGATGAGTTTTCTGGAGTCGGTGCAATTTGGTTATTGGTTCTGCTCATCTCCCCTATTGCCGATCAATTTTAATAATCCTTTTGGAAGTGAAAACGATATCAAATGCATAGCAATTTAGTACGGAGAACATGAGGAAAAAGAAGCCAGGCGTTCTGAGGGGGTTGAGGTTTCCAGTTCGGCAGGTTCGTCAATCGCTCTCTGTGTTTCGCTATAGCGGGCGGGCGTTGGAGTTGGTCTGGACGACTAGCCGTACGTTGACGGTGGTGCTGGCGATTCTGACGTTGGTGGCGGGGTTATTGCCCGCTGCGATCGCCTACATTGGTAAGTTAATTGTTGATAGTGTCGTCTTGGCTGCCAATACAGGTGATGTCAGCGATCGCGCTTTGGCATTTGGGTATGTAGGGCTAGAAGCGATCGCCGTGGCGTTACTTGCAGGTAGCCAACGGGGTCAAGGTATCTGCCAGTCGTTGTTACGAGTCCTACTCGGTCAGCGGGTAAATGTTTTAATTTTGGAAAAAGCCCTCACCTTAGACTTGGTTCATTTTGAGGATTCTGAATTTTACGACAAAATGACCCAAGCACGGCGCGAAGCCTCTAGTCGTCCGCTCTCGCTGGTGACGCGCACGTTTGGGTTGGTGCGGGATGGCTTATCGCTGATTACTTATGCAGGCTTGCTGCTGCAATTTTCGCTTTGGGCAGTTCTAGTATTGTTGATAGCGGCAATGCCAGCCTTCATTGCGGAAACTCGCTTTGCGGGGCAAGCTTTCCGCTTGTTTCAGTGGCGCTCTCCAGAAACCCGCCAGCAAACTTACCTAGAAACTTTAATCGCTCGCGAAGACTACGCCAAAGAGGTGCAGCTCTACCAGTTGGGCGCGATGATGCTGCAACGTTACCGCGATGTCTTTAACCGACTCTACGGCGAAGACCGCGACCTTACTATCCGTCGAGGCTTTTGGGGCTATCTGCTGGGTTTGTTTAGTACCGCCGCCTTTTACCTCGCCTACGCCTGGGTTGTCTGGGAAACCATCGCCGGACGCATTTCCCTGGGGGATATGACGATGTACCTGATAGTTTTCCGCCAAGGACAAACCACCTTCTCCGACACTCTCACGTCTGTTGGCGGGATGTACGAAGATAACCTCTATCTCTCTAATCTCTACGAATTTCTAGAGCAAGATGTCCCTCAATCTCGCGGTAAGGCAACTCAAGGGATACTACCGGGGGATGGAATTCGCTTTGAGAATGTTTTCTTTACCTATCCCGGTGCTTTGCAACCGATCTTGAAAGGGATTTCGCTGCATCTAAAACCGGGAGAGAAGTTAGCCATTGTCGGTGAAAATGGTTCCGGTAAAACTACCCTGATTAAGCTCCTGACGCGACTTTACACTCCCGACTCTGGACGCATCCTCCTCGATGGATTGGATTTGGATGTATGGGATATTGATGTCCTGCGTCAACGGATTGGGGTGATTTTCCAGAACTTTGTTCGCTACCAGTTCACCGTGGGAGAGAATGTCGGGGTCGGAGATGTCGATCGCTTAGAAGACGCGACACGCTGGAGAGATGCCTCGGAAAAAGGGATGGCTCTACCCTTCATTGAAAAGATGCCAGACGGCTTCAACACTCAGCTAGGGCGCTGGTTCAAGGGGGGGCAGGAACTTTCCGGCGGTCAGTGGCAGAAAATCGCCCTCTCCCGCGCCTTTATGCGATCGCGTGCCGATATCCTGGTACTCGATGAACCTACCGCTGCTATGGATGCGGAAGCTGAGATGCAAATTTTTGACCATTTCCGCACCATCACCCTTCAGCAGATGGTTGTTTTGATCTCCCACCGCTTCTCTACCGTGCGAATGGCAGACAAAATCGTTGTTATGGCAGAGGGAGAAATTATTGAACAAGGAACTCATCAGGAGTTGTTGCAGCTTGGCGGGCGCTATGCGCGACTATTCTCCCTGCAAGCGGCGGGTTATCAGTAAAGGCTTCTGGCTTCACCCATTGCCCGACCGCAGATATTACCAAAACGCGATCGCCAGCGTCGATTAATCCCCCTAACTACTCAACGCGCCAAGAGCCTTCAATATACCTAAAACACTGTACAGCTCGTTTCCACGATTGCGAAGTTCAAACACATTAGATGTAGCGTATTGTAATGTTTCTCCTTTAATTAATTTAACGAACATAAAACTTCCACCCGTGGTGAGCAATCCAAAGTTAGGTTTTTCTAGGTGAGGGTTTGCCAGTATATAAGCCAAAAGTTGGGCTAGTCCTACTTCTATCGAAAAAGCCGCCTGCTTCGACTCAATAACCAATACCCAAAGCCTTTCTCTAAGTACCAAGGCATCGAGCTGTCCCTTGACAACTACTCCTTCATCTTCTTCAATAATTTCTACAGACTGTTCTGATTTAATGTGAAAGGGAGATAAATAAAATCCAGCTAAATCTAACAGGGGAGACAACACCACCATTTTTACGGTATTTTCTAGCAGTGGTGGGTAATTCAGTAAATTGATGTAACTGGCTTTGACTCGATCGAGACGTTGCTTTTCTACTTCAGGAATTTCTGGTAAGTTATCTTGCCACTCGCGGAAAAATCCCTCGTCTTCAACTAATTGGAGATCAAATTTTTCTCTTAATTCTTGCAGAGTAATACTTTTCGCTTGGATTGTTTGAACCATAATCATTAGGCTGCTCAACAATTGACTGAAGATTACACTTCAAAAGTCCACTCTTGGGAACCAATCCGAATCACATTACCTGGAGTTAGCCAAAAAGGTTGATTAGGGGTAAGCCGTTCCCCACCCACAAACGTGCCATTGGAACTGCCGATATCAACTAATTGGTAGCGCGTACCCTGAGAGTCAGTCAGCTTGACAATTCGAGCATGGTTTCGGGAACACAAGAAATCGTCAAGGATGAGGGTGTTTTGTGGTTCCCGTCCGATGGTGAAGGGACTAGTAGATAAACTCATGACAGCACCGGAGGAGCGGTGTACCAGACGCGCACTAGAACTACCTGCCAAGACTGTTGGGGCAAGCTGTGGGGTATCTCGAAGCAAACTCACTTGCTGATTTGTTTCCCCTTCAATGGCAAAGCTCGTTGCTTCGAGAGTCGCTTCTAAGGGGTTAGCCGGATTGGGTGAACGACCAGAAATGAAATTGACCTGCTGCACATTAGGCGGCGGTATAGCCGGACGCCCTGCTTCAGCAATTTGCATTTTCAGTGCAGCTTGATACTCGGCTTCTTCCTTGGCGCTCATCCCTTCCACTTGGCGAATAATGCCACGAGTTTGGGGAAAGGTGATGTCGCTTACCCGAATATCCTCTAAAGCAAAGCCCAAAGCGTAGGAAACTTCGGCATGGTCAAGTAAATATTGCCGGATGTGGACTCTTCCCTGAGTGGTCAACTGTTCTACACGCAATTGACCCACAGCCACTCCCAAGCTGTCTTTGATGGCGCTCGTCAAGGCAGCAATCGGCTCGGATAACTCCAACGCTACTCGTTTCGGGTCTACGACCTGATACATCACGTTGAGGGAGATGTTAATCAGATACTGGTCGCGGGAGAGAAAGTCTCCCTGTGAAACAATCTCTAGATTTCGCAGCTTGCTATCTACCAAAATCACTTGGCATTGTTCCAGCCAGGGTAAGGCAAAGCTGAAGTGACGCCCTGGTACTAATGTTCGTACAACCCGACCGTTTTTGACTAATAAACCTGTAAAGCCGGCTCCGATAAAGTCCATGCTCAACCCAGCCCAGCGCTCTGGGGTTAATGTCTGGATGAGAGGGGGAGAGTTGCTGGACATGAGTCTAGGTCTAGAAGACTAATTAATTTGGGGAGTATTTCTTTACCAAAAAATTGGGTTTAAAGCCCCGTCCTTTTAGGACGGCTTTATATTAGTATTTTAACGTAGCGACTTTCCACGTAAAATGTTTGCTTTAGAGTTCAAGGCTAAAGGAAAACCAAATCAGTACGCAGCAATAGACGAGGCAATCAGGACTGCTCAGTTCGTTCGGAACAAGTGCATCCGTTTCTGGATGGATAACCGAGGCGTAGGGCAAAAAGAACTGTACCGTCACAGCACCGTACTGAGAGGAGAGTTTTCCTTTGTCAAATCCTTGAATTCTAGCGCTTGCCAAGCTTCAGTCGAAAGAGCTTATTCTGCAATTGCTCGGTTCTACGATAATTGCAAAAAAGCTGTTCCCGGAAAGAAAGGCTGTCCGCAATTTAAGAAAAACTGCCGCTCAGTTGAATATAAAGTTAGTGGCTGGAAACTTTCAGAAACCAGGAAGCAAATCACTTTCACCGACAAGAAAGGAATTGGCAAGCTTAAGCTCAAAGGAACGTGGGATCTAAACTTCTACCAACTCGACCAGATCAAACGGGTACGTTTGATCCGTCGTGCTGATGGCTACTACATTCAGTTCCTGATCGGTGCTGAAAATAAAGTAGACACGACTCCGACAGGCAAAACGATTGGCTTAGATGTTGGACTTAAAGAGTTTTATACCGACTCTGACGGTCACAGCGAACCTAACCCCAAGTTTTATCGAGAGAGTGAAAAACGGTTGAAGTTTAGGCAACGTCGCGTTTCTCGCAAAAAGAAAGGCTCTATCAACCGTCATATTGCCATTAATCGACTAGGGCGAACACACCTCAAAATAAGTAGGCAACGCGAAGAACATGCTAAGAGAGTAGCACGTTGCGTAATCCAATCTAACGATTTGGTAGCCTACGAAGATTTGAGGATTAAAAACTTAGTTAAAAATCACTGTCTCGCCAAGTCGATTAATGATGTGGGTTGGTATCAGTTCAGGAAATGGTTAGAGTATTTTGGAGTGAAGTTTGGCAGGGTAACGGTTGCCGTCAATCCTGTCTACACATCACAAAAATGTTCTAACTGCGGTGCAATCGTAAAAAAATCCCTATCCGTAAGAACCCATGTTTGTGAATGCGGGTTCGTTATGGACAGGGATTGGAATGCTGCGATTAATATCCTGAAATTAGCCTTGAGTACGGTAGGGCATACCGGAACTTCGGTTCGGCTTCGCTCACCGAGCGTAGTCGAGGTGAACGCTTTGGGAGATTCGACCTCTACTTTGGCTGGAGAAATCCTGTCTGAGCAAGTCGGGTCTATGAACAAAGAATCCCCACGCCTAAAGGCGTGGGGAGTGTCAATTCACCTTAACAAAGCTTGTTTCCAACTTGTTCGGATACAAACTGCACTATGCAGAAATGATTTCTGTATTTGAGGGGAGATAGGCAGTTTTAACTGACACATTGTCTGCGTAGCCGCGTCCCCAGGATGAGAGTTTTACGGGGCGTAATGTTACTGCAAACACCATCCTTCTATTGGTTTAGCCCAAATGTGCCTTTTGGCAGTGCTGCCGTTTCATTAACATAAGTTAACAATTAGGGATAAACTATCAATTTTACGTTTGAAACGATGCGAAGTACGCTTCCCTATCCCAAAAGTATCTCTCACACTCCTAGCGACTCTCTGACAGGAGTTTTTGTTGCTTCGACAATCCTGCTGTTTTGGGTAGGTAGTTTGATTTTCTTGTTTTCTATCAATGTTGCCCATGTCCCGGTAGTTTTCATTGTTCTAGCCGTTCTTTTCCGCATCTTTATTCAGACAGGATTATTTATCACGGCTCACGATGCGATGCACGGGCTAGTCTTTTCAGGAAACCGGAAAATCAATGACTTTATTGGTTCTGTAGCAATAGCTCTTTACGCGCTTCTACCTTATAAAGTCCTATTAAAAAAACATATTATGCACCATCGCGCTCCGGCAAGTGCTGATGATCCAGATTTTTTCGCAGATGGAACTAGCAACCCTGTGGTTTGGTATTTCCAGTTTATGAAGGGGTATTTAGATGGAAAATCTATCTGGTTTTCAATGATTGGGATAACTGTTATTTTCCACTCACTGCGATGGTTGGTACAGATTCCCATGAGCAATCTTTTGTTGTTCTGGGTAGTGCCAAGTTTGATTAGTTCTGTGCAGCTTTTTTATTTTGGAATTTATTTACCCCATCGCCAGCCAGAGGGGGGGTATGATAATCGTCACCGAGCGCGTAGTAGTAACTATCCGGTGTTGTGGTCATTTATTAGTTGTTACCACTTTGGCTACCATTGGGAGCATCATGAGTACCCTAATCTTCCCTGGTATAGGTTGCCTTCTGGGCGAAAGGATTAAGTAGCGTTCCGTGAAGGGGTACAGCGATCGCGATCGCTTTTTTCAAGGGCACTCTGCTAGGGTGGGTACTGCCCCACCCTACGGCTATTTAAAAGAAACTCGGTTGGTGACGAATCAGGTTGAGGAATTCTTCGCGAGTTTTTTGATCGTCTTGAAAGCAACCCACCATTGCACTGGTAACAGTCCAGGAACCGGGTTTTTGAACGCCTCGCATTACCATACACATGTGAGTCGCTTCCATGACAATGGCGACGCCTTGGGGTTCCAAAATGGTTTGAACCGCTTCTGCAATCTGACGAGTGAGCCGTTCTTGCACTTGCAGACGCCGAGCATACATTTCTACGACACGGGCAAGTTTGCTCAATCCGACGACTTTTTGGTTAGGAATATAGGCAACATGCGCTCTGCCAATGAAGGGTAACATGTGGTGTTCGCAGAGGCTGAAGAAGTTAATATCTCGCACCAAGACCATTTCGTTATGACCTTCGTCAAAGATTGCCCCGTTTACGAGTTCTTCCAAAGACTGGTTGTAGCCATTGGTGAGAAACCGCATCGCTTCGGCAACACGCTTGGGGGTTTTGAGCAGTCCTTCACGCTCTGGGTCTTCGCCAACACCAAGGAGTAGCGTCCGCACAGCGTTCATCATCTCTTCATTGTCTTCTTCTAAAGGCGGATGTAACTGCGCTTGCTTACCGTTTAGTGTATTGCGGTCAGGGCGAGTTTCAATGCGACCCTTCAATTTTGTGGCTTCACTGGCGGCATCATTAGATTGATTAGAACCGTTGGAGGGGGCAATAGTCATAAGTCAGTCTAGTGGAAATTCTTACGTCAAATTTACAAAGTCAGAGGGCAGCAGTGGGTCTACAAAGCACCAGCACTAGGCATAATGGTCACTTCTTCGATTACTGCTTGTTCAGGCAATAAGGCGGTATTTAGTATCGACTGCGAGATAATATCTGGGGTCAACATGGCTGACCGATCAAAGTCCATTTGCACCGTGTCGCTATCCCATAAACCCGTGTTGACGGCACCCGGAGAGATGGTGACAACACGGATGCCATGAGCGCGTTCTTCGGCGGCCAGAGTCTTTGATAAGGCAATGATTCCGGCTTTGCTGACGCTGTAAGCTCCCCAGGAGGGAAACGGTTGCAAGCCAGCAATTGATGCAATATTAATAATCATGCCTTGTCTGCGATCGCGCATCAGTGGTAAGACTCCCTGGATACACTGAAATACACTAGTCAGGTTCAACGCCAGTACTTGCTGCCAGTCGGATAGCGAGGTTTCCATCAGGGAGTTGGTGTAACCCATACCCGCGTTGTTAATCAGAATGTCAATCGGAGCAAAATCTGCCGCAATTGCCTGCATTCCCTCTTTTACTTGCTCAATATTTGCTAGATCGAAAGCATAAGCTTTGGCTTCTACTCCGGTTTCCCTCGCAGCAAGGGCGACGGACTCTAGCTCATCTTGAGAACGGCTAACTAAGGCAACGTCAATTCCTGCCTTGGCAAACGTCAACGCTGTTGCTTTGCCAATACCACTACTAGCACCAGTGATCAAAGCGCGTCGTTTAATTTGAGAAGCCATGAAATTTTCCAATACTCTGCAACTGAATACTTCTACTGCATCCTGTATCACTACTAAACTCAGTTAAAAATCGTCCTGAGTTGGGACGTGAGACAAGAATTGCCGATTTTTCGTTAGTACGAAGTACTTGGTGTTTCCTGCGTACCTATCCATGTTAAGCCGTGAAGCCACTTCACTCTCGCACTTGAGTTTAGGGGCATAACACCCAATCATGGTATGGCTGCACAGGCAACTAAATTCTCAAAATTTTTCGCGACTGCATCCGTCAGCTTGCATTGGCTTTTTAGGTTTAATCCCCTAACGCAAGTAGCTAGTACAGGTAGGAAAGAGTTTAAACGGGAAATGTAAAAAAATGTTACCTAAGTAAGTATATCACTCAGAATTGGGTTTGCAGGTTGAAGACGAGGACGAAGGATGAAGTTAACAAGGGATTGGTGATTAATGGGAGTTTTTCAATTACACCGCTACTTCTGTAAAGACACCAATGCTGCGGAATTTTTGATAACGCAGATCCCGACGTTCTTGGCTAGACATTTGGCTTAAGGTTTCTATGTTTCTGAGCAGGGCATCTTTCAGGATGGATGCAGCGGCTAGAGGATCGGAGTGAGCACCTCCAACGGGTTCTGCCAAGATTTCATCAAGAATCCCTAGCTCTTTAAGATCCGTGGAGGTAATTTTTAAGGAAGCGGCGGCTTGGGGCGACTTGCTGGAATCTTTCCAGAGAATTGCCGCACAAGCTTCTGGGGTAGCGACGGTGTAGACGGCGTGTTCCAACATTAAAAGGCGATCGCCAACACCAATTCCCAACGCGCCACCGGAGCCGCCTTCGCCGATTACTGTACAAATAATCGGGACATCCAAGCGGAACATTTCCCTTAAATTGAGAGCGATCGCTTCACCTTGTCCTAGTTCTTCGGCTTTAATTCCCGCCCAGGCTCCGGGCGTATCAATAAACGTCAAAATTGGCAAATTAAACTGGCTAGCATGGTTCATCAGCCGTAAGGCTTTTCGATAGCCGCCGGGAGACGCCATACCAAAGTTCCGGGCGACGTTATCCTTCGTATCCCGACCTTTTTGATGGCCCAGCATCACTACAGGACGCCCAGCCAGCCGTCCGACACCGCCCACTAAAGCCGGGTCATCTGCGCCACCGCGATCGCCATGTAGCTCAATCCAGTCATCGCTAATTGCCTGAATATAATCCAGCGTACTTGGGCGTCGAGGATGACGCGCTAATTGCAGCCGTTGTGACGGTGACAAACTACTAAAAATTTCTGTGCGAAGTTGCACAGCTCGTGACTCTAACTGACGAATTTGGTCAGAAACATCGACGTTATTTTCTTCAGCAAGTTCGCGAATTTGCTTAATTCGTGTTTCCAGCTCAACTAGAGGCTTTTCAAAGTCGAGGAGAAAGGTTCTAGCTTCAGTCGTTGCCATAGTTTAGTGGGGAATTAGGGACTAGGGGAGTACCCGGAGCAGGGGAGATGGGGTGAAGAATGAGCAACCGGAGCAGGGGAGATGGGGTGAAGAATGAGAATCAATAGCCTCCTTCACCCTTCCCCCCTTCACTCTTCGTACTTCATCCTTCCCCCTTACTCCCTAGCAACTGCCCCTTGACTAAAAGCTCAACAGTGGTCTAAATCCGTGCTTGACCGACACTTGACCAATCTGATCCATTTTTTCCACTGTGATCTGATTCCGCCCCCAAGAGAAGTTAGTGTACCACTTCTCAAATTCCAGCAGCATTGACTCAGCAAAACAGGCAAACAGTTGCCGTGCCGGAATGTCCATATTGACGATGTTCATAATTTTCCAGTCAATATCGAGGGAATGCTCCACAATGCCACCATTGAGGACATAGATACCGGGGTGCTGAAGTTTCGTCCCTAGATTTTTCGGGTAGCCTCCATCAATCAGCAAGCAAGGCTGCTTTAAAACCGTTGGGTCAATCTCAACGCCTTTGGGCATACTGGCAACCCAAACTACGATATCAGCCAAGGGAAGAGCTTCTTCTAAGCCCATAATCTTACCGCGACCCAGTTCCGCTTGCAAATTTTGCAGTCGCTCTTGGTTGCGGGCAACTAGTAGCAACTCAGCAACATCAGTGCGGGCATCCAGCCAGCGACAAACGGCACTACCGATGTCTCCGGTTGCCCCACAAACAGCCACCGTTGCTTTCGATAGCTCAATTCCAAGTGCTTGTGAAGCTTGTTCTACCTGACGACAAAGAATATATGCCGTGTGAGTATTGCCCGTTGTAAATTGCTCAAACTCCAAACTTACGTTTCGCACCTGCCGCATTTGCTGTAGGTTGAAGTTTTCAAAAACGATTGAAGAGAAACCTCCTAACGCCGTAATATTGATGCCCTGCTTTTGAGCATGAGCCATCGCATTGAGGATTTTTCGCATTGCTGTTTTAATGCGGCGGTTGGCAAGCATTTCTGGGAGAAAGCAGGATTCGACATACCGACCTTCAATTTTTTGTCCAGTAATGCTCGTAACTTTGATTGTGTCTACAATTTGTGGGGGAGCGCTGCACCAAAAATCTAATCCTTGATCAGCATATTCGGGATAGCCTAATTCTTTAGCGACCGCTTGGGCGTGTTCCAGACTGGTAAGGTGACCGATGAGACCAAACATGTATTACTCTAGGTAAACCTGTTAATCAGGCGGAAGTGGGATTAAAGGAAAGAAAAAGTTAAGACTTTTAAAGATATTACAAAAAATTACCGCTCTTGGAGAGCGGCTAATCTAAAAAAGCAACGATTCCTTTATACAGAGCGTATGTAGAAGCTGACTAAAAAGCTCAAACTAAGTTCCTGCAAACATGGGTTTTTGTTCAATGGCATCGGGGGTACTGAGGGGAGCAACCCTAACTGACTCGCTTTAGTCGTTCCCAAACACTGTTAGGTAGTGCCTGTAGAATGCCTAGGGTTGGCTAGGGAATGTGAGTTTCTTCGACAAAGGCTTGAATGCGATCGCCAGGGCCACTACGTTCCCCATCAAAGCCAATGATGAACCCGGCATGAATCAGGAGTCCGGCTTTATTGATGTTACGACGACCAAAAGGATTGGGGAAAGCGGGGGTAAAGTAGCAAGGCTTTCATTCGTTTTTTGAAAAAACTAAAAATCCAGCTATTTACGCCCCCCGTTATACCACCAGAATCTTAAGTAGAGATTGGCAATTTGGTTAAGTTGCGCTAGAGACTAGGCGGCTGTAAGACCATAGGCAGACATCCGCATAATATCGCGAGTAGAAAACCCAATATTGCTTAGGGCTTCACCGTAGGCAATCATAAAGTCTTCAACCAAGGCTTCTTTTTCCATCGCCAGAATGTGAGCATCATCTTCGACTTGGTTGAGCATTTTCCAGACGATGGGCAGGTTTTGGCGATTGGCTGCTTCGAGTTCAGCTTTGGAGTCTTCAAAGTGTTCTTTTAGCCAGACTTCACCGAAGTTGAGGTGAGAGTATTCGTCTTGAACAACGCCTTCTGTAATTTTGCGAGCAAAGGGGTCAGCAACAGGAATGTAGATGTTGTAAGCCGCGATCGCAAAGCACTCAATAATTAGTGATTGAATCAGCAAGCAAGTAACAACATTACCCGTAGCCGCTGCTGTTTGGAAATTATCATGCAACTGGCTGAAGTATTGACGAGCAAAATCCATATCTGGCGTTACGCTCAAATTTTTGCCACAAGCTTGAAATCCTTTCTTGTGGCGATTCTCCATTTTGGAGAGACGAATCAGCTCATCCTTCTGCTCTGGAAGCATTTCAGCCAGTTTGATATAGTTTTCATGAGCCTCTTGTTCGCCTTCAATCACGATGGCGTTGATGCGGCTGTAGGCATCTTTGTAAGTTTCGCTTTGAAAATCGAGTTCTGAACTGACTGCGAACTCTTGCATGAGTCGAATGTCTCCTGTTTTAATATCGATAGGTCGCTACAAGGTCAGTTCAACCTATACCTTGAGCGACAAAATCACTAGGGTTAAGTTGAACTTAACAAATCCCTATGTTATCTGTTGCTGATACTTGTGCAATAGTTCCCTAGGGGGAGAATATGGCATAAGTCATTAACAGCATAGAGTTAAATCCGCAATCATGCCGCACAGAGATTCAACTTCTCGTCTAGCAAGGCTTTGGAAGCCACTAACTGTAGGATTGCTTCTCATCGGTGCCCTTGTGGTTTTGTCCCCTTTAGCGATCGCTTTTTTCGCCTCCCTAGCCCCAGCCGGAACCAGCACCTTTAGTGAGATATTCCCAAAATCCCCCACTTGGGATAACTACAAAGAAGCTTGGCAGCGAGGTAACTTTCTTTTAGCCTTTGCCAATTCCACCTTTGTGGCACTCTCTGTCACCGGGTTTCAAATTATCACCTCCGCCTTGGCAGGCTATGCACTAGCGCGATTACAGTTTCGCGGGCGTCAGGCAATTTTGCTAATTGTCTTAGCCACATTGGTGATTCCCTTCCAAATTTTAGTGGTGCCGATTTTCCTGGTGCTGAAGTGGGGACATTTGATTAATACCTACGGGGCGTTAATTTTACCGACTGCTGCCAGTGGCTTTGGAATTTTTCTGCTGCGTCAGTATTTTCTGACTGTGCCAGTGGAGTTGGAGGAGGCGGCGGCGTTAGATGGAGCAAACCGCCTCCAGATTTTATGGCGCGTGATGTTGCCTTTGTCTCGTCCTGCCTTGGTGACGCTGTTTCTCTTTACCTTTATTGGTGAGTGGAATGACTTATTTAAGCCGCTAATTTTCACCACTCGACCCGAGTTAAGGACGGTACAGCTAGCATTGAGCGAGTTTCAGGAGCAATTTACCAACAATTGGTCGTTATTGATGGCGGCGGTGGTCATTGCGACAGTGCCAGTAGTGTTGCTATTTCTCTTGGGGCAACGGCAGTTCCTGCGGGGAATTGCAACGACAGGAATTAAGAATTGACAATTAGCTCTTTTTTCTCGTCTGACTTGAGGAGAGGTTTATTTCTGACTCAGAGGGCAAGTAACAGACTTTTCTCCTGACCAATCTGTAAAGGTATTCCCATCTTTGTAATGCCGAGGAGTTTGCCGTAGCAAGCGCCAAGCCTCTCCAGCATCCAGTAAGTTCATCCGTTCTGGGTAGTGGGTTTTTAATAATTCTTGAACCATTGGATAATAGTCCGAATTTATCCCTGGAAAAATATGGTGTTCGGTATGGTGTGAAAAGTTGAAATGCAACTTATCAAATACTTGAGGAACCCGGAGAGAAACACTATTGATCAGTGGATCATTAGTGCTGGTCATCTGGGAAAGCATGTGATTGGTATAGATATAAAACATTACACCAAAGTAGCCAATCCCAATGGGAAGAAAGTAACTAAGAACGAGTTTGATCGGGTCAAATTGCAGATAGACCAAGATACTCAGATGAATCATTAAAATACACAAGAATTCACCCGCGATCGTCCGACGATCTTTAGCGCTTACTTTAAAGGCGGCAGGAACATAATCAACGGATTCACTATTAAATATTAATACAGAGGTGAGATTGCGAAACGTATGGACTCCCCAGGCTGTTGCCATTCCGACTGTTAACCAAAGGAGATTAACTTCAGAAGATGGCACAAATAGATTCTGAATCCATTTGCCCCAAGTTTCAGGCTGCGTCCATAAATAATTGCGGTCTGGATCTGCCAAGGAATTCGTTTTGTTATGATGTTCTCGATTATGAACGGCTTTCCATAAAGTCGGGGGCATCCACAACATTGCTAACCCTAGTAAGCTAATTACATGCTTACCAGGCAATTTTCTAACTACGGTGCCATGCATAAGCTCATGGGAGCTAAATAGCAAGACAACAACGCTATTACCCATTACCACAGATAGGGGTAAATAAAGCCATAAAAGATATGGATTCCAATGACCTAAATGAGATGCGATCGCCCAACCGAGGATCAAGATTGCCAGATTAATCAACAAAATTACTAACTTACTTGGATCGGGAGCAAAAGCTTCAGCCGGAAGCAGAGGACGTAATTTCTTTGCATACACCGATTGAGTAATCAGTGTTTGATCTTCAACAAGATTCATAAATTCTCGGTAATTTTTCCAGAGAAAATTAATTAAAAATTCTAACTTTTAACTAATATCATGTTTAAATTGTCGCACAAATTAAATAAAAATTCCCAATATTTAGCGGCTTATATTTGATGTCTTTGTTGTCAATTCCGCTAATTTTGATAGGGAATATAGCAGCCACTAATAATGGATGTACATGCTTAATATTTGAGTAAGCTGACACAAGGGAGTCGCCAGCAGTTGTGCGTCTGCTTACCTAGGAAAACGGTGACTATGAATCGGCATCGGCATCGGCACCGGAATCTGTCATGATTTTCAGGCGAATGACATGTTCGTTGTCTTCGTCTAATGGCACTTCGATTGTTTCTCCGGCGAGGCGGTCGAGGCAATTGAGGAGCGATCGCAAATTTGGTGTACTTGCCCCTGTATCTACATACAATCGGTCGGAGAGATTGCCGACGCGCTTCCAGGTGGTGTAGAGTTTGGCGATGGTTTGCTCTAGCTGCGATGCTTGTTTCACCAAGTCGGCGGCGGTATTCAAGCAGTCGAGGCGTAAGGCTTCTTCCAGTGCCATTTCCATATCGACGGATGCGTGGTTGAGGGTTTGCACGCTTGCGGCCGCGTCGAGATATTTGGCTAAGTAGCGGGCGTCTGAAGTGACTTGTTTGACGGTATCCACGTCAGGATTTGCCGCCACCTCTTCTCGTAAGGCGCTGATGTGAGATTCTGGCAGCTTTTCCATCTCTTTTACTAAAGGTGCCAGGTGACGGGCAGGCATGGAACCCGCTGCCGCTTTTTCCTTGATTTCCTCTGGTAGCAGTTCAGAGGACATCGCTGTCCATTCGTCAGCAAGTTGCTTGACTTCGCGGCGGGTAATGCGATCGCCTTTTTGGGCAGCCTCTGTTACCATTTGCTGCACTTCTGGGGAAGATTTGGCGGTTTCAACAAAGGCGCGTTTGCTGAAGTTTCTAATCGCATCGGGGTTCAGCTTTCCCTCGGCTAAAAGGGTATCGGCACTGTTTGCCAGTTCAATTAGGGAATATGCCTGACTTTTGCTGATTTCTCGCTGTTTGAGCCAATTGAGAAAGCCTGTTCCTCGTCCGTCACCGCCGCGTTTTTCTCTGTCGCGTACTGCTCGTAAAATGCGCCCCCGCCAGATTTCGGTTTGCAAGTCGAAGCGATCGCACACTAACCAGGCGTTATCCACCTGCTGCTGAAAGTCGTACTCTAGAATCTCTTCATCATCAGGATCGGGAAGCTGGAAATTGAGATCGACAGGTTCTTCTAAAACCGCAGCCAGTTCAGAAGCAGATTCGGGGACTTGAACCATACGGAAGCAATGGAGGAGCAACAGATGCACATTATTGCATGATTCCTCTTTGTCGCGGTACCCCACCCATAGAGTGTTTTGTCAAGTCTAGTTGAGGTATTGCACAAAATGTGTTACAGAACTTACCTCGTAGGGAAATCTCAACGCGATCGCGGCAATGAGGAAATGACGACTAATCGTGATTATCCGATATTGACCGTAATTTACAAAAAGATAGAAACCCGGAGCCGTTAATTTTAATCGGTTTTTTGAGTTTTTATTCTTATAACAAAATGGCTCAGGCGAGATTTGAACTTGCGACCTTGGGCTTATGAGTCCCCTGCTCTAACCACTGAGCTACTGAGCCGTGCTTTTAACAGCTTTATCAATTTAGCACAATAACGTTGGGAATGGCTAGCTGTTTTTACTCAAAAAAAAGGGGAAGCGATCGCTCCCCCAACAAGCTTGAAATTAGATGCTTTGAATCAACGATTTTTAGGCAAGAATGCCATTGGGTTTACCGCACCGCGTCCAGTCGGGTGAACTTCAAAGTGCAGGTGAGGGCCAGTGCTGTAGCCAGTGCTACCCATCGCAGCAACTTGCTGACCCTGTGCTACTTCTTGCCCGCGACGAACCATAACTCGGCTGTTGTGGGCGTAGAGGGTCAAGCTACCATCTGGGTGTTTAATTTCCACCAAGTTGCCATAACCGCCAGAATTCCAGCCGGCTGTGACAACAACACCGGGGCCTGCCGCAACAATGGGGGTACCCACGGGACCAGCAATGTCAATTCCCTTGTGCATCCGTCCCCATCGGCGACCATAGCCGGAGGTCAAAACTCCCTTTGATGGCCAGATATAGCCATTGAATTTCGCTGGGCTATCCGGCAGGTACATATCAGGAGCTGACAGTGGAGGCAGTTCTGGAGATACTGTCTGCCCTACTGGAGTCTGAAGAGCTGGGTTATAGCTATCGGCTCCAGAGGGAGCAGAGGCAATCAGACCCTGCTGTGGGGGCGGCACTTCAATTTGAATGGGAAATTGTGCCGTTGGCTGTTGAAGTTCGGGCTTTTGCTGCTCTTGCTCTGTCTGTAAAGTAGCCGCATGGCGACTGGGATTAAACTCAGGATTAATCTGCCGGGAAGGAGTAGCGGCGCGGTTTAGGCTAGGAGCTACTGGAGAAGGAGTAGCGGCGCGGTTTAGGCTAGGAGCCACTGGGACAGGAATATTAATCGGAGTACTATTGGAAGTTTGCCCAGAGGTAGACACTTCCACAGGATTTTGATTTCGGTAGGACTCCCGAAGTCGGAGGACATCAGCTCTAAGTTTGTCAATGTGATTATTAGAGCTAGAGGTAGAGGTGTCTACTACAACATCGGGACGCTCTGAGGTGCGGGAGTTAACTTGCAAGTTTTCTTTAGGCACTGATTGAGCGATCGCTGTTGACGATAAACGATCCAGACTTGTGTTTGCCACAATCGGGGTCATCCGGTCTGAGCGCGTCGGAATCGCTGGAGTTGGGGTGACAACTGGACGCGACTCTTGTCCGAACCGAGAGTTATCTGATTTCGGATTGACACTCGGAATCAAGGTAACAGTTCGAGCGTTGGCATTAGCCTCTTGGCTAGGAATTCTGATCTGTTGATTGACGCGAATCAGGTTGGGGTTGTTGAGTCCGTTTGCCTGAATCAGTTCTGAGCGAGAGATCCCATGACGACGAGCGATCGCATCCAAGGTATCCCCCTGTCTGACTTGGTAAACATCTGCCGGATTGACAGCTACCAGGGTTTCCACCACCACAGGACGAGGGGTAGATGGTGTCTTTGCCGTTTCCTCAGTTGTCTCCGGTGCGATGGTCAGCTCGGTTGCCGTTCTGGTTTTTTGCTCCGCAGGCGATGCTGCCACGCTTGGGGTGGGCACCGGAATCACAACAGGAGCCTCGGAAATCCGCACTCTCGGTGCTGTTACCGCCGGAGAATTCGCCACATCCGGAGACGGCATTGGCAGTAGCACCGGAGATTTTGCTACTTCCGGAGATGGTACTGGCAGTGCCACTGGGCTGGGGATACTCGTCACCGCATCGGTAGGCTTCCGTAGGGAGGACTTTGCCACTTCTGGAGACGGCATTGGTAGTGCCACGGGGCTAGGAATACTCATCACCGAATCCGGCAGGGTCAAATTCGGCGAGATGGCGACGTTTGGAAGTGGCACCGGCAGAATGATCGGAGCCTCTGAATCTGCCTCGATCAAGGCTTTCTCTGCGGGAGAGACTGCTACATCAGGAGTAGGTACCGGGATTGCCACAGGGCTAGGTACGCTCGCTACTTCTGGTGGCTTAGTAAGGGATACTTCTGCTCGTTCAGCAGTGGGAGGCAATGTAACAGTCTTTGGCGTTGAAGCCGTTGTTAATTGCTCAACGTTGACTGCTGCTTGCTCTGATGTAATTGGGGACTCCTCAGACCTCAACTCCGCCAGACTATCGTTTAAGCGGTTCCGCTTTTCTTTTAGGCTATCGAGCGCGACATCTTGTCGGGCTTTGAGCAAATTGTTAACGTTTCCCGGAACCGTTACAGCTTGCCCCTCAGGCAGTTGCGTTGACGCCGTTGTTACGGGGAGTGACGTTTGCAACTGCGTAGGCTCAACACCGTAGGATTGAGACACTTTGGCTACCGTTTCGCCCTTCTTAACTTCGTGAACAACTCCGTTCACGGCAGGAATTTTTAAATTTTGTCCTGTAGGGAGTGCAAGGCTTGAAGGAACGCGGTTGGAAGCGGTAATCGCAGATGGCTCTACCTCATAGGTTTTAGCCACTTCCCAAAGAGTTTGTCCTTTCTGCACTTGGTGCGTCCGCACCGATTGGCTGGGAGCAGATACTGGGGCTTCTGCCTGCTTGCTGGGCAGCGTTGAGGCAGCATTAGTAGGCTCTGCTGTCTGGATCGGGGTATCAGCCGCTCCTGTGTCGGGCTGGGCTGACAGGGCGGGTTCGATGGCTAGGGGTTCGGCTGCCATTGCCTCCGAACCATCCTGAGGTATCAGTATCCCCGAAGCTCCCATTGAGATTGCCAAACCAATCATGGCGGCAGAGGTGCGAGCGCGGCGGTTGACCTCTGGAGGAACTACGGCTCCTACTGGGTGCTGTCCGGCAGAGGATTGCGATAGAGCCTCAAAGGAGTCAGCTGCACAAGAAGGAACATATTTGGCCTTCTGCGTAAATATCCGTTTCAAAAACGACCTCCTAGTGTGTGACAAGCGCTAAACGGTCCCGGAATGACTTTTAGCAGTCAATGAGGTAAATCACCTCAAGTTGTGATGGAAATCACAACAAGTAATCATACTTAGGCAAGACTACCTTGATCTTTATTGTTTAGACAAGTTTACATCTCTTGTCAAGAATTCCGCCTATAACGGCGACCGTTCGATCCACCCTTCAAGAAGCAACAGTTAGGTACCTTTAAACAGAGCAAAGGCTCAACAGACGATGAATCCATGGATGATTGTTGCCAGTATCTGCTGCTTTAGAATTACTGACCGAGCAGACCGTTCTCCGGAAGACGCTTTGAGGTAAAAATCGAACTTCCTTTGAGGGGTTGATCTAGCAAGATCTAGCGCTCGGCTATCATAGCAGTCGATTGATTACAGACGGAACTGTACGCTGAATTTGGGGACAACAACAACCGTATAATTTCTGAGCTACTCCTAGCAGATGACCAACAATTAAGCGGTTTTCACAAGGGGGATCAAGCTAGGAAATGCTTGCTGTACAGGCAATCTGCTAATTTCGAGTGTATGGATTGAGGATGAAAAAAAGCTATCAATCAATTTATCGAAATAACTCGACTTATTAATAGAAATTTCTTATCACCACCGGGAGAAATTCGTAGTATAGACGACTGACACTTAGTCCGTAATTCTGCATAGCCTACCCTCTAAGGGAAAGGTTCTCTCCAAGAGATTATAGTCGGCTTAATTAAGCGCAAAATTTTCCCCGGCAATGCCCTGTCACTGCCTATATCGCAATACAGTGTTAAAGCGGATCAAGGCTAACTGCCATTGCATTACTACTTGGTAATGCAAAATGTTAAATAGCACTTAAAAGTGATCAGTAAAAACGTTAAAGCTAACGTGCAATAAAGAAATCATTGCAAATAACCAAGTTGACGCTGGGCTTCGAATAACCCCACAGCCGCACTGACAGAAAGATTTAAACTGCGAACTCCTGGCTGAGCTATGGGAATATAGAGAGTTGCATCACAGCTCTCAAGAACGCCTACGGGCAGTCCTGCCGTTTCGCTACCAAACAATAACCAATCCCCAGTCTGAAACTGAAACGAAGTATAACTATATTTCCCTCTAGTGCTAAAGCCAAGGCAACGCCCTCCCTGTTGTTGCTGGACAAGACGAAATTCTTCCCAGGAATCGTGGTAATGCAGGTTGACATAGGGCCAGTAGTCTAGTCCCGCACGCTTGAGATAGCGATCGCTAATTTCAAAACCCAAGGGTCTAATCAGGTGTAATTCTGTCTGCGTTGCGGCGCACGTACGGGCAATATTCCCCGTATTCGGGGGAATTTGAGGATAAACCAGAACAACTCTCAGCATGACCTAATTCATAATTGACTCTGCTCAAGAAAGCTACCTTACCCGTTTGGCAACTATCCACAGAGGGTAATGATGTATACGTTTTTCTAATCACAAAACGTCCCAGAAAAATGATTAGAATTTGTAAACTAACTTTACCCCCCTTTTAAGCCGAGCGCGGTATTTTTCCCCGGTCGCGCTCGATAACAGGCGATCGCACCGATTAAGCAGCGATCGCTTGACACAACTTCTCTTCTAAATCTTTCTCCTGGGCTGCTAGAGCTTGAATTGCCTGAGCAATCACCTGACGGCTGTCGGGGTTTTGGGCATATTGGCGCGTCCACTGCTGGGCAGTATTTCCCTCTCGGAGAATTCTTTTCAGGGGGGAGAGGAAGCAACTAAATCCTTGTTGTTTAGCAATGCCCCAAACCTCTTGATACAGTTCCTCAATCCAATCTCTTGCCAAGATGGGTCTACCATCCTGCCAATGCTGCAGTTCGGCATCTAGACTGAGTTTCGCCGCCGCTGCTTCGTTGGCATCGGTGAGGGCAACTAACTCTTCTGAGCGAGTCGCAGCAGGTAGGCTACTGCTTTCTAACGGATCGAGATGGGGTTGGGCAATGATCTGCATCACTCGCGCTTCCAGCAATGCCATGATCGCCAGTAAGGCAATCGGATCGACAACGAGGTCGCAAATTCTCAGTTCCAGACGGTTGAGATTATAAGGACGGCGATCGCCATTGGGTCGGACTGATGACCATAAATGCCGCACGTTTTGCATCGTCCCCGCTATGAGTTGAGCTTCCGTCCACTCAATGAAGTGGGCGTGGCTTTCAAACAACGGCACATTCGCTGGCGTTTTCGGGAAAAGTCCCCAACGGGTGGAGTGGTAGCCTGTGAGTTCTCCATCGAGGAAGGGAGAAGAGGCGCTGAGGGCAAGGTAGAGGGGGGCTTCTACCCGTACTAAACGGATTGCCCGCATTAACTGTTCTGGATCGGCGATGCCGACATTAATATGAATGCTAGCGGTAACGACTTTCGTGCCGTAGGTTTGCTGAATGTAGTCGTGGTAAGGGTTGTTGGGGTCAGAACGGCAGAAGCGATCGCTACCGCCTAGGGATAAAGTACTGCCTGGAATCAGAGTGTAATTTCCTAAAGTCTTTAAATAAGCTCTTAACTCTTGGCGGGGGCGTACCAAGGCACATAGCAGGCGATCATAGGTATAGATAGGCGCAGTTGTATACTCCACATTGCGGCTGTCTGGTTCGCGCACAAATCCATCTAGTGCCGCCACAATTTTGTCAGAGAGACCAACAACATCCCCTTGGGGTGTACCCGTGTACATCTCAACTTCAAACCCTTTGGATAGCAGCACAATTTCTCCTTAACTGGGTAGGGATAGCAGGTAGGGGTGGAGGACAAAAACGCCAAAATTAGGCTTCCTCACCCTTGCCTCAAAAATAAAGTGTAGCGAAGGCAACGAAAAACTCCTCTATCCCTAGTTTGGCATTAAAGCCGGAGTTGGCGATAGACCTGATTTGCCGCACGATGTAACAGAGAGTGGCGATAAATCAGGGCGTCGAGGTCATTCCCGTAGCCACCGCCAATCACGCACGCCACCGGATAACCTGCCGCTACGCAGTTACTCAAAACCTGCATTTCCCGGCGAAAAATTCCGCGATCGCTTAACGCTAACTTACCGAGGCGATCGCTAACGTGGGTATCCACCCCGGCATCGTACAGCACCAAATCTGGCTGAAACTCACAAAGCAAGTCGGGTAAATACTGCGCTAGGGTTTGCAGGTAGGCATCATCATCCATTCCCGCCGGAAGCGGCACATCTAAATCACTTTTTTGTTTTGTCCCTGGAAAGTTCACCTCACAGTGCATCGAGAAGGTAAAGACACTGGCGTCATTTTGGAAGATAAACGCCGTACCGTCCCCTTGGTGAACATCCAAGTCCACAATCAAAATTTTTTGGGCAAGTCCTAGTTGCTGCAAGACACGGGCAGAAATTGCCAGATCGTTGAAGATGCAAAACCCCGAACCATAACTGGGAAACGCATGATGGGTTCCCCCGGCGGTATTGCAAGCGAGTCCGTGTTGTAATGCCAACTGCGCTGTGAGAATTGTGCCACCAACCGCCGTACAAGTCCGAGTGACGAGGGCGGGACTCCAGGGAAGTCCGATGCGGCGTTGGGCTTTGGGGTCGAGGGTGCCTTCGTAGTAGGCTTGGACGTATTCCGGGGTGTGGACTAATTCAATCCATGCTTTGGGAGGGGAGTTTGGTGTGTGAAATTGCTCAGGTGTGGCGACGCCATCAGCTAAAAGGAATTGGTACAGTTGCCGAAACTTGGGCATCGGGAAGCGATGTCCTTCGGGTATTGGGGCAACGTAGTCGGGGTGGTAAACAATTGGCAAGTTCATATTTCAAATTGTGAACTGCCCAACGGGATTAGCGGTGAAAGAGGCGAGCGCTTATTCCTGTTCTTTTAAGTTAGCTAGTGCCACGCTCCGGTTATACGAGGCTGGGTAGTATTCAGGATTGATTGCCAAGGCTTTGTCATAGGAGGCGATCGCTTCTTCATATTTCCCTAAATCACTGAGTGCTACGCCCCGGTTATACCAGGCTTCGTAGTCGTTAGGATTGATTGCCAAAGCTTTGTCATAAGAGGCGATCGCTTCTTCGTATTTTCCTAAATTAAATAGCCCATTGCCCCGGTTATACCAGGCTTCGTAGTATTCAGGATTGATTGCCAGAGCTTTGTCATAAGAGGCGATCGCTTCTTCATATTTCCCTAAATCACTGAGTGCTATGCTCCGGTTATACCAGGCTTCGTAGTATTCAGGATTGATTGTCAAGGCTTTGTCAAAGGAGGCGATCGCTTCTTCGTATTCTCCTAAATCACTGAGTGCTACGCCCCGGCTATTCCAGGCTTCGTAGTATTCAGGATTGAATGTCAAGGCTTTGTCATAAGAGGCGATCGCTTCTTCATATTTCCCTAAATCACTGAGTGCTATGCTCCGGTTATACCAAGCTTCGTAGTCGTCAGGATTGATTGCCAAGGCTTTGTCAAAGGAGGTGATCGCTTCTTCGTATTCTCCTAACTCACCTAGCGCTAAGCCCCGGTTACCCCAGGCTAGGTAGTAGTCAGGATTGATTGCCAAGGCTTTGTCATAAGAGGCGATCGCTTCTTCGTCTTTTCCCAGGTTACTTAGCGCTACGCCTCGGTTATACCAAGCTTTGTAATAATCAGGATTGATTGCCAAGGCTTTGTCACAAGAGGCAAGCATTTCCTCATATTTTTCTAACTCCTCTAGCGCATTACCCCGCATAGTCCAGGTTATATAGTTGTTAGAATTTATTGCCAAGGCTTTGTCATAAGAGGCAAGCGCTCTTTTGTATTTTCTTAACATCGCTAGCGCTACGCCCCGCATAGTCCAAGCTTGGTAGAAGTTTGGATTGATTACCAGGGCTTTGTCATAAGAGGCGATCGCTTCTTCGTATTTTCCTAACTTAAATAGCGCTACGCCCCGGTTATACCAGGTTTCGTCGTCGTCAGGATTGATTGCCAAGGCTTTGTCAAAAGAGGCAACAGCACCGCGAAAATCCCCCTCCTTGATTTGCTGCATACCTCGCTCAAACCACCTTTCTTCCTCCTGTGCTGCTAAATCAGCACTACTCTCCCTCACCTCTTCCTCCGCGTCCTCTGCGCCTCTGTGGTTCATTCCTCCTCCTTCGTTAACAAACAACTAAAATTTAACCTCCCAGAAGCAACTAGTGGCGTGGCAAATTCGCCATAAACAACGTGCATCTTGGAAGATCCCCCTAAATCCCCCTTAGAAAGGGGGACTAAGATTTATTTCGGCTCCCCCCTTTTTTAATCCTGGCTGGGGGGGATCTCCGGAGCCAAAAAACACGTCCTCAGGAGGCATCTCAATCGAAAAATTTACAAACACGCCCTAGACTGAAAAAAGCCTTCTGTAACCCACATCCTTACCCAAAATGCGAGAAAAACTCATCTGGCAACAGGGAAGTAGAAACGCCGAAAACGCCACCCACTTCACCGTCATCCAGGAGTGGTGGGCAAACCTGAAAAACACAGAAATTACCTGGCGACAGCGGCTGATTCCCCAGAGTGGTAACCTAAGCGAACTCAACTGGGAACCCCAGCGGTTCGATGAGACATTTAAAATCCAAAATCCCCAAATTCGCGGGATTACCCTTTACTGGTCTAAACCCGGAGAAGAACGAGAGCGTAGCACCACACCCTATCAGATGGTATTGGATAGCGATCGCCAACTCCTCTACATCTTCCCCCAATCCCAAAAAGAACTCGTCATCCAAGTCGCACTCCCACAAGTTCCCTACGAAACCATCGAACTAAAAAATCCGCAAATTCAAGGAACCTCTACCGGAGAAAATCACATCCTTACCTTCCGCGACGCCTCGCAACAGTTAGAAGTAAAAATTACCCTCACCCCCATCGAGTTAGGGCAACTAAAAGAACAGCTACCGGACTGATTTAGATCCCCGACTTCTTGAAGAAGTCGGGGATCTGAGCCGCAATTTTTGCTTAGGGCTAAAGCCCTCACTACAAACCTTTAATTATTTATGTAGTCCTACTTATTAATTAGATTTAACAAATGGAAAGGTTTCAGTGGATTATTCCTGTTATTTTCGTTTTAGGAGGATTTCTATCTGGATTAATTTTCGACCGAATCATCTTTAACCGTCTCAAAAAACTTGCTATCAAAAGACAGTTTCCAGGGCAGGATATTGTCTTTTCCTCCCTGCACAAAATGCCAATTCTTTGGTTTTTCTTAGCAGGAGTTTACGGAGCTGTTTTGAGCTTACAGCTTAATCCTACCCTGTCAGAGATTCTGCAAAAGCTATTGACAGCAGCTTTTCTCTATTCAGCAACCCTTGTCTTAGCTCGACTGGCAGCGGGTTTTATGACCTTGTATGGTCAGAGAACCGAAGGACTATCTGCCTCTTTACTATCCAACCTTGCTCGAATCCTTGTTATTGTCTTAGGGATTCTGGCAATCTTGCAAGCTGTAGGCATTAATATCACACCTATTCTTGCTACCTTGGGAATTGGTGGTTTAGCCGTTGCTCTAGCATTTCAAGATACTCTATCAAATTTGTTTGCTGGCTTATACCTAATTATTTCTCGGCAAGTCCGAACCGGAGATTATGTAAAGCTAGAAACTGGGGAAGAAGGATATGTAACTGACATTGGTTGGCGTCATACCAATATTAGAGAATTAGTTAATAACTTAATCATTGTTCCCAATACAAAACTAGCTTCTGCAATCTTTAAAAACTATCACTTACCCGCCAAACAAATTACATTACAGATTCCTGTGGGCGTCAGCTACAACAGCGACTTAGAGCAGGTAGAAGCCGTAACAGTAGAAGTTGCCAAAGAAGTAATGCAGAAAGTTTGCAGTGGCGTAACCAACTTTGAACCGTTTATTTGTTATCAATCCTTTGGAGACTTTAGTATTAATCTCACTGTTTTTCTATGTGCTAGCGAATTCTTAGAGCAGCGAAAGGTGAGGCACGAGTTTATTAAAATGCTGCATCAGCGCTATCGGCAAGAAGGGATAGAGATTCCCTTCCCGATTCGGAATGTGTACCTAAAACAGCAGCAAGACTAAAATCATCTGTCTCTTGAGAGGTTAGTGCTTACCACTAAGACTGAGGGTAAGTCACCAAAATTTGAGGCAATCTCTGTAAATCGAAGGAATTCAAGATAGCGATCGCCCCGCTACCATGAGAAGACTATCTCCTCCCGTGGGGTTATCTGAAGTGAAATCTCTCTCACGAAACCCTGAGGATTGAATTTTTCGCAAAATTAAATTAACAAATCGTCATGAAAGTACCTTTAGAAGTTTCTTATCGGAATGTCGAAAAAACTAACGACCTTGAAACATTAGTACGTGAAAAAGTTGGCAAGCTTGAGCAAGTGTGCGACCACATCAGTAGCTGTCGTGTAGTCGTAGAAAAGGCAAACGAGCGCCCGAAAAGTGGTTCTCCTTATCGAGTTTCCATCGACTTGACCGTTCCACCCAGCCACGAATTAGCCGCCGTCGAAAATCCCGGCCAAGGCACTCAGTACGTCCCCCTGGAAACCGTGATTCGTCATGCTTTTGACGCGGCGCGCCGTCAGCTTGTCGAGCTTTCAGACCGACAAAATGACGCAGTGAAGACTCACCCAGAGCAGGAAATGACAGCGATTGTCACCAAACTTTTTCCTGAACAGGGATACGGCTTTATCAAAAGTCTGACTGGGGAAGATGTTTACTTCCACGAAAATAGCGTCGTCAACCATGATTTTGACCGGATAGACGTGGGTACAGGTGTACACTTTGTCGCTGTCGAGGGCGAACAAGGCTTGCAAGCCACTACCGTACACATCGTTGACAAAGCAGGTGCCCATATTCCCCCATCAACTGATGAAGCGCCAGTGAAACCGCCTATGGGCTGGGAATAGGCTTTGGCTTTCCTCAACTAGCTTAGTTACTAAGTAGGTATTAGCCCGCGCAGGCGGGCTTTGTCCCTATAGCCCAAGGCGTAACAGCTTTAGGCTTAATTTAACTAGGGTAAGTATTTCTGCACGACATCCCAACCCGTTAGTGACACCAGGGCAAATCCAACAAACAGAGCAATGTTGGTACTGATGTGAACGGGGCGCGCCCAGGAGTGTCTAGAGCCAATTTGAGTCGCACTGGCGAAGGAGATTAAAGTGAGGGCGACGACAATAAATCCGTAGAGCAAGTGGGATGAGTGACCTAAGCTCCCGAAATGTCCTAAAGTGCCGACAATTCCAATCCCTAGTAAAAGTAGCACCAAGCTGACCATAATACCGCCAGTGATGTAGTGAAACGGACGTAACCACCGAGGACGGGGACGCCCAGCTTGACGTTTGGAAAACATCCAAATGCCAGTCATAGCGAGAAGGAGATAAGCAAACAGCGATAAGCCCATCGACCAAGCTGCGGCTTTCCATAACCAAAGAAAGGAAGGCAAATTCACGGGTAAGGTTTCTGATGAATGGAAGTAATATCAAGTTTATTTAAATCGCTGTACTCTAGCACTCTGCACTCAGCCGTAGGCTGGTAGCTGAGTGTCAGAGCCTAGTTTTGAATTAGCAACAACTTGATGTTACCCTGACCATTTTGATCATAAAAATGGAGGGCTGCCTATTAAGCAATCCTCCTGAAGACTGATCTTTTTTGATATTAATTAACAAAAATTAACTGATAAATTGACAGCTTCTAAGAAACCTGGAGCTGAAGCGATGGGCTTTGGGGCTAGTTCTAAGACTTGCTTAGTCTCAGTTTCTACTGCTACTGGTTTTGCGGCTGAACCATTAGAGTCAGTGGTTTCTGGTTGAGTGCACAAACGTTCGCAGGGAATGGTATCTGAGAGAATAGAACTTGCCATCATACCTGTATGAATTTCTAACTGTGCTCCTGGTAAAGCTTCAAAGACTAGGCGTTGTCCCGGAAATACAACGCGCTCAAAGTACCAGTTAGGAATATTGCAGATACGCGCAATTTGAATGTTGCTGGTTGCATTAATGTAACAGCAAAGAAGATCACCGTTTCTATCGTTAGGAATAGGATCAAGAATTTGAGCCATAACTGCCAGAAGATGGATGCCAGAAATGATAGATTACACTGTTTACGCTAACACCTGCGATCCCCATTAGTTGTAACTCCGACTACCAACTCAGTTTTCTACAACCCATTGCTGGAGACAAATCAGCGCTTAACCGCTTATTTCTGGTAAATTTCGCTAAAAAATGCCCAAATTTATATTTTTAGATGATGATTTAATTAATGGCTACTAGAAAAAATGAAATAGTCAATTAGGTATTTGATTACACAATTGAAGGATTAGTAAAACTTTATAAAATATATATCCGTAGATGGATGAACTGTCTCAATTTTTGCACTATCTTTCTAACCCCGCTGCTAATGGGGGATGAGGAGTAGAAGTAGCTCTCTCCCTAAATAATGTAAAAGTCAGTCTTGCTGATGAGCAAACTGATAAGCACCGACAAGAGCCAGTGCGATCGCCACATAAAGCTTATCGTCATCGACGATAACGCTACCATTCCCGGCAAAATAAATTCTAGGTAGTTATCCCCCGCAGCGGTTGGAGCGTCCTATCTAACGCATTTCCTAGCCCTAACCCAAACGCCAGAAGGTAAATCAACGGCGATACCAATCCTGTAGCCGCGATTCTATATTCCCTTGATTCGAGAGATATTAATTTGCGTCAAGATTGCTGAGTATAAGCTAGATGATCTACCCGAAACCTAGCTCAGACTCGATTTTCAGTATTAGTCAGATTAAACAGGAGTATCAGGAAAAAGAAGTTTAGCCTGGCTAGATACTAATAGTTAAAAATTATTAATTTCTCACCTCAAACTGCCTATCTTATACAACATTGGTAGACAGATCTGGCAACAAAAAAAAGGATCAAATGGGCATAGACTTACTGCCCATTTCCATCGCCGTGCTTTTAACTTTTAACAACTAGCGGTAGTCTCTCTCTGGCTCTGGCATGACTAACTCAAAGTTAGACGGATCTCGTATATAGCGAGAAACCTCTTCCTCAAGGCGGTGGATCAGGTAAGGTTCAAGGACACTGGCATGTCGTAAACAGGAAAGATATCCGTCTAAAAACAGGCGCAACTCCTCAAAGCGATAACCTCGCCGCCACAAGTCAACAAGGGAGTCGGTAAGTTTTTGATAGTAACGAATAGCAGACGGGTCTTGCAGCATGATTTTATTACAGTAGTCTAATGTTTTGTTAAATTTAACTGCAACAGTTGCAGTGAGGTTCGCGTGAATTAACCGCGTCCAGGCAAAATTATTATTTAATTAAATGATGCCATAGCGGAATTTACGTAAACGCCTATCTAGAGATTGAACACCCCTGAGTGCTTGGTGGTATTTTTTTCAGTCTCTCTGGGTCGAACTGTTGTAATTTACTAATTTTAGAGGCTTAAGTCTCCCATTTAATATTAAAACCTCCTGACTTTGACCCCTTCAAAATTGTTCGCCACCTAAAAATCTATTTTACATAGGGGACTGGTACTATTCGGGATTGGTTGATTTATTGTCAGTTGTTATTAAGTCGGTGAGGGTTGATGGTTCATGGCTAATTGTGATTAGTTCTCTCCTGGTGCACCCCTACTCCCCTGCTTCACCCTAGCACCCTATCCCCCACACCCCAATTCCCAGCCCTAGTAACCGTTGTTACAAAATCTTGACATTACCTTTGATAACCTGGAACGCACTGGCTCAAAGGGAAGTAGAAGTAGCGTGGAATCAGCTGGCATTCAAATTGTCGAAGGCAATCCTCACCTGCGATCGCTACTCGGTTGGCATTTGCAGCAAGCAGGATATTGGATCTATCAATCTGCCAGCCTTCATCAAGCGAGAAAAACGTTCTACAGTTGCCAACCCACCCTCGTTATTCTTGATTCTGATTTACCTGATGGCGATGGTATCGAGTTTTGCCGCTGGCTTCAACAACAGCGACAGTCTCTGATTCTCATGCTATCTGCCCGTAACACCGAAAGTGATATCGTTACAGGTTTAAAGGCGGGTGCAGATGATTACCTCACCAAACCTTTTGGAATGCAGGAACTGATGGCACGGGTGGAAGCACTGATTCGCCGCAACCGTATGGCTTCAGCACCCGTCTCTCTAGACTATGGGGACTTGAAAATTGACCTAGCACAGCGCCGGGTTCGTTTAAAAGATGAGTTCATTGATCTGACTCCCCAAGAATTTAGCTTACTCTACGTGCTAGCACAGACTGACGGTATACCATTAAGCCGTTCTGAACTCTTACGCCGTGCTTGGCCCGATGCCATTGATAACCCCCGTACGATTGACACTCATATTTTATCTTTACGTAAAAAAATCGAAGTTGACCCTCAACAACCCAAGCTAATTCAAACGGTTCGCAATGTCGGCTATCGGTTCCACTCCAGAGCACAAGACAGCAGCACCTCTTCGACCGAATCATCCAATGGTCATCGAATTTTGGAAAGTAAAGAGGCTCACTCTGTTGTTGGTAATCATTTTCGATAGCAGGATGGGGGAACAGAGGTTTGAGTGCTGAGTGCTGAGTGCTGAGCGGGAAGAAAGTATGAAGGGTGAAGTATGAAGTATGAAGGATGAAGGGTGAAGGATGAAGGGTTAGAGGTTAGAGGTTAGAGATTAGGGATTATCGTTTCTCCCCTGCACCCCTGCTCCCCTGCTCCCCTGCTCCCCTCACTTCTAGAGAAGAGGATGTGTGATTAGCCTTATCTCCATTCTTCAGCCGCTTGGGTTTCGGCTTGTAGTAGGCGATCGCGTAATTTTTCCCAGTTGATATCAGTCGTCAGCGTATCCTGCATCAACCTTCCGTCTTGAAGGTATAAGACTCGCTTGGCAAAGAGTTTTGCCATATCTAGCTGATGATTGACCATGAGGACTGTAGTGTTTCCGGCTTGTGTCAGATCCCTCAACACGCTGAGGATGTAGTTAGCGCGTCCAGCATCAAGGGCGGAGGTAGGCTCGTCTAGTAAGAGGACTGGCGGTTGAGTGACGAAGGCGCGAGCGATCGCCACAAGTTGCCGTTGTCCGACGGAAAGTTGCAGTTCAGTACGTTCTAGCCAGTCTTCGGGGATGTGCAGTTGTTCCATCCCGTATTGGAGACGCTGCTGAATGTCTGATTTACTGTCGCCCCGGAGTTGCAAGGGATAGGCTAAGGTTTGCCGTACCGTCATCCCTAATAACTTGGGTTCTTGGGGTACTAACATTACCTGTCGTCGCAATTGTATGGCAGGAATGTTGGAGTAGTGATGATTGTCCAGGTAAATCATGCCACCTGTCGGTTCGCTCAAGCGATTTAGCAGTCGCAAAAGCGAGGTTTTCCCCGCACCCGAAGGGCCAATAATCGCGATCGCCTCGCCCTGAAAAACTTCAAAGGAAATATCCGTCAGTATGGGTGTCGCCTGGAGTGCGCCCCCTAGAGATTTTACAAGGCTCACTTGCTCTAGTCGCAGTTGAGGCTTTTGGTTTGTAGATGTCACGCTTTTTTGGGGCTACGCTTGGGGAGGTGTTTAACGAACCGCAAGTGAGGACGCAAAGGAGAGGAGATTTTAACTTCCTCATCGACTTAACCCGATTAGGGAAGAAGTCCCTGAGTCGTCGCTGTCCAAATTGTCCAGCCGTCAACCAGCAGCAGTAATAGTGTAAATCCCAACAGAATTAAATACATCCAGGGCTGTGAGAGTGGACGAACATCGGTTGTATCGATTCCCGTATACTTTTCCACTAGTTTGACTAAGCGAGCAAATCCGACTACCCGCATGGGGAGTAGGTAAGCTTTTTCTGAAGACTGGCTAATGAAGTAGTAAACTAACCCACCTTGACCCGTCGTTCGCATTTTCAAATCTTTCACATCCGTCCAAGGTAATGACCAGCCTTTGCGGAAGAAAGGCGGCACCCAACGGGGATAAGCGACCTGAATTTGCTCCTCGTCCACAATGACTTTCTCACTCAAGGCTCCGTAAAGCGCGATCGCTCCTAATATAATTCCTACCCACAACAACAGGGGAGGAACAGGAGCCTCTGATGCCTGCGCCAAAAAGGGTAGAGGCATAGTCAAGGCACTGTATAAGCTCAACAGTGTTAGACGAATTAAGGGAGAGATCCGAAACATAGCAGGGTGGGGCGGCGAAGATTCCGACTGATTTTTAAGAGTTGATGACACGGAATAGAGGATTTTATGGGTTTGTCTAGCTTAAAAAGGGATTGGAGGCGATCGCGTTAAGCAGGCTCATGGGCAATTAGCTGTGGGAGAATGGAAAGAAAGCGATCGCTTGAGTCAACAGCAAAGTTACTTTAGTCTAGTTTAAGTTTCTTAAAGCATTGCCTTTGAGCACATTCCTTGCCCATGACCTTTGATCACCCTCCACAAATCTGGATTTACGACACAACGCTGCGAGATGGTTCCCAGCGTGAAGGATTGTCACTGTCCTTGGAAGACAAGTTGCGAATAGCAAGACAGCTCGACCAACTTGGCGTTCCCTTCATTGAGGGCGGATGGCCAGGGGCGAATCCCAAGGATGTGCAATTTTTCTGGCAGCTTAAAGAACAGCCCCTCACCAACGCGGAAGTTGTTGCCTTTTGCTCCACCCGTCGCCCCAACAAAGATGCCGCCGATGACCCGATGCTGCAAGCGATTTTGGCAGCAGGTACCCATTGGGTAACAATTTTCGGAAAATCTTGGGAGCTGCATGTCACCGAAGGACTAAATACTAGTCTGGAGGAAAACCTGGCAATGATTCGGGATACGATCGAGTTCCTCCGCAGTCAGGGACGGCGGGTAATTTATGATGCCGAGCACTGGTTTGACGGCTATAAGCAAAACGCCGATTATGCCCTGCAAACCCTCAACGTGGCAATTGAGGCGGGTGCCGAGTGGATTGTCCTCTGCGATACCAACGGCGGTACTCTCCCTCACGAAGTGGGTCAAATTGTCCGCGAGGTGGTTGCAGCCACTGGAGTGGGAGCCGATTCTCGTCCTTTATTAGGAATTCACACCCACAATGACTCCGACACCGCCGTCGCCAACGCTTTGGCAGGGGTAATCGAGGGCGTCCGCATGGTGCAGGGTACAATCAATGGCTACGGCGAACGCTGCGGCAATGCTAACCTTTGCTCCTTAATTCCCAACTTGCAGCTGAAACTCGGCTATCGCTGTCTAGAAGATCAGCAGCTAGCCAAACTAACCGCCGCCAGCCGCTTGATTAGTGAAGTAGTCAATCTCGCCCCAGATGACCATGCTGCCTTTGTCGGTCGCTCTGCCTTTGCTCACAAAGGTGGTATTCACGTCTCAGCGGTGGAACGGAACCCTTTAACTTACGAGCACATTCAGCCGGAAAAAATTGGCAATCAGCGGCGAATTGTGATTTCTGACCAGTCGGGGTTGAGCAATGTTTTGGCAAAAGCCCGCAGCTTCGGTCACGAACTGAACAAGCAAGACCCTACCTGTAGAGAGATTCTGGGGCGTTTGAAAGATTTGGAAAACGCCGGTTATCAGTTTGAAGCAGCAGAGGCGAGTTTCGATTTACTGATGCGGGATGCCCTAAAACAGCGGCAGCAGTTGTTTGAATTAAAAGGCTTTCATGTCCACTGTGACACTGTACAGGGGACTGGGGTTGATTCTCTTGCCACAATCAAAGTGGCAGTGAATGGTGAAGACATTTTGGAAGCGGCAGAAGGGAATGGCCCGGTTTCTGCTCTAGATGCGGCTTTACGGAAAGCGTTACTGAAATTTTATCCCGCGATCGCGCAATTTCAACTCACCGATTATAAAGTGAGAATTCTTGATAGTACGTCTGGAACCTCAGCCAAAACTCGCGTGCTCATAGAATCCAGCGACGGACAGCAACGCTGGACAACCCTAGGCGTTTCCTCCAACATCATTGAGGCATCCTATCAAGCTGTGGTAGAAGGTATTGAGTATGGTTTGCTGTTGCAGTCTTCCCTGAAGCCTACAGTCACCTCTTCAAGCTGATCTCTAAATTCCTCAAGATAAACTCAATCTATAAAGCGAAACCCTAGCCCTTTGAACGTTGCAGCCGCTAGGGAATTTGTCCTGGGTTGGCAATGTTGAAAACAAATGGTAGTAATTACCGTACTTTTTTCAAAAAACCCTTGCAGTCATCGCTCTGATAAGCTACAAAGGTATATGACTGCTTCCTCACCGTGCAGAACTCCACGACCCGGTGCAATAAATTAATTAGGAAGCATATTTAGACCAAGCATTTGTAAAAGTTATTTCAATAAAGAAAATCGAGAGAATATGACTCAGCAAGTTACTCACCCAATGGTGAAGTTGCAACGTCAGGTGCATTCACTTGTAGAATCAAAAATCATAAAACCCACTGACAGTCTCTGGAAGATTGCCCTGCTGTATGGGGATGAATGGTCTTTTTGGAAGAAGGAATTACTTGATTTTGGCTTCACGATGCAAGATCCCATTGCCGATTTACTGGCGGTAGAAGCCTGGGATGAAGAATAAGCCGCCGACTAGCACTTTGCAGTTGAGGTTGATGTATTCATTTAGTGGTTAAAGTCTGTCTGGACTTTCGTAGATAGCCTAGTTTTACGGCAAGTCTGCGTAAAAGTGGCTCAGGTTTACCCTTCAGGGACACGTCCTGAAAATTTGCCTCCCAAAAAAGCGGCAAACTGAGATTTTGAGCAATATTAGGCTTTAACAGTCTCCTGGCTTTAGCTGGGAGACTAATAAATAAATTGGGTAAAAGGCAGTTATTGAAAGCTTTTTACTCAAGTTTTTCTTTTCTGATGCTGTTTTACTACCTCGTTAGCGATCGCCACTCTGTTTCTATAACCCCTTAACTACTTGAGGAGGCTGTAGAGACGTAGTGTGTTAGTCTCTACCTCTAGCTTTAGCGCCATAAAGTAAGCGTGCTGGTTGCACCTTCAACTTACCGACTCACCAACTCAGCACTTTGCTATATCTCTGGCGTCGAGTGCAGTCAGGTATCGCAAGTCAGGTGCGTTGGTAAGCGTCAACTTTTCTGGAAAAACCTTAGATGCAGTTGTAGTCAACCACTAGGAAGTAAGACTGCACTAATGGAAGCGTTTGACAGTTTTATATCTTGAGTAGCTTGACGCGCTGCAATTTATCTTACTAACGGATTAGGCTTTCACTCCGTAAAGTCAGTCAATTAGGGGAAGTGTCATTTCCTAATTAATCGTACATTAAGCAAGAGCGCTTCAAACTATAGCTTAATCAAAAATACAATCTGAGGAAATATTTATGAAAACTACTCTTTTAACGGCGATCGCTTTACTCTCGCCTTTGTTCATCACTGCACCAGGGCAAGCCGCGAATCCGGCACATGTAAAACAACTTATGGAAACCCGGTCTTGTGCTGGGTGTGACTTGTCAAACGCTAATTTAGAGACGGTACACTTGATCGGGGCTGATTTGAGAGATGCCAACTTGGAAGGGGCAAATCTTGCGGAAGCTAATTTAGAAGGAGCTGATTTAGCCGGAGCCAACTTAGAAGGGGCAAATTTGACGGGAGCCTTTGTCACTGATGCTAGCTTCAAAAATGCCAATCTTGACGAGGTGGATTTTACCGAAGCGCACATTTACAACGCTAATGTTGCCGGAGCATCAATGAGCGATTTGACGCTGACGGATGCCAATATATTTAACACCGCAATTGGTGTTGGCGGTGAAGCACCGTCTGATGATGAAGCTGCATTGGAAGAATCAGAATACTTTGAAGACCAATACTAAAGGTGTGGGTGTCTTTGTAAAGGAAAGGAACTGCACGTCGTTAGCCTGAGTCCGTCTCTACAGGTGCAGCGCTAGAATTGTTAAGGACTGTTTCTGTGCTGCCTTCCCCTCATGCCTAACCCTGTGAATCTTTCTGATCATCTACCTGCAAAATCCAGTCATGGGCATGATGCTACGCACCAGAATGACGCCAACCGGAACGTCATTCACGTTCGGGGGGCGAGGCAACATAATCTCAAGAATGTCGATCTAGAACTGCCGCGCGATCGCTTAATCGTCTTTACGGGTGTATCCGGTTCTGGCAAGTCTTCCCTGGCTTTTGACACCATCTTTGCTGAAGGACAACGCCGCTACGTAGAGTCCCTCAGTGCCTATGCACGGCAATTTTTAGGACAGTTGGATAAGCCGGATGTGGATGCGATTGAAGGCTTAAGTCCTGCTATCTCCATTGACCAGAAATCCACCTCAAATAATCCCCGCTCCACCGTTGGCACCGTCACTGAGATTTACGACTACCTGCGGTTATTGTTTGGACGAGCTGGCGAACCTCATTGCCCAATATGCGATCGCAACATTGCCCCGCAGACGATTGATGAGATGAGCGATCGGATCATGAAGCTGCCAGACGGCACTCGTTTCCAGATTCTGGCTCCAGTGATTCGCGGCAAAAAGGGGACGCACCGCAAGCTGCTATCGAGTCTCGCCGCCGAAGGATTTGTCCGCGTGAGAGTTGATGGCGAGGTGCGACAGCTCGACGAAAACATTGAGCTGGATAAAAATTATACCCACACTATTGAAGTCGTTGTTGACCGTTTAGTTAAAAAGCCTGGTCTACAGGAGCGTCTGGTTGACTCGCTCAATACTTGTCTGCGTCGTTCCAGTGGAATTGCGGTGATAGATGTGCTAAATGCTACATCTGATACCGCAGAAGAAGCTAACAATGAAGAAAATAATACCAAAAAAAATGGCGAATTTGGCAAAATTGACGATACAGAGTCAATAAATGCTGATGATTCCTCTCAGCAACTGCCGAGAGAATTAGTCTTTTCGGAAAATTTTGCTTGCCCAGAACATGGGGCGGTAATGGACGAATTATCGCCGCGATTGTTTTCCTTTAACTCGCCCTATGGTGCTTGTCCTAACTGTCATGGATTAGGTAGTCTGCGTACCTTTTCACCAGAACTGGTGGTGCCCGATCCAGAAGCACCTGTTTATGCCGCGATCGCTCCCTGGTCAGACAAAGACAACTCCTACTACCTCTCCTTACTCTACAGCGTTGGCAAAGCCTACAACTTTGAAATCCAAACCTCCTGGAAGAAACTTGCTCCCGAACAACAGCAGGTAATTTTGTACGGCACCGAAGAAGCAATTTATATTGAGGCGGATTCTGCTTACCGGGAGAAAAAGGGATACCACAAACGGTATCAGGGCGTCATTCCTATCCTTCAGCGGCAGTACGAAGAAACAAGTTCAGAACTGCAAAAACAGAAGCTAGAACAGTACCTAGTTAATCAAGCTTGTTCAGTTTGTCAGGGAAAGCGCCTCAAACCGGAAGCCCTAGCAGTACGGCTGGGACAATACCAAATTATTGATTTAATTAGTGCCTCAATCAGCGAAAGTAAGGAGCGAATTAATAACCTAGAGCTATCATCTCGTCAGGCTCAAATTGGTGACCTTGCCCTCAAAGAAATTAAAGGACGGCTGCAATTTCTCCTCGATGTTGGCTTAGACTACCTCACCCTCGACCGTCCGGCGATGACCCTTTCCGGTGGTGAAGCCCAACGGATTCGGCTGGCAACGCAAATTGGGGCAGGGCTTACCGGGGTTTTGTACGTCTTAGATGAACCGAGTATCGGACTGCACCAGCGTGATAATGGACGGTTACTCCAAACCCTGACGAAACTGCGGGATTTGGGCAATACCTTAATTGTGGTGGAACATGATGAGGAAACGATTCGTGCTGCCGATTACTTAGTTGATATTGGCCCGGCGGCGGGAATTCATGGTGGGGAAATTGTTGCCCAAGGTGATTTAGAAACCCTACTAGCAACGGAAAATTCCCTCACGGGGGCTTATCTTTCAAGACGGCAGGCAATTGCAACCCCAGCGGAAAGGAGAAATGGCAATGGGCGGAGTCTTTTGATTAAAAATGCCCATCGTAATAACCTAAAAAACATTAATGTGGAAATTCCCTTAGGGGAACTTGTGTGTATTACAGGCGTTTCCGGTTCCGGTAAATCTACTCTCGTCAACGAGTTACTTTACCCAGCATTGCAACATCACCTCAGCCGCAGAGTTCCGTTTCCTAGCGATTTGGAAACGATTAAAGGACTCAATGGCATAGATAAAGTAATTATTATCGACCAATCCCCAATTGGGCGGACTCCTCGTTCTAATCCTGCAACTTACACGGGAGTTTTTGATAGCATTCGGGCAGTTTTTGCGGAAACAATTGAAGCTAAGGCAAGAGGTTACAAGCAAGGGCAATTTTCCTTCAATGTTAAAGGAGGACGTTGCGAAGCTTGTGGTGGGCAGGGTGTGAATGTGATTGAGATGAACTTCCTGCCGGATGTCTATGTGCAGTGCGAAGTTTGCAAAGGGGCAAGGTACAACCGAGAAACCTTGCAGGTGAAATACAAAGGCAAGACGATCGCTGATGTTTTAGATATGACAATTGAGGAGGCGTTGGCGTTTTTCATAAATATTCCCAAAGCTGCTACCCGACTGCAAACATTAGTCGATGTCGGCTTGGGTTATATTCATTTGGGTCAAACTGCCCCTACCCTATCGGGAGGCGAAGCCCAGCGGGTAAAATTAGCTTCAGAATTATCTCGTCGTGCAACAGGAAAGACGCTTTATCTGATTGATGAACCGACAACTGGTTTATCGTTTTACGACGTTCACAAGTTGCTGGATGTGTTGCAACGGTTGGTGGATAAAGGCAACTCAATTTTAGTAATTGAACATAATTTAGATGTGATTCGTTGTTCGGATTGGGTTATTGATTTAGGCCCAGAAGGTGGGGATAAAGGGGGAGAAGTTGTTGCGGTAGGAACGCCGGAAGATGTGGCGAAGAATCAGCGGTCTTATACTGGGCAGTATTTGCAGCAGATGTTACAGCAGTATCCACCCCAAGCAACTATTGCTACCTCTTAGTTTCAAAAACCTCTATCTGCGCCATTCAGCAAGGCTGCGGGAGGTTGAGTCTACACAATCGGTGATTTTTGGGTGGTTATAGTGGAGTGGAATTTATAGCCACTTGAGATGGTGCGATCGCGTCATCTATTACTTATGAACAACGAGGCTCAAGCACGGGTGGAACATTTTGCTACCCTCAAGTCCAAGTACCAAGCCACAACCTATGACGATTCATCTCTTTCTAGTGCAAAGTCATCTATTTGGCACTTGTAACACTTTAGTTACTTTCTCCCTATCGGTAGGAGGACGAACATTAGGTTTACCTAGTGCCAGATACCAACGACCCCGATAAGAGACGAGAAATGAACCGGGTTCATATTGAAGATTCACTTTATCTTCAAACCGCTTACGTTCAATATTCGATCCTATATACGAACCTTGAATTGTTACGAAGGTTATGTGTGGTTTAAATTCAAAATAACACAGCAGAAGTTCACTTATATCATGCCCTCCTAGTTGCGCTATTTTATCCTGTACAGCCTGCTCTGCCGAGTAGGACTTTGGCACCAGTTGCAGCATCAAGCTTTCATCTCTATTTCTCAAGGCACGCAGATAGGTTTTTATCACTTCATCGCGTGAATCGGCACCGCGCTGATTCACAAAGTTATAGGCAGCAAACAGCAGGATGGTCACACTTAGGAGTAGTACTAAGTATAACCATCGTCGGTTGTGCGTTTGATTCATGGGAGATCAATAGTAGTTGGATAACAGACTCTAGGCGTAGTTGCTAGAGAGATATGAGAAGGCGATCGCGTCTGTATCATCTTCAGCGGGAGGTTGAGTCTAAACAAGCTGGGACATGAGTGGTTATAGTGGAGTGAAATTTATAATGACTTGAGATGGTGCGATCGCGCCATCTATTACTTATGAACAACGAGGCTCAAGCACGGGTGGAACATTTTGCTACCCTCAAGTCCAAGTACCAAGCCACAACCTATGACGATTCTTCACCCTCCAGCCTTCTGTATCTCATTCTGCGAAAAGCTGATTTAGGAATTGAGATAACTGAAATAGAGCGGAATTGGCTGCTAGATCATAAACTTTTAGAAACGATTGAAGCTATTCGGAAGGAACACAGACTTAGAGAAAAAGAACTCAGAAAATTAGAATTAGAATTTGATAATTTAAAGTCTAGGTACAAAGCAAAAAACCATCGTATTTCTTGGGAAACAAGCCCTCTTTACTTTATCCTTTGCCGGATAGAATCAGAAAATCAAGTAACTGATACAGAAGTTAAATGGCTGCAATTTCAGGGACTGACTGAGACAATTGCAATCACTCGACAGATGGAATACTTTGCCACATGGAAAGCAAAGTATCAAGCGACTAAACATCAAGACTCATCACCCGATAGTCCTCTATATAGAATCCTCAAACGGCTAGACGCCGAAGAATCGTTAAACAATTCAGACGTTAACTGGCTAAAAAAACACGAACTTTTTGAAACTCTAGAAATCTTCCAGCGACGAGAGGCAGCAAGGGAAGCCGAATTTGCCCAACTAAAGAATAAGTACCAAGCAACTAAACACCTAGATTCATCTGCATCCAGTCCTTTGTATCCCATTCTGCAAAATCTGAATGCAGATAAGCAATTAAGTGAGTTGGAAATAGACTGGCTGGAGCAAAATGAACTTACCGAGACGCTTGATATTATTCTGGAGATTGAAAAAAAGCGTCACTTTGCCAAACTGAAGGTAAAGTACAAAGCTACACAACATGAGGATTCATCACCTTCTAGTCACCTATACAAAGTTCTCAAACAACTTGAATTAAACAATCAGCTAGGTGAGCAGGATATTAACTTCCTGAAAAAGCGTAAATTGATTGGTACGCTTACCATTGCTCAAGATAAACGCGCGGCTAGTCTGAAGTCTAAGATTGAATCGGGAGAGCAGCTTGAGGAGTCAGAGATAGAGTGGCTCAAAGAGAATGGACGTGAAGAGGTAATTACTTTTGCTCAACAAAAGCATTTTGCCTTGTTAAAGGTCAAGTATCGAATTCTAGATCCTAGAAATGAATTGCCTCTTGACCCGTTTTACACAATAATGCAAAAACTGGAAAGAGAAGAAAGGTTAGATCCAGTATTGGTTGTTCAGCTAATAGAAGAGGAGCTTCTTTTTTTTGAGGGTAAGATTGCTCGGGCTTTCTATAGGCTAGAAGCACTTTTCTTTGAGCAGGAATACCAGCGCACTGGGAATCAATGGAACTTGCCGAACGCTAGCAGTCATTGGCGCAAGGCAGGTAAACCCAAGCAAGCATTAAAGCTGACAGAAAACCTAAAATTCGACAAAATCAAAGAAAATAAGCTCAAATCAGCCTTGCTAACCACTAGAGGAGGAGCACTTCGAGATATTGATGACTTAAGCCAAGCAGAAAAATGTGCGCTAAAGGCTATTGAGTACCAGCCTAGTAGCCATCACCCTTATACGTTAATGGGAGCCATTTGTTATGAACGGGGTAATGGTAATTATTCAAAGGGTGATTATTGGTTTGAAGAGGCAATCAAACGTGGGGCTTCTCCTAGAGATCAGGATGCTGAAATTAGGCGAGTAGTCAAGAATGCTAAGGATGAGAACAAGCGCAGTGAAGTTGTAGAGTACCTGCTGGAAAAAGATTCACAACGGTATGCTTGGGCTACGTCTTATCTAAAGAAATCAAAAAATAAAGTCAATCGAGTTTCTTAAGGATTTCTAGCACGGATTGCACAATTACCCCAGCCACCAATCAGAAGCGATCGCCTTAACCAACCCTACCCCATCACCCTCACTTGCCAACTCGCACTCTGAGGCACATCCAGCAGCATCACCTCTAAAACCTTCCCTAGCCAACGCACTTCCTTGTTTTCTACTCCACTAACTTCCACGAAACTATTAGGTGCTAATCCAATCCACTGAATCTGGAAATTTCGCTTTGCTGGCATCCCTTCATAACTGCCTCGAACGGCTTGGCAACTAAGGATGCAACTTTCTCCCTCACTGCGTTGAGTAAATAAGCGATCGCTTCCTCTATCTGTTCGGTAGGCGGTGCTAATTCCGTCATCTTCGTAGAAGTCTAGTTCACCTTCTCCTCCGGCATAAACTTCTAGCAGCAGCGTATCTGGTGCAGCCGTGCCAACTGGGAGAGAGGCGGGGGCGAGGGGTAAAATTGCTCCCGCACGCAGGAATACAGGGATTTGGTTGAGGGGGGCGTACCAATCTAAATACTGAGAGGCTGAGAAGAACTGATGGGTTGAACGCTCCCACCAAGCGCCCTCTGGGAGATAAACCGAACGGTAGCCTCCGGCTTCAACAACAGGAGCAACCAAAATGTGATTGCCCAACATATACTCAGTTGATGCTAGATACGCTTCTTTATCCTCCGGATACGCCAGATACAACGGACGACACAAGGGTAAACCCGTATCGTAAGCGACCCGACTCAAGTGATAGAGGTAAGGAATTAACTGACGGCGGGTAGCAAGTGCCTTCCGCACCGCTTCTAGTACCCAACGCCCATAAAGCCAGGGTTCCCGGCGACCGTGGTCTGAGTGCAACCGTACAATCGGACTCCAGCAACCAAATTGCACCCAGCGCACCAATAATTCTGGGTCAATCAGGGAAACGCCAGGGACGTGACCAAAAAATCCCCCTAGGTCATGAGACCAGTATGCAACCCCTACATTCCCGGCTTGCGCTGTGAAATCAACGAGAAATTGCAACACTTCCCAATGGGAGTAGGTATCTGCCGAGAACTGCACCGGATAGCGATGGGAACCCACGCCGCCCGCACGAGAAAGAATCACCGCACGGGTGTTAGTTTTGGCTTCTAGGTGGGTGTAGTAGACGTGATTTGTCCATAACTGCTTGTTTACACCCCCATGGGTGGCATTAGCTCCGTCAATCCACCAAAATTCGATGCCATCCTCCTCCCGAGGACTGTGTAGCATCTGCATAAATAGCTTCGCTTCTTCCTGTTCTGCCAAATTCACTAGCAGCCAGCCCTCGTCCCATTCTTCTGTGGTGGCTTGCGTTCCCTTTGTCTCCTCCGGTTGCCAAGATTCAAAAATCCAATCGGCTTTCGGGTTTTTTACCGCAAAGACTTCCCCAGCTTTTACCGCCTCCGGGTCTAGTCCCCGTGCTTCACACATCGCCGCAAATTGGCTATCCGTAGGGGGGACGCCTTCAACGTGGACATTCGCGCCGATGTGCAGCCCCGCCTCTTGATGCGCCCACTGGAGAAACGCCTGCGGGTTGGGAAATAAGTCCCGATTCCAGTCCCAACCACACCAGCCGGACAGGTGCCAGTCTACATCCAAAACCAAAACATCTAGTGGTAATTCCCACTCTTTAAAGGTGCTGATGAGTTGGCGATAATCATCATCGTGCATCTGGTCATACAGGGAAAACCAGACCCCAAAAGCCCAACGTGGCAACATGGGGATGCGTCCGCAGAGTTGCACAAAATCCTGCAACGCCTGGATGTAGTTGCGACCGTAGGCAAAGAAGTACCAGTCTTGGCAATCTTGATCCGCGCGATCGCTTAACCCCTGATCCGCAATGGGCGCACTCTGGGAATCATTAAGAACGTGATAACCGCTCAAGCTGAGTACGCCAGGGGGAAAGTGATGCCATTGTTCCAGAAACTCCTGCATGGCTTCTGGTAAATCTTCCGGGCGGAAGCGGTCGAGATACCATAAAGGCGGTTCTTCAAAACGGGTAGTTTCCCCGCGATCGCGCAGGTATTGATGGATGCTCTTTAAAGGGGTATACAGCCATTCTTGGGTGTGGGGATAGTCGTCCATTACCGAGGCAGGATGCACCCCCTGGGGCAGAAACTCCCGGTGAATCAGGTCAAGGCTGGTAAAGGTGCCACCGAGATTTTTCGTATCGACTAGCGACGGCATCCAAGTGCCAGCGTAATCACCGCAGTGCCAGTGGATTTGCAGGTTACTGTTATTAAGTGGCTCTGAGTCAGCCCTGTAGACAAGGTGGATAAATTCCGTGTAGAGGTGCAGCACCCCATCCTCCGTTGTCTCAATCCTCTGGAACGGTACCGCCTGCGGGCGAGTGAAAACAACAACCGTAGGGCGGTCTTCAAATTGACCTGTAGGCGATCGCTCTAACCGCATTAAGCCATTACTCAGAGCGCAAAAACGGGCTGTTCCCGATACAACGCAGTTACCGACAAGCTGATAAACCACAACTCCACTCCAGACTATTTTGAAGTACTGGGTGTAACCAACCAGATTTGATTAATCCCCAACATTTGATGCGGAGAACAACCCCACCAACACAACACCTGTTACTACCCCATAACCCGCCCAACCCGCACCGTAGGACATTGCTGTAGCAACTTGGTTTCCCGCCGCCAACTGCACCGCCTCACAAGCTGCTGCACAGACGAGGGAACCGACTGCCCCTTTGATCATTCCACCGATAGCACTAGCCAGTATCCACCAACGGGAAGAGGAAAGCTGACGCCGCAGCACCAGCCACTGACCAATGCCCATCACCGCTAAAATTATCAGGTCTTGAACAACATTAAGCCAAAAGACCTCACCGATTCCTCCGACAGCCGTCAACTGTGCAATGGTAGGGTCGAGAATGCCATTGAGCAGAATTGTGGCATTAATCCCGACAAACCAACCAATCGCACAGGCAAGCACCCACAACCCGGATTGTTGAATCCGACGACGCAGGATAAACGCTTGAGTAATTCCCAGCACAAAACCCGTCAAAACCAACGTTGCTAGGAATTGGAAACTCCCAGCTTCCAAAGCCCCAACAACGGCACCCCCAGTTGCACTGGCAAGTATCCATCCCAAGTACAAAGTCCAGTATCGTTGCCAGGGTTGAACCTCAACTCCTCTCACAAAACCTCACTGGAAAATACAAATTACCGCCATACTTCCCTATCTTCGGTGGGGGTGAGAGGAGCGATCGCCTCTAGCTTTTCAGGATACACTCGGCTTGATCGTTTGCTGCCTTATTCACCTTCGTACTCACCGCATACACCTGCATATCGTCAGCGGCATAAGGACGCAACAACGGCTGCAATACTTTCGACTCTTGCACCTCAGGATCGAGCCACAGATCGTAGTCTTCAGGACTTAAAATCACGGGCATGCGGTTATGAATCGGACGCATCAGTTCATTGGCATCTGTCGTCAACAGCGTGCAGGACTCAGTCACCTCGCCGTTGGGGTCTTTCCAGCTTTCCCACAAACCAGCAAACGCAAACGCGCCCCCATTATTCAGGCGACAGTAAAACGGCTGCTTGCGCTGTTTAGCTTCCTGAGACTGCCACTCATAAAAACCATCGGCAATAACTAGGCAACGCCGATGCTTAAATGCATTCCGAAATGCTGGCTTCTCATCTACTGTTTCTGCCCTGGCATTAATCAACTTTGAACTGATCTTTGTATCCTTTGCCCAACTGGGAATCAGACCCCACTGCAATAATTTGAACTGCCGTGTTTTCTTATCTCCCCGCTGTAAAATAGTTGCTACAGACTGAGTTGGGGCAATATTGTAGCGAGGCTCTAAGGTAGACACATTCTCTACCTGAAATGTCTTCGCAATCACTTCTGCTCGCTGGCTTTGAGTGAATCTTCCACACATATTTCTATATCCAATTAGCCAACTAAAATTTAACGATCGAACAAGAACCAGTAAAAATCAAACTGGAGTTTAAAAAGGTATATAACTCCTATCTTAAGTCACAAACCATCAAATTTCTGATTATCTTCTTAATTCTTCCTAATAGATAAACTCAGATATCCGGAGAGCTAGTGACAACTAAAGATAACTTTCTCCGATAGTGCTAATAAGAAGTCACTAATACTTCTGTAATTCTGCCGCGCTTGCTGGCATTGGAGTTAATTGACCTCGACGCTGAGATTGTATGGATAGAGAAATCACTGTATAGTTCGCGGATAAATGGCACATCAGAATTAGACAGCATTACTTTTACCCCGCGTTTAGCTAGTTTTGTAAAAACCTCTTTTAGCCTCATCTGGTCATCCTGACTAAAAGCAGAACGACTATAGGCAGTAAAGTTGCTAGTCGGGCTTAAAGGCTGATAGGGAGGATCAAAGTAGACAAAATCATCTGACCCTTGGGCATCAGATAAGACACCTTCAAAGGGTCTAACCAATATCTGGGTATTTTGCAGGGCAAGAGAGACGGCATAAAGTAAGTCAGGATTACAAATTTTCGGGTTTTTATATTTCCCAATCGGAACATTAAACTCACCTTTAGAATTTTCTCTATATAAGCCGTTAAAGCAAGTTTTGTTGAGATAAATTAGGCGGGCAGCTCTTTCAACATTGGGAGATAAATAATTTCCCCTAGTTTTATCAGAACGGATTTCATAGTAGTATTCCGGATCGTGCCTATCTTGATGTACTTTCAAAAGATTTATGAGTGGTTCAACTTTGTCCCGAACGCAGAGATAGGCGTTAATTAATTCCGAATTGATATCTGTGAGAATGGCTGATTTAGAGCAGAGAGCAAAGAAGATGGCTCCTCCTCCTAAAAAAGGTTCGTAGTAAGTTTGAAAATCTTTCGGGAAATACCGACGATACTGCGGAATTAGCTGACTTTTTCCACCTGCCCATTTTAGGAAGGGGCGAGGTAATACCTGTTGTTGAGTGTCAGTTGCCATTACATTTCCTCCCATCTCCTCCTCTCCCTATCAGTCTTAACAATACCTTTGCCACCGAAAACGATCAGGAATTACGCCTGTATTATCGTTCACCCCCCTCTTATCGCTTCTAATTTATGCAGGGAAGCCAATTTTTAAATTCCAGTCCGTCATAAAACAGGGGATGAGAGGATAGTGTCAGATTTAACTTGTCGAAACTCGCTTACAAATGCTACCAGTTAAGAGATAGTGACTGTTAGCCTCACATTTTGATCTTATGTTTGATGACTTTTGGACAAATATCTCTCGCTATCCCCGTTATCTAGTCGCCATCACTTTGGGGGTTTTATACCCGCTGCTACTGTGGGTAAAACCGCTTTTGGAGCGTCCTGTGACCGCCGTTGGGTTGATTGGTGTAACTTTAGGAGGAATTTTGTTTATTGTATTTACTCTCCGTGCCATGCTAGGCATTAGTCCGGTCTAGACTGGGGATTGTGGACAACGAGTGTCCACCTTGTAGTGAAGGAGAGCGTAAAGTTATGGCGACCAGCCGTCGGGTTTCTCGTGTTGCCTCGCTGATTCAGCAGGAAGTCAGCCAAATGGTGCTGCATGAAATTAAGGATGACCGCGTCGGTGCAGGCTTGGTGAGTGTCACTGATGTCAATGTGTCGGGCGACCTTCAGCACGCTAAAATCTTTGTGTCTATTTACGGCACCGACGAAGCCAAAGCTGAGACAATGGAAGGGTTGAAGTCAGCTACGGGTTACGTCCGCCGGGAGTTAGGCAAACGCGTACGCCTCCGCCGTACCCCAGAAGTGAGGTTTGTCGAAGACCAGGGAATTGAACGGGGCGATCGCATGTTGGCGTTACTCAATCAGCTTAATGAGGAACGCCAAAGCAAAGGATTGGACGACGACTATATCCCAGCAACAGAAGAAGAATAAAGCTTGTGGCGGAATTTTTGCCTGATTTAGACGACCTCTCTCTAGAAGAGATGGTTGCACAAATGCTTGTTGTCCGCGCCTCTGGCTTCCTGTTTGACCACGAAATTCGCTACCCTGCCTGGGAGGCTCCTAACGCCACATTGCGGCATTGGTTGGAAGACGTAGGGGTTGGGGGAGTAATTTTGCTGGGAGGAAGTGCTGGGGAACTCTCAGTGCGATCGCAACAACTCCAAGGTTATGCAAAAGTTCCGTTACTCGTTGCGGCTGATATTGAAGAAGGAGTAGGGCAACGCTTCAGCGGCGCAACCTGGTTTCCACCGCCGATGGCAATTGGGGAGATTGCCTGCCAAAACCTCCTCCAAGCCCAGGACTACGCCGAGCAAATGGGCGCAATTACCGCCTCCGAAGCCCTCGCTATTGGCATTAACTGGGTGTTAGCTCCGGTTGTGGATGTTAACAATAACCCTAACAACCCGGTGATTAATGTGAGGGCGTTTGGGGAAAACCCACACATCGTTAGTCAACTTGCTACGGCGTTTATCCGGGGAGCGCACCAGTATCCTGTCTTAACCAGTGCCAAACACTTTCCTGGTCATGGTGACACGGTAACGGATTCCCATCTCGATTTGCCTGTGCTGGATCACTCTGCCTTCCACCTAGCAGAGATTGAGTTGCCTCCTTTTGCCGCCGCGATCGCAGCAGGAGTGGATACGGTGATGAGCGCCCATCTTCTGATTCCCACCTGGGATGCAGAGCGCCCTGCTACCCTATCGCCGCCCATTCTCACTGATCTGCTACGGGAGCAAATGCAGTTTCAGGGCTTGATCGTCACGGATGCCCTAGTGATGGGAGCGATCGCCAATCGCTATGGTGCCAATGAAGCCCCCGTTATGGCAGTGGAAGCGGGTGCTGATATTTTGCTGATGCCTGCCGATCCAGTCGGGGCAATCCAAGCCGTATGTGCCGCCGTAACCAGCGGACGCCTTACCAAGAAGCGCATCAGAGCCTCCGTCGAGCGGATCTGGCAAGCCAAAGCTAAAGTTACCCCAGGCTTAAACGCAACTGAGCCGACTTCCTACGTAGACCATCTGGCTCAACCTGCTGCTTTCAGCACCGTTACTAACATCCTGGAAGCCTCTGGATGCTACGGCGGTAATGTTCCCTTATCCCTTGATTTAGAGAGCGACACCCCACCGCGCCGCAATCTGATTGTCGTTGATGACGCTTTGGATTGTCGGTTTCTCTCACCCCATACCCCAGCCGTAGCGTTACCAAGACAGTTCGGTTACACGTTGCAAGTGGTTGACCGTAATACTCCAGCTCTGGCGATCGCGGATGTTCAAGCCACACTGCTGCAACTGTTCATTCGGGGCAACCCATTTCGCGGCAGTGCGGGACTCTCGCTGATCCCACAAACCTTGTTGAAGAAATTGTTAGAAACGGGTGAACTGCAAGCGTTGATCGTTTATGGTAGCCCGTATATTTTAGAGCAGTTTTTATCGAATTTACCTTCAACAACGCCTTATATTTATTCCTACGGGCAGATGCCAGAAGCACAAGCGCGGGCGCTGAAGGTGCTATTTAAAAATAGCTTTTAGCTGATGAGCAAATTCTCTTAATCTTTTGTTTACCTATTGCTAATCTAAAACGCCCATTGTCAAGCTTTCATGACATAAACCCCGGCACCAAAGGCTTCTCCATCAACGTTTCCTTTTTTAGGCGGTGTGATATTTCTTTTTCAAAACTTAAATAAGTTTTGTAATTCCTATGGGCTAACAGAATTACTTTGTAACTCTCTATACTGAATAAATTTTCTTAGCGCGCTAATGATTCTTAGACTATAGTTGATCGTAAGGATTGATTCTTTATCAAGTTAAGACTCATGAGTGTTGACACTATGCAATCTGCCCCCTCTGTCCGATACTCGATCGACATTATCCAAGACGAAGCACGCCTGCTTGTGGAAAAGGGGATCGTTAGCCGCCAGCAACCCATCTATGTGCTTTGCCAATACATTCCGGCACGAGAGTGGGTTTACATTGAGTTTGAACTAGAGCGTTGCAACTTCTTGTTACGCGATCGCATCGGTGATTTGATGGGTTCTGAGCAATGGGATAACGACTAAGTTGTTGAGTGTGGAGAATAGACAGGTTGCACTAAATGGTTAGCGCAACGACTCCCAACATTCCAACACCTCAGTTATCCACAAATTCCCAGACGACTCAACCAGCTCTCACCTACTGATCCTGAATTTACTCTCAACCCGTAGCCGTTGACATCTCAAGTACGTCAATCTATTTCCTGCTTAATAGGCGGTACTTGCAAGAGTAACTGGCACGCAAAGCACTACTAACCCTATGTTTTCAAAAGTCACGAAGGGAAATAAAGAGGGTGCTTAAGCCGCCCGTCGTAGAACCCACGCATTAACATCAGTTTCTAGGGACTGATACTAAAAGTTTTTTTGGCGGCTTAGGCACTCATTTTAAAGCTACCTGCAATAGAAAACAGCAAGCCGACCAACTCTCCATCAAGTCGCTATTTTCTTCCTACACCGCTAGATAATTCGCCCTAGCGTTATCAAGAATTAGACTCTGACTGGCGTAGCTTTTCCAATTCAGTTCGGATAGCAGAGATTTGTGTGGTTAGCGCTTCAATTTCTTGCTGGACGTTGGGTGCAGCCGTAGGCTTAGTCGGAGTGGCTATAGGTTCAGTTACCGTGCTATTGCGGGTAGAGGACGAGCTTCCTGAGCTGCTGCGTTGCTGCAACATCGCATCAATGAAACGCCGTGCTTCCTGCTCGGTCACTTCTCCTTTTTCTTCCCACTCCGCTGCCTTCTGACTTAACTCGTTGGTCAGCTCAGAAAGACTCTGGGCGCGTTTTTGCGGGTCTTGCACCGTTTCCATTAAGGAGGCTGTCGCTCCTAGAGAAACGCGAAACCCAGTGTGGAGCAAGTTCAGGAGATTATTAGAGTTCATCTAAAATTGTTGCAGTTGTATTTTTCTTGAGCGGGACAGCCTATGTGTCGCCGCCAGCGTTTAGCAAAGTCTGGCCCAATCCTACGCTTGTACTTTTTCAAGTCAATCATAGATAAATACCAGCAGTTGTGCAGCTTGACGCTGTTATTGTACAGCAGTTGCCAAAAAACCAGTATTTAAGACTCTAGCCAACCTGCTCTAAATACTGACTTAAATCTTCGATCAATCGGGTCAGTTCCGCTTCTGTCGTGAGACGGATATGTTCGTCCCGCAGGGTGATCAGAACTTTAGCGGCAAAGGGAGTCGGCCAAATATTGGGGTTGCAGAAAACCTCCAAAAAAACCGATCCGCCGGAAAACTGATACTCCGTCGGTTTTTGGGGGCTGGGTTTGCTACCGCTACCTTTTGCCTGCGTTGTTACTTTCAGGCTTTCCATCAGTTGGGCGATCGCCGTTTGTAGATCTTTGGCTGCATCGGGGGTGAAATTAAACGAGACAGAACCCTGAGTCAAGTTAAGGGTGAGTTGCGGTAATGCCATAAGTAATGAATCTTAATTTTTTGAGGTTAATGCTAGCAGGTGTTTTTAAGCCCCTGAAAGAATCTACCAAACAATCAGCTTCCTTGACATTTATGATTAGAATCAATCCCAAAAAGCAAGTTAATTTTTAGCTAGTAAAGAGAGCCAGAATCATTGCCAGAGCGCGCTCGAGCGGGTTTTTACAAGTCTCACTCCTGTCAATATTTCCGGATCGGAACTGTTGCGGGAGAATTTGCCGTGGCTGGTAGATGAAATGGCGTTCGCGCCGGAAGCGATTTATGCGATCGCCCTGCAAGTTCCCGGCGTCATCAAATGCCACGACATCGCCTCCCGTGGATTGTTAGGGCGACAAGCATTTGTTGAAATGCATTTAATTGTTGATGCCAAGGATGTCGAAACCGCTCACGCCATTACGGAAGAAGTGGAAGCCCGTCTGGAAGAACGATACAGTCCAGTCAGGGTGTTAATTCACGGTTGAACCGCCAGAGTACCAGCGCGATCGCATTAGCTTTGAAAGTAGTGCTGAGTCCTGAGTTCTGGAAAAAAAACTTCCATTCTTGGTTGCGTACAAAGTATGGGGGAATCTTGCTCCGCTTCACCGAAGGCTTTTCATAAGGCTAGAATTATCAAAAATTCAGCTATTTTTTGTTAAAAACCGAATAATTGCGTGAAAACAGACACAATCTTTTACCGTCTCTTTCAGTCCTTTCCCAGCATATTTTTTGAACTCATCAACCACCCTCCACAAGAGGCAGATAGATATCAATTTGCCTCTGTTGAAGTCAAGCAACTATCTTTCAGGATTGATGGAGTATTTCTTCCTGCGGCTGACGCACGAGAGCAACCCATCTACTTTGTAGAAGTGCAGTTTCAATCCGACGCCCGATTGTACTCTCGCTTTTTTAGCGAAATCTTCCTCTACCTCGACAAAACCGAATTGGATAATAATTGGCGTGGCGCGGTAATTTTGCCCCGTAGAAGTATGGATACCGGGGAAACAGAGCGCTATAGTGAGTTGCTCAATTCTGAGCGGGTGTCCCGAATTTACCTTGATGAACTTGGAGAAACCTCAGAGCAATCCCTCGGCATCACGACAATCCAATTAGTGGTTGCACGGGAAGAGACAGCTATAGAACAAGGAAGAGAATTAATCGAGAGAGTTAAAGTTGAAATAGGAGACGAGCCACAAAGGCGAGAACTCCTTCAATTAATCGAAACGATTTTGGTTTACAAGTTGCCACGGATCAGTCGTAGGGAGATTGAAGCAATGTTTAGTTTGAGCGATCTAAAACAGACAAGAGTTTATCAGGAGGCTTTAGAAGAAGGTAGGCAAGAAGGCAAGCAACAAGGTAGGCAAGAAGGTAGGCAAGAAGGCAAGCTAGAATCTGTACCCTTTATGCTGAATTTAGGAGCGACGGTAGAACAAATTGCTGAGGCGCTAGGTTTGGATGTCGAGCAGGTGCGGCAGGTGGCACAGCAGGAAAAACTTTAAGGAGATGACAATAGAACAACTAGAGCCTAACTACGTGTTTTCCACAGATAGGGATACTTTTCCACAGTTTAGGCGTTAGTTTTCCACAGAAACTAAAGAAAAGGTAATCTTGTCAACATTATTTTTGACAAAAACAAATCTGATCTTTATGTAAGTTAGAGCTAAGCTTATTGAATCTTTACATAGTCGCCTAATTCTCAGTACTCGATCAATCAATGGGCATAAACCAACCTGATTCTTAAAGACGATCAGGGGTTAATTAGTGCAAATTGACCCCTGATAATTTCTGCCAACTTGTCGAGGTTTTGATGGTATCTGTCTTTCTGGTTACTGATGCTGGACTATTCCCACTCAATAGTGCCAGGGGGTTTGGAGGTGATGTCATAAACCACCCGATTCACACCTTTGACTTCATTGACAATCCGGTTAGAAATAGTTTCTAACAAGTCATAGGGAACCCGCGACCAATCAGCGGTCATGCCATCTTCGCTGCTGACTAAGCGCAAGACGATGGGGTAGGCATAGGTACGCTGGTCGCCCATCACACCGACACTCCGCACCGGGAGCAGCACCGCAAATGCCTGCCAGAAATCGTGGTACATCCCTTGCTTATTGATTTCATCGCGAACGACAAAGTCAGCATCGCGCAGAATATTCAAGCGCTCAGAAGTGACTTCACCGATGATGCGAATCGCTAAACCGGGGCCAGGAAAAGGATGGCGACTGACAATTTCTTTCGGTAAACCGATGGAGCGACCGACTTGCCGCACTTCATCTTTGAAGAGTTTCCGCAAAGGTTCAACGAGCTTGAAGCGCAAATCCTTGGGTAATCCACCGACGTTGTGATGGCTCTTAATTTTGACAGCAACTCGCTCTCCCGTTTTGGGATCGATGTTGGTATCTGCTGATTCAATTACGTCGGGATAGAGGGTGCCTTGTGCCAAGTAGTCAAAGGGGCCAAGGCGTTTGGATTCTTCTTCAAAGACGTGAATAAATTCGTGACCAATGCGGCGGCGCTTTTCTTCCGGGTCAGTGATGCCAACCAGTCTTTCTAGGAAGCGATCGCGGGCGTTAACATACTCTACCCCAATGTGGAATTGCTCTTTAAAGAGTTTCACCAATCGCTCTGGCTCCTCTTTCCGCATGAATCCTTGATCGATAAACATGCAGGTGAGTTGGTCGCCAATTGCCCTGTGGAGTAGGAAGGCGAGGGTGGAGGAATCTACACCACCAGACAACGCCAGCAGCACCCGCTTCTCTCCAACCCGAGCGCGGATTTCCCGAATCGATTGCTCCACAAAGGCAGCGGTTGTCCAAGTAGGCTCGCAGTCACAAATATGGTAAACAAAGTTGCGAATTAGCGCCAGACCGTATACGGAGTGGACTACTTCCGGGTGAAATTGGACGCCGTAGAACTTTTTCTCATGGTGGGCGATCGCCGCACAAGGTGTATTCTCAGTATGTGCCAAAATCTCAAACCCGTCTGGAAGCCTGGTACAGGAGTCGCCGTGGCTCATCCACATTGTCGAGCCATCTTCCACATTGGTGAGCAAATCTGTGGGATCGTCAATTAACAGCGAAGCTTTACCATATTCGGCTCGCTTTGCCCTGACAACTTCCCCTCCAAGCTGTTGCACCATCAGCTGCATTCCATAGCAAACGCCCAAGACGGGGATACCTAAGTCCCAAATTTCCGGGTCACATTGAGGCGCACCTTCGTCATAGACGGAATTAGGGCCACCGGAAAGGATTATGCCTCTGGGGTTGAGTTGTTGCAGTTGTTCAATCGTGGTGCGGTAGGAAAGAACTTCCGAATAAACTTGTGTCTCGCGAATGCGACGAGCAATTAGTTCTGAGTATTGGGAGCCAAAGTCCAAAATCACAATTATTTGACGATTGAGCTGCCCTAATGACTCAGTTTCAGGCAATTTCTCTGTCTGTAGTTTCACTGATATGTTAGTCCTGTCAATGGTATAAAGTACAAAAATCTCGCTGTCAAAGTATGTCCTTGAAAGCGAGAATCTATTCTATGAATAGATAGGTTGAAACTCAATGGTTTCTATAGATTAAACCAATAGATATTCCTTCAAAGTTAACATAATCGAGGCAATAACACCGCAGCGTTTTGGCTCTTGACGATAATTTCGCGGTGGCGATCGAATAGCACCGAACCCACTTGCAGGGTTTGCTGGCTATGTTTGTGGATGTAAGCCTGGGTACGGGTGTCAATGGTTGCCGCGATCGCCTCATAAACCCGGTGTACCCAATTACTTCCAGTTCCGGCATCTACATCCCGCAAGCACTGCAACGCCGCTTCTGCTGTACTACAGGCAAATACCTGCTGGAGTAGCGGCGTCGGTAAACCAAGATTGGCACAGTGAGCCGTGAGAATTTCTAATCGTCCATCTGCTAGATGGTGATGGGTGTGAAAAATTCCTCCCGCTAGCTTAATCAACTTCCCGTGGTAGCCAAACAACACAATTGCCTTCACCTGCTGTAGCCCCGCCGCTACCAGCAATGGCCCCAACCAGTTCGCTGTTTTCACCAGTTGCTGCGGATTTATCCCCAGTTTCTCTGCCAAATCCAAGCCATTTTCCCCAACACAAAACACTAAGCAGTCAAACTTCCCAGCTTTCCGGGCTAAATTCTCCCGGTACGCTTCCAATTGCCCCGGTGCGCTCAAGGGCTGAGAAATCCCCGTTGTTCCCAGCAGCGACAGTCCTTCCACCACCCCAAACGCCTCATTAGATGTCCTTAAAGCCAACTGACGCCCTTCCGGGAGGATAATTGTCACCTTGATTGTTTCGTTCGGTACTAGTTGACGCTTGAGATTTTCTCGTAATAAGCGCTCGGCATAGGCATAAATTGCCGCTTTCCTTCCCGCCTGTAGTTGTTGCCCAATACCCTCACCGCCTTCGAGGATAATGGACGACTCTGGCGTTTGGGGCGTTTTTGGCTGCAATTCTACTAAAGCCCAGATGGGTGTGTTGCGAGTCAGATCGAGATTATCGCCCGGATCGCTACGGGTAACGGCTAACGCTTTTCTTTTACCAAATCTTGCTACTTGTTCAATGGGAATCTCTACCGTTTGGGCAGGTGCAATCAAATCGATAGACACAGCCTTAAAGGGTTGAGTGTCTTCACGTAACCAGCGCAGCGCCGCCACCGCCGCCGCACAAGCAAACACAGGTAAAGTGTATCCAGAACGCGGTTGAGAGCCAGTCATTATAGGGATGAAGTAGGTGTTATGGGGGAGGATGCGATCGCCCTAAGTGTAAGAAGCGATCGCTAAATTTTAGCCCCTATCCCTAATTTCCCTTGCCTTTAAATACGCCGGGGTAATAATTTTGCTGTCTAGAGCAGCAAGGGCATCATCCAAGGTGTTGTAGTGGTAAGGTTCCAACACCCAGGAACAGGATTGAATTTCGCTCAACAAATCCGATTTTTTCTCACTGGAAACCTGCACTAAAGGCTGCACGGGGATCGATGGTAACTTCGGTACAATCTGCTGCAACTCTTTGAACAGATGCTGGGCATCAGTGGCATCAGCAATGATCAACTGAGATATCCCGGCGAGGGTAAATAGGACTTCAATCTTCAAGTCCTTACTAACATCAGTGTGGCAGTCTAGAGCAATGGGCACATAGTTTTGGTTCCGCAGCGCCTCCCGCAGCACTTCCAGAAAGTCCTGGCGTTCTGGAGTCGCAAAGTTACCAACAATCAAAGCAACTTGGGCAGTAATTTGATCAACAACCTGATGAATTATTTGGTTATTTAAAAGCAAATAGATAAGCTGGGCAACTTCTAGGTAATCAACAGTAACGATTGGCTCACCTAAGGGTGTAATCGACAGGCTGGATTGATTTGCCCCTTCTAGATTTAAACCCCAAGAGGAAATGCCGTAAATGGAACATCCTGCCAAATTGGCATCCATAAAGTTCGTTTTGAGCAACCTTGCCCCGCTTAGATCTGCCCCGCTTAGATCTGCCCCGCTTAGATCTGCTCCCTGTAAATCTGCCCCAATTAAATTTGCCCCGCGCAAGTCGGCTTGACTGAGGTTGGCTCCGACTAGACAAGCGCCCCGCAAGTCTACATCCCTGAGATCTGCGCCAATCAGGTAAGAACCACTGAGATCGGCTCTACCCAGGTAAACCCATTGCAAATTGGCATCCGTCAAGTTGACTCGGCTTAAATTCGCTTCAAACAAGTAAGAGCTGCTGAAGTTAACTTCCGTGAGATTTGCCTCGCTGAAGTTTGCCTGACTCAAGTAAGCCCCTTGGAGATTGCTACCCTGCAAATCACTACTCCGCAAATCTGCTCCCAGAAGATTTGCTTCGCTAAAATCGCAGCCGCGTAGAATCGCACCCCGGAAGTTGATCCCACCGAGGTTTGCCTGACTCAATACAGCACTGCTGAGATCTAAGTTGGCGCTTGGTTGAGTTTCTCGCCACTGATTCCAGGTGTCTACTCCTTGTTCAAGGAGGGTTAGTTGTTGCTCTTTTGCCATATTGTTTTTGGGGATGAGGTTTGCGATCGCTCTAATAGTCCTCACATATAAGAGATTAGCCGAATCAACCTAGTTGCTAGGGCGTCCTATTTCTAACGCTACTGCCTGTAGCATTGTGTTAGCCTTAATCAAATTTAAATATTGATTCAAGCACTGACTCCCCTTGTGGGCAGGAACGCTTGAGTTTTTTTTTTGCTAGTCCCGCGAACGGTCGCCAGGATGAGCTGTACGACGAGTGGTTTAGGCGATGGTCTATTCCTAGAGGATTACCACATCCTTCTCTAGGTTACAAAGTGTTTAAAACCATTTCTTTCTGTTGAGTGATGCTCCGCCGGGGGCTTAATACCTATTGTTCAAAGCATTACCCAGGCAGGTTAACCACAATGGTTAGGCAAGTCGTCGATGTCGGTGTAGGAGAAGAAACACTTCTTCCCCCATCCCCGGAGATTTCTCTCAATCCAGCATCGTCAGAGGCAGTGATTCTTTCCCAGCCGCTGAATCGTTCTAAGACAGCCGTTCGCACCAGTCTCCGAGCCTCTACCTTTGATGGCGTCTTTTCTGCCATCTTCACCAGCACTACCACAGGGATTTTGCTGACTAATTTCTTGTTGGAACTCGGAGCAACGAGTGTAGAAATTGGTTTGCTTGCCTCAGTTCCCATGTTAGTGAATTTGCTGCAACCCTTGGGTGCTTACCTGGCTGCTCAAACTAGCAGCCGTTATCGCTATGGGTTGTGGGTTTTTGGCTTTTCGCGGCTCCTTTGGCTCGTTTTGGTGCTGGGGATTACTCAGGTGAGTGACGCCCACACAGAACACCATCACATCGTCCTATGGACATTGGGCATCGTTCTAGCCAGCCATATCTTCAATGCCTTGGGAAGTGCCTCTTGGTTGAGCTGGATTGCCGTATTAGTACCGCAACAGTTGCGAGGGCGATATTTCGGTGTTCGTAGTAGTGCGGCTAATTTGATTAACTTAGTGGGAGTGCCACTGCTGGGGCTGGGAGTATCGGTATGGCGGGGAGGAGCAATCCAAGGCTACGGCGTGGTGCTGTTTATTGGGGTGATTGCTGGGTTAATTAGCTTGGTCTTTCAGGGCTTTATGGTGGATATCAATCCCCAAACGCCCTTGCCAGAGCGTCCAGGTGTTGCGAGTAGCGCTAGCAGCCAATCGGGACAAGGCTGGTTAAAAGACCGGAATTTTTTGACATTTTTGGTGTATTGCGGACTATGGACATTTGCCGTAAACCTCAGCGCTCCGTTTTTTAATATCTACATGCTGGACAACCTACAGCTTGATGTCAGCGTGGTGACGCTCTACAGCAGCTTTACAGCTGGGGCAAATTTGCTGATGTTGGTGATGTGGGGAAAGCTCGCGGACAAGATTGGCAATCGCCCGATTTTGATTTTGGTAGGGATTTTAGCGGCGATTGTACCTTTGTTGTGGCTGCAAGCTGGGGCAAACTCCATGTCATTGTGGGTTTGGCTCCCTTTGATTCACCTATTTAGTGGTGGAGCTTTTGCTGCTGTGGACTTATGCAACAACAATATGCAGATGAGTGTTGCTCCGGTTCGTTCTCAATCAACGTATTTTGCGATCGCGGCGGCGATTATGGGTGTTTCTGGAGCCATGGGAACTGCTAGCGGGGGTTTTCTGGCGCAGTTTAGTCATCTTGGGGGTCTACCAGGATTATTTGCCCTCTCTGGGGTCTTACGGCTGGTGGCTTTATTACCCTTGGTGTTCGTTTTAGAACAACGCTCTCAACCCGTGATGCAGTTAGTGCGATCGCTGAAGGTTTTTCAGATTTTTCGCAAACCAATTTTCCTCCCACCTGTCAAACCGCCGCAACCTGTCTTTTTGCAAGCGGTGAGACTGGCAATTCGCCTGCCTCGCTAAGATGGGGAATAAGGAGTTTTGAATTCTAAATTAGACAGACTTCAATATTTGGTTATCAGACACAGGTGATTTATCTGCGTAGCCGCTTATATCCTGGTACTCAATCGCAGAATACTCATGAATACCGTCGATTATCTCCGAATTAGTCTGATTGACCGCTGTAACTTCCGTTGTCAGTACTGTATGCCGGAAGGGACAGAACTCGACTATATTCTGCGCCAGGAATTGCTAGCTCATGAGGAACTGCTAACTTTACTGCGGGAAGTTTTTATCCCGGTAGGATTTAGGAAGTTTCGCCTCACTGGGGGGGAACCCTTGCTGCGTCCGGGAGTGGTGGACTTAGTCAGGGCGATCGCTTCGTTTCCCGAAACCCAAGACTTGGCAATGACGACGAATGCCTTTTTACTGGCGGGAATGGCACAAGACCTTTATGATGCGGGGTTGCGGCGGATCAATATTAGTCTAGACTCTCTGGCTCCAGAGACCTTTGACAAAATTATTGGCAACCGGGGGCGATCGCGTTGGCAACAAACCTGGGACGGGATTCAAGCCGCGCACCGCGTCGGTTTTGATCCCCTAAAGTTGAATATAGTGGTAATTCCGCGAGTAAATGACCAAGAAGTGCTGGATTTAGCTGCCTTAACCATTGAACGGCAGTGGCACGTCCGATTCATTGAATTTATGCCGATTGGCAATCCAGAATTATTTGGAGAGCGGGCATGGGTGCCGTCGGAGGAGTTGCGGCAACGTATCTGTCAGGCGTTCGGTTTAATGGAATCCCACGTCCGGGGTAACGGCCCGGCGGATGTTTTCCAGATTCCCAACGCTAAAGGAACTTTGGGCTTTATCAGTCAGATGTCGGAATGTTTTTGCGATCGCTGTAACCGGATGCGTCTTTCTGCCGACGGTTGGCTACGCCCTTGTCTGCTCAACGAAACGGGTCAAATTGACCTAAAAACTGCCCTGCGTAGCGGTGTCAACCTGGCTGACTTGAGAGAGCAAGTCAGAGAACTCTTGCTCCTCAAACCCGAAATCAACTATAAACAGCGAGATTCCGGAACAGCCGGCACTTACACTCGCACAATGTCACAAATTGGCGGCTAAAGGTTTATTGACACTCCCACGGTTGCGCTAAAAGCTAAAACCGTGGGATTCTTGGGTCA